>CAMDPK010000286.1 GCA_945904015.1 Candidatus Kuenenia stuttgartensis | reverse complement strand
CGCCGTCGCATTCCTCCTCCGCACATCCGGTGAAGCTTCTCGGTTCTCGAAACCAGCGCTTCCCGTGTGCGCCAAGGCGAACACAACTCGTCTACAATTCCTCAAATCACCGCCACGAACTACTCAAGAAAAGCGATGACGGCTACGTTGGACCAAAACAAAAAACCGCACCCAGCAGTGGCTGAGTGCGGTCGAGGTTTTGGGTTGACGGTCGCACGCCGCAGAGCGTGGGCGACGATGATTAGGGGATTGGTGGCGGAGTGGGTGTGCCGCCGCCCGATTGCGTCGTCGGGCCGGTGATTTGGTCGAGCAAGGCGCGGTCGGCGTCGGTGGTGAGCAAGCCGCTGAGCGTTTTCAGAGCCGCCTTGTTCTTTTCGTCGAGCGGCTGGGCTTTGGCATCAATCAAGATCAGCAGTGCTCGAATCTGGTCGATCAGGGCATTGAGCGCACTGACATCCGCCGTGAGCGCGGTGGTCTCCGTTTGATAGGCCGCCAGCGCCAGACCGGGCAGGGTTTGATAGGCGACTCCCAATTGCACCATCACATTGAGCGTGGCGATGGCGCGAGCGATGATGGCCTGGAGGTCGGCGTTCGCGAACTCGCGGTCATACTCGACTTCGATGCGGGTTGACATGACGTAAGTCTCCTAAAGAGAGGGGCAGAAGGATTCAGAACCGCGCGACCACGCTACAGGCCCCCGCTGAAATCCTCCAGAACTTTTCCGGATTGGCACAGGGAAAAACTGGAAATCGACAGAGATGCATTCATCGCCTTGGATGCGTCTTAAATTTCCGCTGCGCCGATCCAGGTTCTCGCTGAGGAGATTGGGGGTTCCTCAGCCTCCAGTCCGAATGGCCAGGGGAAAATCGGCTGTGGTCTGCGCCGAGGCGAAATTCCTCTGCGGCCAGGGAAACAATCTGCGAAGTTCGGCGAAAAGCCGGACAATCGTCGTTTGGCACGCGACCGTTCGGCCGCCGTTGCCAGCAGTCGCTGTGCGAGACTTACGTCAGATCGCACGCGCGGCGCGGGGCTGAGGCAGAATGAAAAGCGGCACCCAGCACGACGCGCCAGCGAGTGGTTGTTCGGGAAGAACCACTCGCTGGCGCGTCGTGCTGACTTCGTTGGGCCTTTGTGGTCAAAAAAAGTTTTGAGCACGAAGGGGCAGGGGCGGCAGCAGAAAGCGGTCTGGCGAGCCGGAGGCCGTGATGCCCCGGACCTGTTTCTCCGCCGACTTGTCCGGGGGCTGACGCCGCCCGGCTCGCCGGAGCACGTTGGCGACCAAAACAAAAAACCGCACCCAGCAGAGGCTGAGTGCGGTCGAGGTTTTGGGTGGACGGTCGGCACGCCGGAGGGCGTGGGCGACGGTTACGGGACGTTGAAGATCGAGCCGACGTAGGTTTCGGTTGTGCCGAAGACTGGATCGGTGGTGATCGTGAGGGCGTTGAGCAACGCGAAGTCGGCCGGATCGTTCGGGTCGAGTTCGCGAGTCGGGTCGGCCGTATCCAAACCGGCCTGGATGAAGATGCTGCCTGCGGAATTGATCGTCGAAGTCGAGTCGGTGATGCCACCGCTGGCGATGATGATGAGATCGCCGGCCGTCGAATCGGCGTCGCCGATCACCAAACCCGAGTAGGCCAGCAATGTGACGCTCGCACCGGAAACGTCAACCTCATTAAAGGTTGAACCGACCTCGTCGAGTTCCAGATCTCCGGTGGCTGTGATCGTCGTGACTCCACCGAGGCTGAGCACGCCGCTGTCCGTGACTGCGGCCGCTGATGTCAGAGCGAACGCACCTGTCACAGAAGTGGTTGCCAAATCGGTGGCCGAATCTTCGACGATCGTCGCCGATGCCGCCGTGATGGAAACCGAGCCAAAGTTGGCGACTGATCCTGCGCCAGTACCCTCAAGGGTGACTGCCCCCGTGCCGCTGTTTGCCACGACCGTCAACACACCGTCCACGGTCAACGTGGATGCTGAGGCCGCGAGGAATGACACATCGCCAGTGCCGCCCGTGGTTGTGATGGTCATGTTGCCATCGACATCGTTGGTAGCGGCACCGCCGGCAACCGAGGTTGCTCCATTGGTCAGAGTCGTGGGACCGTTTTCGACCAGTGTCACCGTGCCGCCGTCGAACGTGAGGTCGCCGAACGTTGACGAAGCGTCGTCGAGCGTGATCTTTTCGAGACCGGTCGCACCGGCCTTGAAGGTCGAAACGCCCACCGTCAAGGTTCCGCTGTCGGTGATGGCACCCGCCGACAACACATCCAAAGTGCCGGCCGCCGCGCTGACAGAAGCGAAGTTCGTCGCGCTGTCTTCGTTGATGTCGATGTCCGTGCCAGTCAACGCCAGCGAACCAAAGTTGATGGTCGAGGCCGCCGTGTCGAGATCGATCGTCGTGACGGTCGAGATTGTCGCCAAACCACCCACGACCACGTTACCCGTCTGAGACACGGCTGTCGTCGTCGTCAACTTGAACGTGCCACTGGCCGTGACTGCGGCGAGAACCGAAGTCCCAGTGTCTTGAATTTCGACATTCGCTCCGGTCAGGGTCAATGATCCGACGAAGCTGTTCGCCGCCGAATCGAGCGTGATGTTGTTACCGGTGGCCGTCACGCTGGTCGTGGTTCCAACCGTCACGGTTCCGGTATCACTCACCGCGCCGCTAGAAACAACCGTGAGACCTCCCGTCGCGGACAAGAGCGTGAAATCGGTCGCCGCCGCTTCGCGGACGCTGACGGACGTACCGGTCAGCGACATGGTTCCAAACGTGTTGCCGATGTTGTCCAGCGTGATGCTGTCGTCTGCGGCAGCAGTCGTGTCGATCGTCACCGATCCCGCGATGGTCTGCTTGGTGCTCGCGACCTGCGTCACGGCTCCCACAGCGGTCCCGGTCAGGCTGAACGTGCCGCTCAGCGAATTGGTTCCCAAAGTGATCGCGCGGTCAGCCGCATCCGTGAGTGCCAGAGTCGCATTCACGCCGGTCAACGTCACCGGGCTGAGGGCACTGACTACGGTCGACGCGGTGAGGGACAGATTTCCGCCCGAACCGCCATTCATGGCCAGTGAAGC
>CAMDPK010000285.1 GCA_945904015.1 Candidatus Kuenenia stuttgartensis | reverse complement strand
GTCGGTCGCTCGAAAGACGATCAAGGCCGGTCGAGCTACGCCGGGAGCGGAATGAATCTCGCCAGCTTTCGCGAATCGAGCGAACTCGAATTTGGTTGCGATGACGCCTACCTCTTGCACCCGGAAGCGGACAACGCCGAAGGAAACACGCTGCGGCTGCGACATCTCAAAAGCCGTCATGGTGAAGCGCGGGACATGCTGCTGACGTTCGACCGTCCGCACATGCGTTTCACGCCGCTGTCGGCAGAAGAAGCACCCGAACGGACCTCGAAACCACAAAAGCGAGGGGCTCGCAAAGCGGACACTGCGAAGTCCGGAAAGACTCAAGCAGAACTGGAGGCGTTGTGGAGTCAAACGGCTACGGCCGATGACATTGACGATGGGGAGAGTGACGTATGACGGAGCCGCGAATCCTCCCTGGCTGTGCAGTTCTGCCGCCGATGGAACTTCCGAAACCAAAGCAAGAGCCGTCGAAAAAGGCCGAGCAGCCGAAACGGAAGAAAGAAACCGCCGGACGCTTCGCGGTCATCAACGCCTTTGCGGATATGACGCTGGCCGGGTTAGACCGATCCGAAATCGCCGTCTGGTTGCTGCTGTGGCGGGACACGAAGCCCGATGGTCTGGCCAAAACATCGCAAGCCAATTTGGCACAGCGCGCGGGTGTTACGGAACGTACAGCACGTCGAGCCATCGGAAGTCTTCAGCGAGCGAAATTACTGACCGTGACTTACCGCGGCGGACTGCGGCGGGGCGTCTCGACATACCGCGTTCACCAACTGGAACGGGAGCCGCAATAGGACGCCGGTGTCCGCTTGCCGTAGGACATTTGGCGTCCGTTACTGCGGACACCGGTGTCCTCTATCCCATAAGGGACCATAAGCGAATGGTCCACTGCCTGTCGGCAGGACCATTCGGAAAACAGAAAGTGCAGTCAGCCATGCCCACTGATCCCGCCATCCTGGCTCAGTTGCAGACTCTGTGGGGTGAACCCGTGACAGAGGCAACCACCGAAGCGGACTCACAAGCAGCGTTTGTGCCGTTTGAGTGGCATCCGTCACCGATCACGCCGGCTCGGTTGGCAGGCTCGCCGGCAACGTGGGATGCCTCGACGGCGGAACTGATCGGCTGGTTTCAAGTAAACCGCGACCGGCTGCCGGTCGAGTTGTTCCAATTGTCGCCAGGGGTATGGGTGGTCGATGCCGCGTTGTTCTATCGCTCCCTCGACGCCGACATCGCCCACGGGCCGGACGGACCACGCGGGAAACTTGGCGGGCTGTCGCATGACCTGAAGTGTCTGCGAGGGACAACCGCACAAAGACCGCCGTAAAGCTAATGCGGCACGCGCTGTTCACCCGCGAACAACATCGGTTCGGGCGCGCACGCGCGGAGATTTTAGTCAACTTGTTGCCACCGTCGAGTTGAGTTTTCATTGACGGCTCGGCGAACGGACTGTATCTTGTGTTACATCATGCCCAAGAAAATGCCGATCACTGACTTATTGAGGCAAACCATTCTGGAGCGGGGCATCCCGTTTCTGACGCTGGAACAGGAAACCGGAGTCCTGCGCCAATCACTGATGAAGTTTGCCCGTGGCGAATGCACGATCCATCTCGACTCGGCCGACGCGCTGGCCGACTACTTCGGATTGGAATTGGGGCCGGTCAGCAAGCCGAAGCGAAAAGGAAAATGACGATGGGAACTGTCTTCAAGAAACAGACGACGCGACCGCTGCCGGTCGGTGCGGACATCTTCACGAAGGGCGGACAACGCTTCGCTCGTTGGAAGGCCGGCAAGCGGACTCGCACGGCGAAGTTGACGACCGGACGCGACGGGTCGGAGCGGATCGTCACGGAGTCGCCGACGTGGCTGGCGAAGTTTCGCGACGGGAGCGGGTATGTCTGCGAAGTCTCGACCGGCTGCAAAGACGAAACGGCGGCGCGGAGCGTGCTCGCCGGACTTGAGAAGCGAGCCGAAAAGGTACGGTCGGGAATCATCTCGACCGCCGAGAATGCGATGGTCGATCATCAGCACACCGCATTGGCCGATCATCTCGCCAAATTCATCGCCACGATGCAAGCGGCCGGGCGGTCGGAGTCTCACGTCACGGGAACCGAGCGACTCATTCAACGAGTGATCGACGAATTGAGCCTGCGACGGCTCACAGACATTCGGGCCGAAGCGGTCGAACGCTGGTTGGCTCAACAAACCAACGTCGGCATGGCGGCACGAACTCGCAATTCGTATTTGGTCGCGCTACGGACGTTCTGCAACTGGTGCGTGGAACGGGATCGGCTGCCGTTCAATCCGCTAGCCAGAATCAGCCATGCTGATGAGAAAGTCGATCAACGCCGGCAACGTCGGGCACTGACCGAGGCGGAGTTGTCGCGGTTGCTGGTTGTGGCTCGCCTGCGACCGCTGGCGGAGTTCGGACGCGAAACGATCAAGGCTTCGGGCACGGACACCGCAACGCGGCAAAAGCGAAGCCGTGCAACGTGGAAGCTCAAGCCGTTGAAGTTCGATGAACTTCCCGACGCGGTGGAACTTGCACGAGAACGGCTGAAAGACAACCCGACGTTCCTGGGGCGGCAAGAGCGGCTCGGCATCGAACGAGCGTTGGCCTACAAGCTGGTGGTGACGACCGGACTGAGACGCGGTGAACTCGCATCGTTGACGGTCGGGCAACTCGACATCGACGGCGACTTCCCGCACGTCCGGTTGAAGGCGGCGGACGAAAAGAACCGTCAAGGGAATTCGATCCCGCTTCGCCGTGACATGGCCGACGAACTGCGGGAGTGGGTGGCTGGCCTGTCCGGTTGTGCGGCCGGCTTGGCAAAAGTGCTCGCCTTTCGTCGTGATGCCCCCCCGACCGAGCTGCCTGCCTCAACCCGACTGCTCAGAATCCCGAAAGCGTTCTGCCGGATTCTCGACCGCGACTTGAAGGCGGCCGGCATCCCGAAACGCGATGACCGAGGCCGCACGATCGACGTTCACGCCCTGCGGCACACGTTCGGCACGATGTTGAGCGTCGCCGGAGTGGCTCCCCGCGTTGCTCAAGCGGCAATGCGGCATTCGAGCATCGACCTCACGATGAACGTCTACACGGACCCGCGACTGCTGGACGTGCAAGGCGCGGTTGAATCGCTACCGTCCATTTCCGCGACCACTTCG
>CAMDPK010000284.1 GCA_945904015.1 Candidatus Kuenenia stuttgartensis | reverse complement strand
TCAAAACACCAGAATGCGTTTTCGTAGTCGAAGAGGTTGATCCACGGCTTTGATCGTGCCACTCGTCGCGCTGTCTCTTGAATCGTCGCCTGACCGCTCTCGCCGCTCACGAGAGCCGCTCGGACGGGCCTCGTGACGTAGAACTCACCCAGGAATTTGCACTGACTGGCGAGCGACAACGTGAGGTCGATCAGGATGTTGGTCTTGAGGCACTTCTTTGGTCCGGCCAAGACGCACGGCTGACTTTTGACGAGCATGTCGGCGACGAAGTAATCCAGGTCGAACGCTCCGTCATCGAGTTCACGGCTGGTGAGCGTCTCAAAAGTTTGCGGCTGGGTGTCCGCCGTGATCGTGCCGAGCACCGTACTGATTGCTCCGGCGACTTCATCGAGGCTACGGCCGTCAGCGAGTCCTTTGAGTCCGTGCTGTAGTGCGTGTCGCAGCTTTTGTTGCCGCTCGGCGGAGATGGCTTGCTCGTCAGTCTGGCATTCAATCAACGCACGCATCGGGAGGTTGACGTCTTTGGTCGAGAAGTCGCGAGCGATCTTGGCCAGTTCGTCATCGGGTTTGCCGTTGCCGCAACGTGTCAGATTGAACGTCCGCAGAATGGCGAGAATCTCGGTCTCGTTGGATCCGAAAGAACGCACTGCACCAGCGACTTTCAGAAGCGTGTCATGCCGTCCGCCAACGGGGAACGTCTCCGGTAGGATCAGCTTCGGCGTTGTCGGTGTATGGGCATCGCCGTTGATGCGCGGCTTGGCTGTTGCCGGTCGATCGAACAGCGAAGCGTCTGCGGTCGCTGGTGACGCTTCGGCCAGAGCGTCGATGGTCGCTTTTGCGATCAGGATAGCACTGACGACTCCCTGACCTTCCGGCACAGAGAGCAGTTTCGATGGTCGGTGCGGTCGCTCCGGTCGATCTTGGCCTTTGCGTGCCTTAGAGCCGTAGCATTTTGTGATTCGACTGGCGTTGTGGACGCTGGTATCGACGCCGACGTGATTGTCACCGAATCGCTGGGCGAGTGCTTTTAAGAATCGGCTGATGGTTTGTTTTGTTGGTTCGTCGTTGGGCAGGTCGATCCGAAAGAGAAGATGGAAGCCGTTGCCAGAATCGGCAACAACGGGAGCTGGCCAACCTCGCTCGTCCAACCACGAATCGACTTCCACCATCTTCAAACGTGCCGCTTCTTTCTCGGCATTGGTCGCGGAATCGTCAGCACCGCGTTCCGGCGAGCTAGGGTCAAAGTCGATCAACAGCCAGTGCCGGCGAACGATGTCCGCGTCTTTAGTCAGCGTGTTCGAGTCGATCAGCTTCGGACGGCTCTTGAGGTCGTCGCCGATCCGATTCATCACGACATAGACGCCTTTTGCTGTCACGCTGTAGCTCGCCGCTTGCTTCGCCGCTTGCAAGATTTGTTCATGGCCGAAGTAGAAGCCGAACGGAGCACCGCCTTGCGTTCCAATGACTCGAACTTCGCCCATGTCACCAGCGGCGGGAACAAACAGCCGAAACGTGCGGGCAATCTCGCTGACTTGCTCGGTGGGGTCGGGTATCATCATCACGCTTGCTCCGTGTCAGATACGGGGACTCGCTGACGGCTACCGATGAGAACGGTGGCCGTCGCCTTTGGTGGGGGTGGTCACAGCAAGCCAGCGGCGGCGAGCTTCCGTTTCGTCGCGTCGGATCGCTCAGTCGGAGCGTCGGAGTCGAGCAGCACGGGCTGACAGTTCGCGGTTTGTGCGCGAAGGAATTCACCGAATGCGGCGACAGTGGTCATCCAGCGTGCCCCGCAACGAATGCACTGGAGCTTCTCGCCGTTGATGCCTTTGAGCCGCCATCGCCAGATTGTCGCCGGGCCGACTCTGCGGCCGAGACGTTGACGGATTACGTCCGCGACGGGAAGCAAATTATCAGTCGCTGTGTCGATCATGCTTCGTACCTCGTGAGCAGTTTTGGTCAAGAACTGCGGACAAGGTACGGCGGTGCGACGGAATGAAAATTGCGCTGAGTTGCACTCTTTTGCACTCGTGCAGAGTGCAGATTATTTCTGCTTGGGTCGGCCTGCGCCACGGCGCGGGATCAGCTTCTTTTGCTTGCGGGTCGCGTATGCGTTCGCAGCCTTCTTGATGCCGTTGACACTCTCGATGAGTTGCCACTTCGCGGACTTCGTTTTTAGCTCGCGGAGAATCGCTTCGTACTTGGTTCCCTTGTGGCATTGCTCGTACAGCCACTTGTTGCGGGCTTCGGTAGGCTTGTCCCACTGCGGAGCATCATTGGGATCAGCGGGCGGCTTCTCAGTTGTGGGTCTCTGTGCCGGTGGCTTGTTGCCCTTGCCATCGCCGAGCTTTGCGAACTGCGATTGCAAATCAGCAAGTTGCTCAACAACGAGCCGATCAACCTGCGACCAATTCCGACACGGTGTCGCGTTCAATTCGGGAGTTTCGTTCAGCATCCGCACAAGTTGGGATGCGAGACTGCGTGAGCGTGTGACTTGGTTTCGCGTCACGTCATCGGGTGAGGCATCGCGTGCCCGGTCGCCCTTGTCCCGAATGTCGTTCCTGAATTGTTCACGCCAACCGTCACTTGTCGTGGTTTCCGGGTCGGGATCAGTCGCCCAGCAGACGAGGTCGCCAAGACACTGCGACCAAAACCAAAATACCGTTGACGGTTCCGCTGGAGGAATTTTTGCCATGATGCCGGCCTCTGTTTCGTGAGGCTGTTCCATTGAAAAAGCGTCGTGCGAAACTGGTGAAACGGCCAGCTTGTCGGGTTCGATGCCCTATCGCACGACGTGACCAGTTTAACCGACCGCCAACATGATTTGTGCGGCCAACTCATAATCACGCTCGGCGTAAACCGCTGTGATTTTTGTATCACTGTGACCCAGCACAGTCGCGGCGGCTTCAAGTCCATATCGCTCACGGATCGCCGTGGCGCGAGTGTGGCGGAGTTGGTTGGGGGACCACGATTCAACCCCAGCGAGAAGACAGGCACGCACAATCGCGCGACCGTATCCGTTTTTGTCGTAGCGTGTGCGAGGTGCGCGTTGTCGATCGGTCTTCGGCTGTCGTGCGGCTTGGCTGGGAGTCATCGGCGATTTGCGATTTGCCTTTCGCTCGGCGTTCCGCTCGGCTTCGGATTCAGACGGCGAAAAACAACACGCTTCCGCGTCACGATCGAGATACGGGCGGAGCACGGCTTGCCCTTCCGGGCCGATGAAGATGCGTCGATCGCGGCCGTGATGGG
>CAMDPK010000283.1 GCA_945904015.1 Candidatus Kuenenia stuttgartensis | reverse complement strand
TCGTAGTTGCGTTGCAACGCCGAGCGGCTGAGCACGAGCGCCGGAGTGCCATGCACTTCGGCAATGGCCTTGGCTTGATCGAACGAAATGACCGGTTGAGCGACACGCGTGGCGGATTGCACTCCACAATCGAGCAACGTGGACATGGGCAGGTTCTCCAAGACGAAAGTCTCCCGGCAGACCAAATCATTCGGTCGACTGGATCGCAGATCGGAAAAAGATCTGTTCGATCGCAGCAGGTGGGAGACAGAGGAACGAAAGCACGCCAAAACATGAGACCAAAGCACTTCGCCCGTCAGGCGAACGACCTCAACGGCGAGTGAACCGCCGCACAAATTGCAGTGGCAGTAGCTGTCCCGCTCGAACCGTGGCCGCCAACCAGACGCGATACGCGCGGGCGGGGCTGAGCGAGATCGAGCCAGCAAGGCTCAGGCAGAGGGGAGAAATCGAGAGGTGCTCAAAACGGCGATTAGCGGAACAATTCAACACGGGCCGGAGCGACACACACATCAAACGGGAAAATCCATCACGCAGGCAAGACGACGCAACACGCAGACGCTGCAAAGGCCCTGGAGGACGACGGCGGTAACACGATGGGGGCTGCTCAGCGGTCTCAACCATTGTGTTGTGTGGTGCCTCGTGAAGAGTTCTGGTGGTACGAATCCCAAATCTCGGACGAGCGGGATTCTACGACTGTCTTTTTCGATGTCCAACATAGAGTTGGCAAGTTTTTCAAAATTTCGGCAGTTGGAGACTCCAGCTTGATACGGATTGCACCGGTCGGGGAAAAAGGTTGGAGAGAGTCTTCGGACTAAGAGACGTGGCGAGGTCCAATCCTGACACCCCCGATCGCGGCCGCAATCGACTCACAAAGTTGACCGATCTCCCGATCTACTTCGTCAGAGCGATAGCCGGCTGTGATCGAAACGCGGAAACATCCCGGATCCGGCAACAAGCCAAGGGAAAGTAGGTCATTTTCGCAGTCCCACAAAACGCTTTGCACGTCCTCGACACGAACGTCGAGCACCACGCAGCCGTTGATGAATTCCCAAACTCGTCCCTTTCGGGTCCGAACCAGCTTCGATGCCTGCGCGGCAAGTACGCTGTCGATCTCCGCCAAGTCCGTTTCATTCAAGGGTGCCTGACGGAAGACGGCCCCGTGTGAGATCATCGACATCGGGCAAACTCCATCGTCGCCTAGCAGTGAATGGTCCCCGCCGGCGGCTCGACTGTTGTCGGCTCGTTTGAGCGATTCGCCAGCTTGGCCGCGTGACGCTCAGACCAGAACGAGTACGCCACCAACATTCCCGTCCCCGTGACCAGAAACACGTCCGCGAAATTGAACACCGGCCACGGCCAATTGCCGAACGTGAAGAGCAAGAAGTCCCGCACGGCTCGATACGGCTCGCCAGTGTCGGGATTCGTGTAGCCGTACAACCCCAGCCGGTCATACAGATTGCCGAGCGTTCCGCTGAGCACCAAACACAGAGCCACCGTCAGCCAATTGCACCGCCCGGCCGACGTCTTCAGCAAGCAGTACGTGATGACCACGACCGCCACGACGCTCAGGGCGGCAAACAGCCACGTCAGACCCTGGCCGACCCCCCACAAGGCTCCTTCGTTGAAGCTGGTGAAGAGCTGAAACGTCGACAGTCGTCCGAGCCACTGATGCACCGGACCCCGTCCGCCGGGGTAGCCCAGCCGATCGAACACCGCTGACTTGGAATACAAATCCCACCACACGCAAACGACCGTCAGCGGCAGGATCAGGCCCAGCCGCTGGAAGTTGAACGGCATCGTGCAAGTCGAAGTGGATTGTGGCTCGTCCATGAATTCCTCCAAGCCGGGACCGTATGGTTCCCTCTGCGATCAACGCTAGTCGAATTCCGTTTGGCAACGACGTCTCGGCAGCGACTTCACGTCAGCCGAAATTCCCCGTCCGGCAACGAAAAAGCCCCGGCCTATTTGGCCGGGGCTGTCTCGTACTCACGAATTTTCGGTTCACTGACCCTAGCCGGCTGGCGGCTCGGAGATTTTCCCTCGCGCTTTGAACGTCACCGGCGTCGGTCGCCCGTTGACCGTGATCGTAAACTCCTCGGCGAGATCACCGGGCTTGTCGGGAGCGGTAATCGTCATGGGCAGGACATGCACCAGAGCGGCGTTCTGAGGCAGACGAACCTTGAACAGGCCGTTGTCAGAATCGCATTCCACTTTGTCGATTTGGAAGGGCTGACGTCCTTTGATGACGACGTTGAACTGTTTCGCCTCACCCGGTTTCATCACGCCCAGAGACACGATCGCGGGAGTGACCGTCACGTCCGCTTCGACAGTCGCCTCGACCAGCAACGGGACTTGCGGGCTGGTCTGATCGTCGGTGATCAACGTGAGCTGCTCGCGAACGGCTCCGGGCGGGGTGTTCGGAGCCAGCGTCACGACGATGTCGTAATCGACTCGACCGTTGCCGCGAGCGGTCTCAACGGCTTTCGCGACGACCGATTCGCTGCGGCTCTTGATCTCTTTGACATGCCATTCATTGCGGCCGGCGTATTGCAACTTGATCGTGCGTGTCGCTTCCTTGCCATGCTCAACCGCGCCGAAGTTGACCGAACCGGGATCGAAGACCACGTCAGTTCGAATGTACGCGGTGATCGGGATGCGAACCTCTTGGTGCAGTGGAGCATCGAAAGTAATGATGACGTTCGAGTCCTTGCGGCGGGTAAATTTGCGAGTGTCCATCGTCACTTCGATGTAGCCTTCTTCGAGGCTTTCCAGCGACGTCTTGCTGGGTTTTCCGGCCGAACAGCCACAGGTCGTGCGGACGTCGGAGATATGAGCGACCTGCTTGTAAAGGTTGGTGATCTTCACGCGAGCAACTGCGTCCGAGCCACGGGCGACGACACCGAAGTCGATGGTCCGTTGATCGAACATCTTTTCGGCCCAGTTCAACTCCTGAGCCGATGCGGAGGCGGCGTAGCACGCTCCGAAAATCAACGCCAAAAAAAATTGGGGCAGGCGGGCATTCAACATCATGGTCAGCTCCAGGTGTGCGGCGTGGTCCAACCCGACGCCGCGACCACAAAGACGGCTCACGCAACCTCCTGGTGAGCCACAAACGACGACCCTCGCACGAGGGAGAGACGACACACAACCCAAAGGTGGGAAGGGGTGCATCGCCAACGGCGGCCGGCTGGACCAAAGCTCCAGGGACGGACGCCACTTCGATGCCTGTCCCCATCGGCAGATTTTGCCGCGCGAGGTTAGTAGTGCTTTTCGGAAAAGTCAACGAGCGGTTTTCTGCACCGCTCAACCCTTGCGCGACCCGCAAGGTC
>CAMDPK010000282.1 GCA_945904015.1 Candidatus Kuenenia stuttgartensis | reverse complement strand
GACTCCGCAACCGGTGGACAACGGCGATCAGGGACCGACCGCGCTGACCGGCTACAACCAAATGCTCGAAAAGTATTCGGACGGTGTGAAGGTCATCGCCGACAAAAACGGCGAACTGTTCGTCGATCAGTTTCACCCGTATCTCGCCGCGTTGGATGGTGCTCGCGGCAAGGGACCGAAGTACGACCGAACCCCCGGCCTCCTGCCGAGCCAGTTCCTAGCGTCCCGACAAACCCGCCCGACAACCCTTCGGGCGATTTTTAAGCACCCAGGTGGCCCCCTTTTACTCGCTCACGCTGGTCCCCTTTCTGACGCTCATCACAAACGCGCCATGCTGAGCCCTTTTGTACACATTCCTGACGACTTGAGGATCGTCGTCTGTGCTCGAATCGTTATCGTCTCAGCGATTCAAAACTGCGGCAGTTCGGACATCCCTCGGCTACCCACGCCCGTAGGTCGTCCACTCGCCAGCGAACACAACCACGCGATAGGTAAATGGGCGCGGGCGTTTTGCCTGCGACAACCATTCGGTCCCAAGTAGCGACGCTAATTGCAGCAATTGCCGCCGCTTGTTTGCGATCAACGAGGAGCGTGTCGCTCATGAAATGCTCCGACATATTTTCGTGTGAGGTTTTGGAGAGAGCGTCACGATCGATGCGTCTCGGACTGCCGAAAGATCCACGTGTGTGCGGCATCCAGTGCGATGCGCAGGAGCGGAATGTCTTCGCGTCCGAACCGCGACGACTCTTTCCAAAGGTCGCCGTTGCGAAAGAGGCGGGTCACGGTGATCGTGTGCCGCAAACGGTCAAATTGATTCGTAACCAGCCCATGCTCCGCCTCCCTGCGTGTGTGCCAAAACGTCAGCGGACATGCAAGCAGCCACTTCGCGAGATTGATCGCCTACACTACAATGGCGGGCGCGTACGGGCGCTCCTACACCGAGATTCGCTCGACGATGTTGCGCGTCACACGGCGTTTGCGACGGTCATACAGTCGAGTCGTCCGTGGATCGGCGTGGCCGGCCAAGTATTGCACGCCTTCCAAGGGGACGCCTTGCTCCAAGAGGTCGGTGGTCGTTGTCACGCGAAACGAATGAGGCGACATCAATCTTGGCGTCCGTTATTGTGTCGTTGGTACACGTCAAAAATAGAACCCTCATTCGCCGACATGCTCGCGACACTCCGCCGACTCAGCATCGGGCAACAGGTTTTGACCTTGGCACTCGCAGGACCAGGGTCTCGAAAAATCCAACAACTTCTGGAAAACACGGTCGCCTTGCCCACGTAAAGTGCAAAAGTCGAACTGAGTGGGCCGCACTCAGTCGGGACGGGTGCGGCCCGGAGCGTTGACTCAGCGTGACATCGAGCACGGCTTCCGAAGACACATGACACACCAAACGGTCATCGCCGAGTGCAATCCAGCGCCCGGCCAGAGGCCAACTCCCCGCAAGTCCAAACCGAAATGAGCGGTCGCGAGAACCGTGACGATCGCGATGTTGAAGAACAACATTGCTGAGACCAATCCGCTGGTCGCCTGGCTGTGCTCGTCGCGAAGCGCGAGCCAACAAGCCACTCCCAGAGTGACGAGTGCCGCTCCAGTTACTCGGCCCATCGTCAAGCCTGCGGGAGTTTCCAGCGGCGAGCCGAATAGGAACCTCACGGAGACCGACGGGAGGGCCGCGAGAGCCAAGCCCCCTCCGAACTCAATCACGGCCGTCGCGATGAGCAGCCTCTTCATGAAACTGGCTCCTTTCTATCTATTGGAACGAGAACTCCATCGAGCGCAGTGGCCGACGCTGCCAGCGTCGCTGCGGATGCTGGCAGCATCCGCCACGTCACTTCAACTCGACCGTCACTTTCTGGATCTTGCCGGTGAACTTGTTGTCGCCTTCCTTGTAGTCGCCGGTCACGTTCGTCTCGCCGTCTTGACCGACATCCGCGCCTTCGTCGGCGGAGAACATTCCGGGTTGCGTGCGTTCGATCCGGCCTTCAGCGACCTTCTCGCCGTTGACCAGGATCGTGCCTTTGCCACCTTTGCCCGGACCGCCGCCGTCGTAGATGAACTCGAAGCGGATGGTCGCCTTGCCTGCGGGCAGTGGCTTGGACGCGGCGACTTTGTACGCCGTCAGGCCGAGGAAGTTGTAGGTGTAGGTCGGCTTGCCGTCTTTCAGATACAGAGCCCAGCCACCGAAGCGGCCCGCTTGAGCCAGGAGGACTCCGTTAGCTCCCCTTTCCGGAATCTGCACTTCGGCAGTGATGGTGTGCGAACGGCTTTTGGTGCTGATGAAGACGTTCTCAGACATTCCGGTCATGCCTTCGTAAACCGTCAGCGACGTGCGGCCGGCCATCAAATCCGGACGGCCGACGAGAGCTGCGTTAAATCGCTCGATGACCCGGTCATCAATCGGCAACGCATGGTTGGCAGCCGCTTCCTTCAGGAACAGCTCCTGCAACTCCTTCAGCTTCTCAGGATTCTTCGAGGCCAGGTCGTTGGCCGAACTGAAGTCTTGCTCGACGTGATACAGCTCCCACTTGTCTTCGAGCAGCGGCCGGCGCGGCTGATACTCCCAGGCCGCGCGGTGAACGGTGTGAGCCAGCCAACCGTCGTGATAGATACCTCGGTTGCCGAAGATCTCGAAGTATTGCGTCTTGTGACGGTCTTTCGCTTTGGCATCCGCGAACGTGTAGACCATGCTCACCCCTTGGATGGGCGTCTGCGGCGTGCCGTTCACCGACTTGGGTTCGGGCAGTCCGGCGGCTTCGAGGATCGTCGGCGCGATGTCGATGACGTGATGCCACTGCGGTCGCACTTCGCCCTTGGCTTTGATTCGTTGCGGCCAATGGATGACCAGTCCGTTGCGAGTGCCGCCGTAGCTACCTGCAACCTGTTTCGTCCACGCGAAGGGCATGTCTCCCGCCACGGCCCAGCCCGCCGCGTAGTGACCGTAGGAATTCGGGCCGCCCAGATCGTCGATGCGTTTGAGAATGTCTGGAACCGATTCCGGAACTTGGTTGAAGTACGTCATCTCGTTGAGCAGACCATTCATGGTTCCTTCGGCACTCGCGCCGTTGTCGCCGACAACGTAGAAGACGAGCGTGTTGTCCAACTGCCCCAAATCTTCAATCGCCTGCACGAGCCGGCCGGCTTCGTAGTCGGCGTATTCACCGAACCCGGCGAAGACTTCCATCTGGCGAGCAAACAGCCGCTTCTCATCGGCACTCAGAGTGTCCCAATCCTTGATCGCTTCGGGCTTGGTGGCGAGCTTCGTCTCCTGCGGCACAACGCCCAGTTTCTTCTGCCGAGCGAGTGTCTCTTCGCGCAGCTTGTCCCAGCCCTGATCGAACTTGCCCTTGTACTTGGC
>CAMDPK010000281.1 GCA_945904015.1 Candidatus Kuenenia stuttgartensis | reverse complement strand
CTTGAAGCAGTTGCGACGCATCAGTCGATGCACACGAGCACAGAGTCGGATGGATCGCGCTCTGGAAGTTGGTCGGGGCCGTGCCGGAGGCAAACGGCCCCGCGAATCGTCCGCCGCAACTTGAGACAAGAATTCGCCTCCCATGCTGCATCGACCTCTCGCCACTGGACTGTGTGTCGCTGCGCTCATTGCCAGCAGTTTGGCCTTCGCCTCCGAACTGCGGATGACTCCAGCCGTCAAAGCGATCCAAAAAGCGATGCCGTCTGTGGTCAACATCCACAGCGAAAAGCCCGCCGAAGATTCCGACAGTCTCCTGACCGGAAAAGATCGCAAGATCAACGGCATGGGGACCGGAATCATCGTCGACGAGCGCGGCTACATCGTCACGAATTATCACGTCGTCTCCGGTGTTGAGACGCTACGAGCCACGCTCTCGGATGGTAGTGCCTACACCGCCCGCGTGATTTCCTACGACAAGAAGCACGACCTCGCGATCATCAAGGTGGACGCGACCAAGCCGCTCACCGTCATGCCGCTGGGCACGTCTTCGGACCTGATGCTCGGTGAGACGGTCTTCGCGATCGGCAACGCTTTCGGCTACGAGAACACCGCGACTCAAGGGCTGGTCAGTGCTCTGAAGCGTGATGTCGAGGTCAATGAAAAACAGGGCTACAAGAACTTGATCCAGACGGACGCCAGCATCAACCCCGGCAACAGCGGTGGGCCGCTGATCAATATGGACGGCGAAGTGATCGGCATCAACGTCGCCATCCGAGCCGGCGCGCAGCGCATTGGATTCGCGATTCCGATGGACGACGCTCGCAGAATTATTGCCGAGTTACTCAGCGGTGAACGACTCGCGCAGACGTATCACGGCACGATCCTGACTGACGTGAAGAAGGGTGAACAGCGATTCGTCCGCGTCGATGGCTTGAAGCCGAACAGTCCGGCTGAGCAATCAGGCCTGCGAGTTGGTGATGTGGTCACAAAGGTCGGCGCGATTCCTGTGGTCGATGCCACCGACTTCGAGCGTGCTTGTCTGGGGCGTCCCGCCGGAGAGAAAGTCGAAATCACGCTCAAGCGAGGCGACAAATCCGAAACCACGTCGATGACGCTGGCCACTCTCGCTGGTGGACGTCGAACCGGCGAATCAAACCAACCGGTCGTGCGTGCTCAGAGCGACGACTCCACCTACGACAAGGCCTTTCGGATGATGGGCGTTCGCATCGTCCCTGTGACCGAGGGCGAAAGAAAGCTTCTCGGTGACAAATATCGCGGGGGTATGAAAGTCGCCGAAGTGAAGGCTCAAAGTACCGCCGCTCAGAACGGCATCCGCGTCGGTGATGTGTTGGTCGGACTGCACGTCTGGGAAACCGTGACCTACGACAACATCAACTACGTCCTCGATCACCAGCAACTGCACACGTTCAATCCGTTGAAGTTCTACATCCTTCGCGGTTCCGAGACGCTCTACGGACACCTGCAAGTGACTCCGACGCAGACGGCGACGAAGACGAAGTAGGATTTTCAGAGGCGAGCGGAGGGTGTCAACCCTCCGAGTTTTGTACGCTACTGGCGTTTGAACTCGGAGGGTTGACACCCTCCGCTCGCCTTTGACAGAGACCGCTCGTGCCCGACCGCAACGAACTTGCTTTGATCGACTGGATTCGCCAGCGAGCCGCGTCCGTACCGGGTCTGCAACTCGGCATCGGCGATGATTGTGCTGTCTGGCAGCCCGGCGGTTCGCCACTCCTCTTCACGACCGACGTGTTGATGGAAGACGTTGACTTCCGAGTCGATGAGACGACTCCGCAACTCATCGGCCGCAAGGCGATGGCTGTGAATCTCAGCGACATTGCCGCGATGGCCGGCCGCCCACTCGCCGCGCTGGTGGGAGTCGCAATCCCAAGATCACGCGGCTTTGAGTTTGCCAAGCAACTTCACGAGGGAATGCAGTCGCTCGCCGACGAGTTCCGAGTTGCGATCATCGGCGGAGACACAAACACATGGGATGGCCCGCTCGTCATCAGCGTGACTTTGATCGGTGAGGCGACTGAGCGAGGTCCGGTTCGACGTTCGGGTGCAAAGGCGGGAGATTGGCTGTTCGTCACCGGCCCACTCGGCGGCAGTATTCTCGGTCATCATCTGACGTTCACTCCGCGAGTCCGCGAAGCTTTGGAGCTTCACCAGCTCGTCGATTTGCACGCGATGATCGACCTCAGCGATGGACTTGCTGCTGACCTGCATCACCTGCTCGACGAAAGCTCGGTCGGCGCGACGTTGTTTGAGGAGACTCTTCCGATCTCCGAGGCGGCTCACCGGATGACCGACAATCGCAGTTTGCTCGAACATGCTCTGAGCGACGGCGAGGATTTTGAACTGCTCTTCACGGTCTCGCCGAGCGACGGAACGAAGCTTCTCTCCGCGACAGGCAATGCCACAGCGACACGGATTGGCGAAATCGAGAGTCCGCTTGGCTGCCGAATTCGAATGGCAGACGGCAGCTTGCGCGATCTGTCACGCGGCGGTTGGGAACACTCGTTTTGAGCCGGAGGATGGGCACTCTTGCCCGTCCGTGTGTTGCGACAAAATAGGACGGGCAAGAGTGCCCATCCTACTTCGCCAACAGCGTTTGCTCGACGTACTTCGTGTGGACGTTGCCGGCCACAAAGTTCGGGTCGCGGAGCATTCGCTTCGCAAGCGGGATCGTGGTCTTCACCCCTTCGATGACGAACTCGTCGAGTGCTCGCAGCATCGTGGCGATGGCGGCTTGTCGAGTCGGGCGGTGGACGATCAGCTTGCCGATCATTGAGTCGTAGTACGGCGGGATGCGATAGCCTTCGTAGACGTGCGAGTCGATGCGCACTCCGGGACCGCCGGGAAGTCGCAGCTTCGTGATCGTGCCGGGGCAGCCTCGGAAGTCGTTGTCCGGGTCTTCGGCGTTGATGCGGATTTCGATCGCGTGGCCGCGGCACTCGATGTCCTTCTGCTTCCACGGCAACTCTTCGCCGGCGGCAACTCGGATTTGAGCTTGGATCAGGTCGGTGTCGGTGACCAGTTCGGTGACGGGGTGCTCGACCTGGATGCGGGCGTTGACTTCGATGAAATAGAAATTGTTGTCCTTGTCGACAATGAACTCGCAGGTGCCGGCGTTCGTGTAGTTCGCGGCTTTGGCCAAGCGGACGGCGGCGGCGCAGATTTCCTCGCGGACTTTTTTCGGCAGGTTCGGGCTGGGAGATTCTTCGATCAGCTTTTGGTGTTTGCGTTGCATCGAGCAGTCGCGTTCCCAGAGGTGAACGACGTTGCCGTGCGTGTCGGCGATGAACTGCACCTCGACGTGCCGCGGGTTCTCGACGTACTTCTCCATGTAGACGCCAGCGTTCTTGAACGCCTTCTCGGCTTCTTGAGCCGCCTGCTTCAGGCCGCTGACGAGTTCCGATTCATCGCGAGCGACTCGCATCCCCTTGCCGCCGCCGCCGGCCGTGGCCTTGATGAGAATCGGATAGCCGATCTGCTTGGCGGTCTT
>CAMDPK010000280.1 GCA_945904015.1 Candidatus Kuenenia stuttgartensis | reverse complement strand
CTGGTGTCCGAAGGCTTTCTGGAGTTTCGCAAAGGGCTAGGCACCTTCGTCCGGCGCGACGTGATCGACTACGACGTCCGCTCGCTGGTCAGCTTCACGGAGAAAGCTCGCGCCGCCGGGAAAAAGCCGAGCACCGAGCTACTCACGTTCGGCAAGCTGACCGCAGCCGAAGTTGACGAAGCCTTGCGCACCGCTCTGAGCGCCGAGCCATCCGACGAGTTATGGGAACTGGATCGCATCCGTTTGGCCGACGGCGTGCCGGTCATCTTCGAGCACCGCTACGTCGTGCAGCGTCACTGCCCGAAGCTGACGAAGTCGCAGGCTGAAGGCTCGCTGTATCGCACTTGGACCGAGACACACGGCCTCAAGATCGGCGGTGCGAACGAAGTCATTCGCGCGGTGCTGCTGACAGCGAACGAGGCCAAGCATCTTCAGACAACCGCCAAGTCTCCGGCATTGGAAGTCGTCTCCGTCGGCTACCTCGAAGACGACTCACCGCTGTGGTGGGAGCGGACGCTCTACCGAGGCGACCAATACGAGTTCCAAAGCCGCCTCGGCCCGATCCAGTCGGCGACTCCCGCACGCGGAAAACTACGATGAGATCACGAATCGAGAGTCTCTCGGCTGCTGTGGTTGACTTCTCCGCTCCGTCACCGTTTCCGACGTTTGCCGACGGTCATCGGGAGATTCTGCTGTGCGAAGCCGTGCTGCGCAGCCATCGCGAACGGCGCTGGGTCTCAATCGAGGAGAGTTGCTAATGGCAGGTCTTCTGGCTGGAGTGGATCTCGGTGGAACCTCGATCAAGACGGCGCTCGCTGACGAATCAGGTCGAGTTCTCGCGCGCGACGTGATTCCCACGGAATCGCATCAGGGACCAGACGCAGTCCTCGCGCGCATTGCGGACTTGATTCAACGTCAGCTCGCGAACATCGCTAACGAGTCGACATCGTCGCACTTGCTCGGGGTGGGAATGGGCGTGCCGGGGCTCGTCGATGTGCGGACCGGGACGACGAAGTTCCTTCCGAATTTGCCGTCGCAATGGCGCGATGTCCCTGCGGCAGCCACGCTCAGCGAGCGACTCGGTTCTCCCGTGCGGTTGTTGAACGACGTTCGCACGGCGACGCTCGGCGAACTGCGGTTTGGTCATGGTCGCGATCGGCCTCGGGTGACTCTCGCGTTTTTCTCGATCGGTACAGGAGTCGGCGGCGGAGTTGCGATCGACGGACAACTGCGACTCGGTCCACTCGGAGCTGCTGGGGAACTCGGTCATCAGACTTTGATGGCCGATGGTCCGCGTTGTGGGTGTGGAAATCGAGGTTGTCTCGAAGCGCTCGCCAGTGGCCCCGCGATCGTCGCCGAAGGAGTGCGGCTGATGCGAACGGGGCTTGCTCCGAAATTGCATCAGCTTGTTGCCGGGCAATGCGATCGAATCACACCGCGAGAAATGCTCGCGGCAGCGGACGCAGGAGACGAACTGGTACGCGAGGCGTTGCAACGGGCGGCGATCTGGATCGGTATTGCGGCAGCGAACGTGGTGACGGTGCTGCATCCGGATTTGGTCGTGCTCGGCGGCGGCGTCGCGGAACTGGGCGACTTACTGACCTCGACGGTTCGGGACGTTATCCGCAACCGCGTCGGGATGTTCCCGACTGACTCCGTGCAAGTCGTTCGCTCGCAACTCGGCGAGTCCGCCGGACTCATGGGAGCGATCGCATTGGCTCAATCACCCGTGGGATAGGCTTCCAGCCTGTCAGTCTTGTTGCAGTTCAGATTGCCGTCACTGACAGGCAGGATGCCTATCCCAATTCTCACACAATTTCCCAATCGAAGGATGACCGCATGCAATACACCTACGAAGAACTCGCCAAGATGATCGATCACTCCTTGCTGCATCCCACGATGACGGATGCGGAACTGGAGGCCGGTTGTCGCCTCGCTGTCGAATACAAGGTCGCATCGGTGTGCATCAAACCGTACTTCGTCGCGCGAGCAGTCGAGTTACTGCGAGGCAGCGGTGTGCTGGTCGGCGCAGTCATTGGATTCCCTCACGGCAACAGTTGCACGGAGTCGAAGCGATACGAAACCGAGTTGGCCTGCCGCGATGGTGCGGCCGAGATCGACATGGTCATCAACATTGGCAAGGCCCTCAGCGGCGATTGGGACTACCTGCAACGCGACGTTCAAGCCGTCTGCGACGAGGCACATCGACACGGGGCGAAGGTGAAAGTCATCTTCGAGAATGACTACCTGACGAAGGGCGGCGCGGGCCTGAGTAGCGACGACTTCAAACGACGTCTCTGCGAACTTTGCGAACGAGCCGGAGCCGACTGGGTGAAGACCTCATCGGGCTACGGCTTCGTGAAGCAGGCCGACGGCTCGTACAACTACAAAGGCGCGACTGAGCACGATCTCGCTTTAATGCGCGCGAGCGTCTCGCCGCGCGTACAAGTGAAAGCCGCCGGTGGAGTCCGCGACCTGGACGGCCTCATCAAAGTTCGAGACCTCGGCGCCACCCGCTGCGGAGCAACCGCGACCGCCGCGATGCTCGATACTTATCGCCAACGGCAACAGTCCTCCGTGGCGTCGTCCTCCTCAGCCACAATCGGTTCCGGTGGCTATTAAGCAAGGTGCTGAGGTGTCGTAACAGTCTGATTTGAATGGCGACGAAAATCGCGAAATAGACGGACTCAAACCAAATCGCATCAACGCATCACAAAGTAAATACGACAGTTGTGGCACTTGAGAAGCGGCAGGCGAACCAATCGGCTGGGACGGTCGCGAGTCTTGTGATACCACCGCGGAGTAGCTCATCGGAAGATGACCAAACGAGAACCCTCGGCTGCATAACAACTTGCGACCGAGGGTTTTTCGTTCTTCGCGAAATGTTAGGGGGAGGGTTGAAGAAAGCGGGCATGTGGTTTCCGATGGGTGGGTTCGCTCGTCAGTCACTTCCATCTCGACGGCGAAGCGAATCAAGTAGTTACCGGCTCAGAGAACGCCAATCAAATTTCGTTGAAGCTGAAGGGACCAACGAAGTCTAAGACCGTGACCTATCTCGATAGCGCCAGTTGGAATCCCGACAACCTGCTCTACGGAGAAAACGGCCTCGCCGCGCTCTCATTCTGCGATGTTCCCATTGAGCCGTCTGACCCCGATCGTTGAGCCGAAGTGATCGGGTACACTGACTGCGACAACTTCCTCAACAGAGAGAGTGTGAAATGATGCGTCTGCTGATTGGTCTCGTCGTCGTTTGGCTGTTCGCAAACGCACCGTTGCACGCCGCCGACAAGGCGGTGAAGGTTTTTATTCTCGCCGGGCAATCGAACATGGAGGGGAAGGCTCGCAACGCGCTGCTGGATTACCAGGCGACGGATGCGAAGACGAAAGACCTCTTCGCCCATCTGCGAAAGGACGACAAGTGGGTCGTGCGCGATGATGTGTTCATCAAGTTTCTCGATCGCAAAGGACCGCTCACCTTCGGCTATGGGTCGCCTGGCTGCACCGGGGTGGAACTGGAGTTCGGGACGGCGATGGGAAACCATTTCGATCAACCGGT
>CAMDPK010000279.1 GCA_945904015.1 Candidatus Kuenenia stuttgartensis | reverse complement strand
GTCGTCGAGTTCACTCGCAAGCACACGGGCAACGTCCGTGAATCGCTGCTGGAAATTCGGCGGATGATTCAAGCGTTGCAAGAGCGCCGCGACGAACGCAAAGACTCGTTCGCAACGGCCGTCCGCAAAGCGATGGCGACCACCGTGGCGTCGGACAGCGACGAAGCCATGAAGTTCCTGAGTCTACACAGCCTGCCTCGCGACACGATCGAGCGGGCTGTGAAGCAACTCGGCCACGATGGCAAGCCCTTCACGCTTTGGAATTTGGTTGATGTTCTGACACACCTCAACGTCAAGCTCCGGTATGCCGGAGATCGCGTCGAGGCCGACCAGAAAGTCGCCAAGCTCATGCAACTGGCCGTCTGAATGCGACCAGGACAACCCTTTTCAGGAAAACGCTCTGCACTGGATGCAGAGCGTTTTTACGAACGACCCATCAGCAACAGATTGACGCGGCAACGCTGTTGTGGAACTCTGCCACCGTGACTGCATTCCCGACTCTTCAACCGCAGGAGATTCCGCTCGACGATCCCGCGTCGTGCGAGCTGTTCATGCCGAGCGAAACGAAGCCGCTCGTCGCGACTCCGGCCGCGATCGAGATGTACGGACAAGAGATGATCCTCGCGTGCTTGCAGGTTTTACAGGAGTCAGCCGTGAAACATGGCGGACTCGACTATCTGCAAGTCTTCGAGTCAGCGGACAAACCGGAAAAACTCTGGTTCATCGAAGACGGTTCGGGTGGTGCAATCACCGCGTTGCTGCCGACTGATTACTGACAAGAGATGAGCCTCGTTTGCGGCCGTCACCACCGCTGACGGGATTTGGACTGTTCCAGAAACAAAGAGAGCCTGTCCCGACACTTCGTGTGTCGGTCAGGCTCAGCGTCGAGCCGACGCAGATCACCGGACTACTTCTTGTCGCTCTTGGTTTGCTCCGACGCGGTCTGTCCCGCTGTCTTCGAATCTTGCTGAGGAATTGTCGGATGTTTGCTTCCACCGTTGGCCATGATCGCTCTCCTTTTGAGGGTTTCGTGTGCGACAGAATGTAGACGATAGTCTGTCGATAAATCGTCTGTAGCGTAATCGTCTGAGACTTGCAACTCTCAGTTCATGCAACGAAACATTGAAACGCTTTTTGGGGCGATTGTGCGGCGGCACCGCGAGGAAAGCGGGATTTCGCAGGAAGAGTTCGCGGATCGTGCCGGAATTCACCGCACATACCAGAGTTCGATCGAACGCGGCAAAGTTCAAGTCAGCATCGGAATCGCCCACAAGTTGGCAATTGCTCTAGGCGTCCCACTCAGCCGGCTTTGGTCAGAGTTGGAAGGCACGCTTGCGGCTGAGAGCAATACGAAAACGACAAAGGCCAAGCGTCGATCAAGCTCCGTGTGATCTCGTTTTTGGCTTTAGCAACTGCTGACTCCGTAGGTCATATTTCGCCAACGTATCGCGAGAGGCCAGCAAAAAGATGGCTTCAGTTGCGACGAAGCCGGCATCAAGCCAACCGAGCGGCCAGACGCTTCCATGTTTGATCCGGTAACTGGCATAGGCGATCGCGAGGGCGATGAATTCGTTCGCATAAAATTGAAAATGCTTGTAATGAATCTCAATGAGCAGGTTGAACGCATCGACGTTTCGGCCGAGCTTTGAGAAGTCGAGAGCCGGAAGCGGCAGCCCCGTGACGCGGTGGAAGGTATCCACGACCACCCAGCGAATGGCGCTCACGACCATGCCGCACGCGATGGAGGCGACCGTCAAATAGAGGAAGCCGCCGATCGTCGGTGTTTGCAACGGAACGATGGCGAACCACGATCGCAGCGGCGGGACGAATTCGCTGATGCCCCAAAGCGCTGTCGCACCCGGCACGAGGTACGCGATCAAGGGACCGAAGTTGGCGTTGGACACGCTCTGCATTCGTCGCGACTCAGCATAGCACGGAACTGAGAGACGCAGTTCGTGCCGTCTAACTACGCCGCTTTTCTTTCGAACGACTGCACGAGGCCGCCGACGTAACCGCGAATTTCGATCTTGTCCCGTGCCAGACTAACGACATCATCAGGAGTCTTGCGGATTGGTGGTAAATGATCGCGCTCCATGTGAGCACGCTTGCCGTTGTAGTAGTCCACGAACTCAGCAACGACGTGATCCAAGTGCCGTTTTCCGAAAAGAATGAACTTGAAAAGGCACTCGTATTTGATCGTCTGAATGAATCGCTCGACACGTCCATTGAGGTTCGGCGAGGCCACCGGCAAAACGTTGGTGCGGACGTTTTTCGCTTTCAGCGTCGCCGTGAATTCCTTGGTGAATTTGGTGTCCCGGTCGTGCATCACGATCGACGGCTTTTGCTCGCGAGTCATGGTTTGATCGAGAAACTCTTTCGTCTGGTCAACCACCCAAGCCGAGTTCGGGTGCTCGGTAGACGACGACACGATCACTTCGCGACTGCTCAAGCACAGGAACGCCATCAGATACATGTCCCGTAGGCCGGTGGCCGTGACCGTCTTGATTGAGAAAAAGTCCACGGCCCACAATGTCTCCGTATGACGCTTGATGAAGTTGTCCCAGCAATCGGAAGTCTTATCAGGTCCAACTTTGAGGCCCTCTTCCTTCAAGATCGTGCGAACCGTCTGCCGACTGATCCCTTTGATTCCGAGCTTCCGCAACTCGCCGATGATCCGCGTGTAACCAAAGCCCGTCGTCTTCGCGATTTCGATGACCAACTCGCGAATCTCTCGCGGCTTGCGTTGTCCCCCTTTCGGATTCGGCTTCTTTTTCCCGGACTCCTCTTCGTGGCACCAGCGATAAAACGTGGACGGTGCCACCAACGTGATCAGCTCCTCGATCCCTTGGCCCAAGGTTTTCCCCAACTTGACCAGCCGCGACCGCTCGTCCGGCTTGGTATGGATCTGGCCGGGAATGCGAGACCGCAGAATCTTGTTCTCTTCCTTGAGGAATTCGACATGCCGCGCCAGTTCATTGTTACTCGCGGAGGCAATCATCGAGAGCAGTGGGTGGAAAATCTTGGCCGTCATGCTATTTTTGCAACTCGTTATGAGGGTGGAGTCTGACACATTCGCTGAACAGCGCTATGTGTCCGGTGGGGAGCATCCAAGCCATCAACGATACCGGCCGCTTCGCCATCACGGCGACTGTCTGATCGGCTCACGTCGAGAGCTTCCAATCAGGCGTCTTCGTGTCGCGGATTGCCTTGGCCACACGCTCCGCAGGCGGCCCCAAACTTCGTCATTCTCAGTTGCCGAAGTCACTCATTCGGCCACGCGGTTTTAGGAAGCGTTGTCACTAACTTGTCACAGAACGCTTGATACGGGAACCAAAACTGCGGAAACTCCGCGAATTGTGGAACAGTTGAGAGTGTCCGCTGTGACAATCTAACTCGCTGTGCTCCAAGCCCTTTCGGATTTCTCTTCCCGCTTTTGAGTGGAAGTCTACGGAACCGAAGGAGCGAGATCAGTCCGTTCGCGTGGAACAAGTAGAACTTGTAGTGAATGTCATTGAGCACGTTGTACGCGCCAACGTTGTCCTGCAACCGTGCGAAATTCCAGGGTGGTTGCCGAATCCCCGTCCAACGATGAATCGTGTCGATCACGAGCCACCGCACCGTACTGACCGTCACGCCGGCGGCAACGGACGCAAGGGTTCCGAACATGAAGCCGCCGACGGTCGGCGTTGAACCAGCAACGGACAGCCAGAGACGAAC
>CAMDPK010000278.1 GCA_945904015.1 Candidatus Kuenenia stuttgartensis | reverse complement strand
GAAGGACAGATCAATCTGAAACTGCCTCCGCCAAAGCCGGTCGCGGGAGTGCAGGGTGGCGAGAAGGCTGGCAACGATGACAACAATCGCAGCGCGGTCGAGGCCATCAACACGCTCGTGATCTCGGCCTTTTCGACTCCCGGCGGCCGAATTCAAACTCTCGCAATCGGCGAAGGGAACGTCGCGGGCGTCTCCGCTCTGGATGGCCGCTTGAAGGCCGTGCTCAGCGATGCGAACAGCCCCTTCGATCAGGTCATCATTCAAATCGGTTCCAAACTGCGCTACGAGGAGCTGATGAAGATCGTCGATGTCTGCACGAAACAGACATTGCCCAACGGCGAAAAGCTCACCAAACTCAGTTTCGTCGAGCTTCCCGCGGACGCGCAGCCGTAGCCCATCATGTCCACTCGTTCCTCACGATCCCCGAACTCATTCCCTCGCCGCGACATGTCCCGGTTGGTGAGAACGGTGATGCTGTTGGGCGTCGTCACGATGCTCATTTATTGGACGCGCGATCCGGCGATGTGGAAGTGGATCGCCGATGATGTCCCCGAAGACGCGGCCGCAACCGCGAAGCCAAACGCAGACTCGGCACCGGCGGAAAAGAAAAACGACGAAACGCTCGTCAGCGGCCCGAATGATCAGCAGCCGCTCGAACATTCTCAGGCCGAGTACCTCTTCCAGGCCGTCACCGACAAAGAGCCGCTCGCGCGAGAAGAGATGCCGGCCTACTGGAAGCTCATGCGTTGGAGCATGACGGAGTCGTTCGACGATTTGTGGGAACGGTCGCGCAAGGATCTGTACTTCACGCATCTGGCTGAAGCTCCAGAGAAATACCGAGGCGAGTTGATCGGCCTGAAGGTCAGCCTGCGGCGTGCCCTCGCTCACGACCCCGAAGAAAATTCGGCGGGGGCAAAGCAAGTTTATGAAGCCTGGGGCGTCACCAATGAGTCCCGTACCGGGTTGTATTGCCTGATCTTCTACGACAAGCCCTCCGAACTGGCGATCCAGCCCAGCATTCACGAAGAGGCCACGTTCGTCGGCTACTTCTTGAAGCAGTTCACCTACGAAGATGCGCTGGGCAAGAAACGCTGGGCTCCGCTGCTCATCGGCCGGCTGCACTGGCGAGAAAACTTGACGAGATCGGCGTTGCGCCGACAACGAAATGACGGATATCTCTGGCAGTGGCTCATCGTGGCCGGAGCGGTCGTCGTGTTCGGAGTCGCCTGGAAACGGACTCGACCGTCTGTCAACCAAAGTCTGGATGCGACCGCGCCGCCAGATCACGCGGCCATCGAACGCTGGCTGGAAAACGGAGCGCCGGATTCGGAAACCTCCGCTTTGAACCGCAGCGAAGCCCTTGCGGAATGGGAAGAAATGGCGGATGCGGACACCGACTCCCGGCCGGCAACACTCCCCAATCCCTCCACAAATTCACCGTTCGGGGATGCCACGAACGGCAGTCGCTCGTAGTATGTTCCGAATTCTCCGGAGTCACGATTTGAGTCTACGGAAATCCTAAGTGGCTTTGGCTCGTACTGACCCCGGCTGACCGTCGGGAATTCAAATCTTGAGGTGCGTCATGCAGATTCTTGATGTCTTGAAATCCGCGATTCCCACACCGGAAGAATTCAAAACCAACGTCACGAATTGGTTCAAGGAAAATGGCAAATTCTGGGGCGTGAGCGTCTTCATGCACTTGTTGATTTTCGTGGTCTTGGGTGTTGCGATCGGTGCGCCGCACGCGAAGAAGCTGTTGCAAGAGGTGGTGTTCTTCGACACCGAGGTGGACCAAGCCCTCGAAGAAACGCCGATCACACATTTCGATGTCGGCGAAACGCCGATCGAGCCAACAGTCCTCAACACCGAATCGCTGACCGAACCGCCAGCCGCCACCATCGAACAGGACGCGCAATTCAACGACAATTCAGCCGACTTCACGGAAGCTTCGGGCACCACTGCGGCGGGTGCGAACTTCGGTGGCCTAGGCGGTTTTGATGTGAACGCGATTGGTGCCGGCCCCGCCGTACGTGGCCCCGGAGGGGTCGGAGGCGGAACTGGCGACACTGACAAAGGCGGATTCAACAACCGCGGCTCAGGCTCTCGGCAGGCGATGCTGGCGAGTGGTGGCGGAACGGCAGATTCGGAACGAGCGGTCGCCGCTGCAACAAACTGGTTGGCTCGTCATCAGAACGCGGACGGAAGCTGGGGATGCATTGATTTCACCAAGCAATGCAAGGATCCAAGTTGTTCGGCCCACGCGCACAGGTCGGGTGCGGACTATCCAGTGGCTGCGACGGCGCTCGGCCTGTTGCCATTCTTTGCCGCCGGTCAGACACACGAATCGAAAGGGCCGTACCAAGGAGTCATCCGCAAAGGACTGCTCTGGCTGGCCTCGCACCAGGACCCCAAAACGGGGCAGTTCAAAGGGGCCGCACAGCCCATGTATGAACACGGATTAGCGACGATTGCCATCTGCGAGGCCTATGGATTAAGCAAAGACCAAAAGCTAAAGCCTGTCGCTCTGGGAGCCGTACGATTCATTGAGGACGCGCAAATCGATTCGACGGGAGGTTGGCATTACCAGCCAAATCAGAAGTCCTCCGGCGACACCTCGGTGGTCGGATGGCAGTTGATGGGGCTGAAGAGCGCTCAAATGGCTGGACTGCCGGTGAATCCTCAGACGCTGGCCAAGTCCAAGAAGTTCTTGGCCCTCGTCGCCAAAGGAAAGTCCGGAGGACTGTTCTCATACATGCCCGAATCGGGACCGTCAGCGGCGATGTCCGCAGTCGGCCTGCTCTGCAACCAGTACTCAGGCATGAAGCGCACCGACCCCGCGATGGTGGAAGGCATGAACTACGTCATGGACAACTTGGGAGGTGCGAAAACTGATTCGTACTTCCTGTATTACGCGACACAGGTGATGCACAATCTGCCTGGACCAGAATGGGACACTTGGAACCGCAACGCGCGCCGACATCTGATTTCGACCCAGGTCAAAGAGGGCTGCGCCGCCGGAAGCTGGGCTCCCATCGGGCACTCCGCTGGCCCAGTCATGTCAACCAGCATTCATGCGCTGACGCTGGAGGTCTACTACCGCTACTTGCCGCTGTACCAACTCGACAACAAGAAACAAGCGCTGAAGACCGACCAATAGATTCGGGAATTGCTGTAAGCTCTGAATCGAAGGAAGAGCGGGTCGATGCCTCGCCTGGCTGGCAAGACGCTGTTCATCACCGGTGCCAGCCGTGGCATTGGTTTGTCGATTGCTCTGCGTGCCGCCCGCGATGGCGCTAACATCGCTGTCGCAGCGAAGACGACCGAACCAGACCCTCGTTTGCCCGGCACGATTCACACGGCGGTCGAGCAGATCAATGCCGCGGGTGGCCACGGGCTGGCTTGTTTGTGCGACGTGCGAATCGAAGAACAGATTCACTCAGCGGTGCAACGTACCGTCGAAGCGTTCGGCGGAATCGACATCCTGGTCAACAACGCCAGCGCACTTTTTCTGGCGGGTACGCTCGACACGCCGGTCAAACGATTTGATCTCGTCCATGCAATCAACGTGCGCGGCACGTTTCTCATCCGGTTCCCAATAAATAACCGCGCGCCGCTTACGGCACGGGATTTGCGCAGACTCAAGCCATGAATTGATCACCGTCAACATGGCAGGAGGCTGGGCATGACTGTTGTGGAGCATCATTCCGTGGACGAGTTGCAGGAGTTG
>CAMDPK010000277.1 GCA_945904015.1 Candidatus Kuenenia stuttgartensis | reverse complement strand
TCGATACCTGGCGGCTGATTGAGTTCAATGCCAACGCCTTGGAGTCGGGACTCGATCTTGTGATTAGCGGCGACGTTGGAACGACGGGCGTGAATCCGGCGGAGTTCACACACACGACCGGAAATCTGCGGGCGGGTCTACGGTTCGACGCACCGTTCACGCGGCTCAACGAGCGAAATATCTATCGGGCGCAGTTGATTTCGTATCAGCAGGCGCGTCGTCGGCTCATCCAATTTGAAGATGGTGTGCATCAACAACTGCGCGGCCGGCTTCGTCAGCTCGACCAACATCGAGCCAATCTGGAAATTCAGCGGCGAGCCATGGCGATCGCGATTCGTCGAGTCGATGAACGACGCGAAAACTTGAACAAGCCGGTCGCTCCCGCCGCCCCCGGAGCGGCCCCTCAGCAGTTTGGCCCGACGGCCGCTCGCGACTTGTTGGACGCGCTGTCGGACTTGCGGAGCGTGCAGAACAACGTGATGAGTGTCTGGCTGGCGTACTACGCCACGCACATGACGCTGATCCGCGATCTCGGTGTGATGCAGTTGGACGAGAACGGCCTGTGGGTCGCCCAGCCGCTCGACCAGTTGGAACGGATGGGGGCGGACGAATGTCTGCTGCCGCCGTCGATTCCGGAGCAATGGTTCAAAGACCTCGATGCGGAGGGCGCGACAAGTGGAAGTTCAGAGGCGGCAACCAATCCCGGGTTACCGCCTCCGCCTCCGCCTGCTCCACGCGACCCGGCGATGGGGCCAGACACAGAGCAGCCTGTGCCGAAGAAGCCGGAACCGCGCGAGGAAAGTCGCTGGTGGCCGCTACATCGGAAAGAGCCGGCCGCGCCACGGACTTTGAACGTGCAGGCGGTCTCGGCTGCGCGGGAAGTGCCGGACGGGAAGAGAGAAAATGAGAAATGAACAAAGGCGAATCCAAAAAGGGGACGCGCAAAATTTGCCATTTTCATTTTTCGTCGATCATTTTTCAGGGAGTGTTTGCCGGCCCGCGCATCGTTGCCTGTTGAAACCCTGAGAAGTCCGGCTGATAATCCCTCCCGACCATCTGCCCCGAAATTTGGCGCAGTGCGTTGGTCGACCTTCCGAGTGCTGTACGGCGTTTTGAAATCCCACCTGACCTGCGTCGTACCGGCTCATCGCCACGAAACGAAACTCCCCCCCTGCCGAGGAGGTGCCATGTCCGAGAACTCCGAAACTCGCCCATCCGCTGATGAAATGGTCTACAACTTTCGTCGCGAACGACCGACGCGCGGGTTTGCTAAGTTGGCTGTCTTTGGGACGATCGTCGCCGTTCTCGGTCTGCTGGGCTGGCAGTTGTACGGTCAAGGTCGGGGCACCGACTTGAATTCAAGCGGCGGTTCCGCGGTCAACGCCGGTGGAGCACTGACCCACACCGTTGCGAAAGGCCGGCTGCTGGTCACCGTGGTCGCGGCGGGGAACATGGAGAGCGCGAAGAACATCGAAGTGAAATGCCAAGTCGCTGGCGGCACCTCGATTCTAAAGATCGTCCCCGAAGGCACCGAGGTCGAGGCTGGCGAATTGCTCGTCACGCTGGATAGCTCGACGATTGAAGACCAACTCAGGGTCCAACAGATCAATCTGGGTAAAGCCACCGCTTCGAGGATTCAGGCGGAAGAGAATTTCGGTGCCGCCGAGATCGCGGTTCAAGAGTATGCCGAAGGGACGTTCGTCAAAGATCTGCAGAGCGCCGAGGCGACGATCAGCATCGCTCAGGAAAATCTGCGCAGCTCGGAAAATCTGCTTGAGCACACACGGAAGATGTCTCGCAAAGGCTTCACGACATCGCTGCAAGTCGAAGCGGACGAGTTTGCTGTCGAGCGGTCGAAGCTGGAACTCCAATCAGCCCGGACCGCCAAGGATGTGCTCGAGAAATTCTCGCGGAGGAAAATGCTGAAAGAACTCGAAGCCAAACGCGAGGCGTCCGGGGCGCTCGTGACCTCCGAGCAAGCGGCCTTCAAATTGGAACAGGGCAAGTTGCTGCGGCTGGAACGGCAGCTTGGGAATTGCGAGATCAAGGCTCCGCAAAACGGCATCGTGATCTATGCCAACGATCAAGGCGGAGGCCGCGGAATGGGTGGGTCTTCCGGCGTGAAAATCGAGGAAGGGGCAACCGTCCGCGAATCGCAAACGATCCTGCGGCTACCGGACCTCAGCAACATGCAGGTCAAGATGACCGTGCATGAGAGCAAGGTCGAACGGCTGAAAGTTGGAATGCCGGCGAGCGTGAAAATCAGCGACCGCGAGTTCCAAGGCAAGATCATCTCGATCGCCAATCAGCCCGAACCGGGCAGTTGGATGAACGCCAATCTCAAGGAGTACGCCACGATCGTGAAAATCGGCGGCGAGGCCGACGGCTTGAAGCCCGCTATGACCGCCGAAGTCGAAGTCCTAATCGCCGACTTGAACGACATCCTGACCGTGCCGGTCAGTTGCGTCGTCGAGCAAGGTGGTAAGTTCAACGCCTGGGTCGTCAACGGTCCAAACAAGTTTGAACGCCGCCCGCTGACCGTCGGACTGACCAACGACAAGGTCTTCGAGATCAAAGACGGACTTAGAGACGGCGACATCGTTCTGCTCAACCCGAAGGCGATGGTGGAAGAAGCTCGCAAAGAAGAGCCACGCACCGGTCCGCAAGAAGGCGATCCGAACAAGAAATTCGGTGCCGCCGCGCTGAAGTCGGATCCGAACGGCTCGGAAAAAAAGGGGACTGGCGGCGAGAAAAAGGTCACGAATGACGACAAGCCAGCCGGCGCTGTAGCCAACGCTCACGCTGCGGCGAGTGGCGGTCAGTCGAAGGCCGCCGGTGGATTCAATATGCCGACCGTGGCCGAAATCATGAAGCAAGACATGGACGGTGACGGCAAGATCAGCAAGGACGAAGCGAGCCCATTCTTGAAGCAACGCTGGGAGATGCACGATACCGATGGCGACGGCTTCGTGGATCGCAATGAGGCGAAAGTCATGGTCGATCGCATGGCCAAGATGATGAAGTCGATGCAAACCGGCGGTGGCGGTCCCGGTGGCCCGTCGGCAGCGCCGGGCGGCCAATAATTTTGGAGTGCGGTGTGTCGGCATCGCTTTGGAATTTCCCAAGCCAGATCCAAAGCGGTGCTGACACACCGCACCCTAAAAGATGCTCAACAGTTTCATTCGCACATTTCTGAACGGCTTCAAAAGCCTGATGCTGCACAAGCTCCGAGCTGGCTTGGCGATGCTCGGCATTTTGATCGGTGTCACCGCCGTGATCTGGCTGGTCGCGCTGGGAGAAGGGGTCAGCTATCAGGCTCAGCAGCAGATCAAAGATCTGGGCGCGACGAACATCATCATCAAGAGCGTCAAGCCGGCGAGTGTTGGCCCGAAGTCGATGGGAGCGTTCTTCATCGAGTACGGCATCACTCGCGATGACTTCGAGCGAATCCGCATGATCCCGACCATCATTCGTTCCGTGCCCATGCGCGACATCCACAAAGAGGCGAGATTTTCGGATCGCACCGTCGACGTGCGCTTCATCGGCTGCACGTCCGATTATTTTTTCATCAACCACCTGGCAATGGAACGCGGACGATTCATCACCGACCGTGACGGGGCCGACCGCGACAACGTCTGCGTGATCGGCAACGAGACTGCCAAGCATCTGTTTCCGTACGAAGACCCCATCGGACGAGCGGTCCGAATCGAAAATGACTTCTACGTCGTCGTCGGCCTGACGGCCAGTCGCATGCCCTCGGCTTCGATCGGCAGCAGTCTGGAGGGCCGCGACTACAACGCCGACATTTACATCCCGCT
>CAMDPK010000276.1 GCA_945904015.1 Candidatus Kuenenia stuttgartensis | reverse complement strand
GAAAGCGGCTGGCCCGAAGTGGACGGAAGAAGTGATCGGCGACGACCGAGCGACTTCGCTGCCCGAAGCGGAACTCGGTGACATCGACGACCTCTTTCGCCAATTCCAGCAAACGCTTCCGCAAGACGGATCGCGCCGGAAAGGGAAGCAACCATGACACTCACCCCGCGTGATCACGAACTGTTGGAAACACTCACTCGTCGAGTGCGAATGCTGAGTGTGCGTCAAGTTGCCAGTGTGTGGTGGCCCATGACGCACTCGACGGAAACTGCACAACGCCGACTTCGTCGTTTGGAAGAAGCCAGGCTGCTGGAATTGCATCGCATCAATGCCCATCCGCCCTTGCAGGCCGACAGTCCTTTGTTCGCTTGGCAACCAGGCGACAACGAACCGGATTCGCGCACCGTCTCCGACGATGCTCGGCACCGTTGGAATCAACCTGCGTTGCCTACTGATGTCTGCGTTGCTTCCCCGCTTGCCGCCGGTCTTTTCGGCAGCACCGCCCGTGGACTTCCACATCAAGAACACCGCGATCACGACCTGCGTCTCGCCGACGTGTTTGTCCGGTATCGGAACCAAGCCTCGCATCCTGCCGCTGTTTGGGTTGGCGAACACGCACTTCCCAAAGCCGGTTACCGGATCAAAGACCCGGATGCGTTCTTGCAAGACCAGCAAGGACGCATTTTGCGAGTGATTGAATCGGCGGGTCGCTACAGCCCCGCTCAAGTCGAAAGTTTTCACGAATACTGCGCTGAACTCAGCCTTCCTTACGAACTCTGGTGAACCTGATGCCCACGCTTACCCAACACAAGATCCCGATCACCGATGAGACCATCGACGCTCTCTTGTCGCACCTCGCTCGCTATCGGCTCACGGTATCAACGGCCGTGGCCAAACTGCCGCAGTTCAGTGGTTGCGACATTCGTAGCGTCAAGCAGGTGCTGCGTGTGTGTCGGCAGCGCTCACTGGTGGATTCAGCACCGCTGCACAGTCAGCAGCGTTACTGGCATCTGACCGAACTCGGCGCTGAACATTGTGGGTTGACCGGAGATCGCATCGGACCTCTATCCGAGACGGCCAAGATTCGGGCTCTTGCTTTGCTGCACTTCTGCTGCTTGTCGGACCGGCCACGACACCGACTCACTGCCGCCGACATCGCTCGAAACTTTCCCGATCTGCACCGTCCTGGACTTCCCACCGGCTATTACTTTGACCCCGAAGCGACCGGTCGAATTGGTCTGGCTCGCGTGGATGCCGGTCAACACGGCCGCTGGGACCGAGTTGTTCAGTCTGTCCGTGATGATCTCAGCGATCATCTCCGGCACTTAGCGTTCCGACGACTGATTCAAGCCGGACGCTTTGAAATCACTCTAGTGACGGTCCTGCCACAAAAGGCGGATCGCATTCGCGACGCGGTCGCACAGATGCCTGACGCTGGCGGCACGCGCATCCAAGTTGTCTCTATCCCGGAACTGTTGCCGCTCATCGCATCGGCTTCTGGAAAGGAGGTGCGCACCGGCTGAGGTCACGACTCCCTTCAAGTGGGTTTCATCGCTCCACGTCTCAGGAGCAGGGAAAAACAACGAGACAACATCGGAGGTGTTTTCAAAGGCGTCAATCGCCATCGCGGGCATACGACCTTCATTCGTTCGGAACGGGCCACGGCTCGTTGCGCATGGTTGAACAGAGTCGATTGCCGACTCTCTTACGGGAGACAAACGCGATGAGATCGAAACAAGACGAGAGAGAACACCGTGCTGGTTGGAATCGCCAGTACAGACGGAACTACGAACTGGATCGAGCGATCGAGAAGGCTCGTGTCTCGGCGGTCATCTTGGTCGTCGGTTTCGTGGTCTTCGCTCTGGCATTTTTCAGAGCCTGGATCATGTAGCGATTCCAAACGAGTTCCGTACGAACTCGTTTGACATGAGTGGTGCTGGTCATTGGGGCCAGCGCCGAGACAAACCGAGTTCGAGTCGGCCTGCAGCAACAGCGACTCGCGCTCACAACACAGAAGGAGTGCTTATGGCACAGAAGAATGGACCGGTAAAGACCCTCTCGATTGGACGAATCAGGGTGAAAATCTGGGCCAACCGTTCGCAAGAGAACGGAGCCTGGTTCAACACCGAGATCGTGCGTGTCTACAAGGAGGGAGACAAGTACAGCGAGTCCGCCCAATTCGGGCGAAACGACCTGCCACTTGTTCAGAAGGCTGCGGACTGGGCGTTCGCTTGGATCGTCGAGCAAGAAGTGCCAGCTCACGAGTCCGAAGCAATCGAGTAGTTGAATGAGCAACGTGCCGACTGGATGCAATCCGGTCGGTACTTCATCAGGAAGATGAAGACATGATCGACGCCAAGACCAACGGGAAATTCCCGGTAGGACAAGTTGTGATCACGCCTGGAGCAATTTCCGGTTTATCACCGGACGAAGTGTTTCAGGGCCTCATTCGCCACAAGACCGGCGACTGGGGAGACCTGGACGAGCATGACTGGAAGGAGAACGAAGCCGCATTGGAACACGGCTTTCGGCTCTTCTCTCAGTACTCCACGCAAGGTGGTTCCAAGTTTTGGATCATCACTGAGTGGGACCGCTCGGTCACGACCATCCTGCTTCCGGAAGAGTACTAAAGCATGACCGGTTCACAGCGAGGTTGATCCTCGGTTTTCACCGGCTGGTCCGCCAGCCGGATCTTTCTCACTGGGCTTTTCCGCGATGGCTAACCATCGCGGAGGGGCAACACACGGTTGACGCGCCCTTCTGTCACACGCGGCGACCACAACCAGGGAGTAAGACCATGAACAACAACAACATAAACAAACAAGCTCACCCAAGAATCACCAGAGAGTTCTGGGAGGCATTGACCGCGATTCATAACCACTATTTCCATCGCGAGCTGCACGACTACCACATCACGGTAGGAGGCGGTCGGGCGGACCACATCCTGAGTTCCTTGCGAACCCTGGATTGTCTGCTCGAAATCGCGGTGGAAGAAGAATGGCTGGATTGATCGATGCCGGGTGAGGCAGGCGTGGAGAGAGTGATGGCTCTCCACGCCATTTTTCACAAGCCCAATGGATCTCAAGAACCCGTGCGAGTCTCACATGCCGCGACAACGCAACCGCCGCAAAGCCAGGCGAACTCAGAAACCATACACAATGGCCGGTGCTGGCCCACTCGTGTCGTCGATCTGGAAATCCGGTGACGCGGATTCAGGATGGACCTACCGATTCAACATCTACCGAATGCTGCCACGCAGCGGTCATGTCGCACAACTCTTCAAACCTGAAGACGTGCTGCATCTCGCGAAGCTCTGTCGCGTACTGGCTGCAATTCTGGCTGACGATGGATGCCTTCCCCAAACGTTGCGAGCAGATCTTGCTGGCTTTGCTGTGAAGTCAGACCGCGAGCAACGGGAGGATGATTGATATGGCCCGTCGCCCGGTTTACGAAATTCGTCGAAGTCTGATCGTGGCTCGTGTCTGGCGAAAGAAGCAGGGCACGGTTGTACGCCACGTCGTGACCGTAGCACGCCTCTTTCGCAACGGCACGGAATGGAAAGAGTCCACCCGATTCTCTCCCGATGATCTGCCGCTCGTTCGCCATGTCCTCGACAAGGCCCACACCTGGATTCTGCTAAGCGGGGGGGCACGGCAATCGTGAGCCATCAGCCACTGCATCCCTATTGCTTCCGTGAAGTCATCGAACGGGTCAGTCCGGGACCGTATCTGGAACTCTACGGCCGCGAGGAACAACCGAACTCCGGTTGGACAGTCTACGGCAATCAAGTCGAGCGCCGGTTGTTTTGAGGAGCCGTCCACGATGCCGAAACGTGTTGACCGCTCCGATGGGTCTCGATTAGCGCCGCCGCCGATGCGAGTCCCCG
>CAMDPK010000275.1 GCA_945904015.1 Candidatus Kuenenia stuttgartensis | reverse complement strand
CGGCCTTTTGATCGGCGGGCACGTTGGAAACGTGCCCCACGGCGAGTCGCGCGAACACGCTCAGCGGTTCGCCCGGTTTCGATTTCGCCGTTCGCAAGGCAGCGAGCCAGCGAAATGATTCCGCTTCGAGCGAGCGCGTACCCGGCGCGAATGGTGGCGGGATCGGCGCGGCGGGTTTGTCCTTGTCGGCCGGCTTCGGAGGATCTGGCTCGTGAACCTTGTCGCGAGCGGCCAGGATCGCGGTCGGCCAGTGAGTCAGTTGCTCGCGCCACAGTTCTGCAAGTGCGCGACGAATCGGACGCTTGAGCTCAATGAGTTGCGGATCGAAGGCGTGTTGAGTGACCGGGTCGTTGACTCGGTGCATCGTCGTTCGAGTGCTGGCAAAGATGCCGTACAACGCGGCGAAATCCTGAGCCGAGATCGCGTCGAACTTGTGGTCGTGACAGCGAGCACAGGCGATCGTCAGTCCCTGAAACGTCTTGCTGAAGGCGTCGATCTGGGCATCGAGGACGACAATTTCCTCGTTCTTCACGTCAATCGGCGTCGGATAGAATTCGACGAATCGAAACCAGCCGGTTGCGATTGGCGACTCGTTAATGCCGAGCGTCGGATTCCAACGGGGTGCCAGCATGTCGCCCGCGAGGTGCTCGCGCACGAGCCGGTCGTACGGCAAGTCACCGTTGAAGGCCCGAACCAAATAGTCGCGGTATCGCCAAGCGTGCGGGATCAGCGGATCGTGTTCGGAGCCGTGCGTGTCGCTGTAGCGGACAAGGTCCATCCAGTGCCGTGCCCAGTGCTCGCCGAATTGCGGCGACGCGAGCGACCGATCGACGAGTCTTTCAAACGCATCCGGCGAATCATTGGCCACGAAGTTCTCGACCTCGCTCGGTTCCGGAGGCAGCCCCGTCAACACAAATGACAATCGCCGCGCGAGCGACCAGCGATCAGCGCCTCGCGACGGCTGTAGCCCCTCCGAGTTCATTCGATCGAGCAAGAATCGGTCGATCGCCGTGGCCGACGCTGCCAGCGTCGGTTCGGACGCTGGCAGCGTCCGCCACGGGATCGCCGGTCGCTTCACCGGTTGCCAGCACCAGTGTTTCCGCCGCTCGGCGAGCTTTTCGGCCCACGAGCCTCCGCCTCGTTCGGTGTCGGGCGATTCGCGCGGATCGACCGCTCCGCGACGGACCCAATCGACCAGCACTTCGATTTCTTCGTCTTTGAGTTTCTCGTCGGGCGGCATCTGCAAGTCTTTGCTGGTGCGCCGCACCGCTTTGATGAGCAGACTCTCGTCCGGCTTGTCGACCACAATCGCCGGCCCCGAATCGCCCCCTTTCGTCCAGCCGCTGCGCGAATCAAGCGTCAATCCCCCTTGCAGCTCCTTCGCCCGATGGCTGTGGCATTCGTAACAACGACGTTCGAGCAACGGCTGCACTCGTTGCTTGAAGAAGTCAGTCTCCTCCGCATGGACTCTCCGAGAGAGGCCCAGCAGCAGAGCGAGCGCCAGGAAGCTGATCCAACGACCCAACAAGAGGATGCTCCTTCGAAAGGCATGGACGGACGGCGAATATTCGCCAGTGTATCGAGTGGTCTCAACGGAGAGACGAACAGTGAACTGATCCGACGAAGGAAGCATGGCGTTGGACTGGCGCGTCCGGTTTCTTGCCGAAATAATCGCCCGCGAGATTGCCTTACTGCTCCAATGCTATATCGAGGTGAAGCATGACCTGAAGACAAAGCCGAGCGGGCGCGTCGCCATCGAAATCCGACACAACGGCCAGCCGAGCGGGCTGCTGGCGACTCAGGCGACATGGTGGGCCATTGTCGTCGGTCGCGAGATGTTCCTGCTGAAGACGGACACACTGCGACGCTGCGTACTGTCGGGCGAGTATTCGTCATGCTTCGGCGGCGACGGCAAAGCCTCTGAGCTGGTGCTCGTGCCGCTCGCGAAGATCCGCAGTCTCGCCGGACAAGGCGTCGTCCTTCTGCCAGAGGTGCCGCGATGACGACCGTGGCGGATGTGCTCGATGACTTGGCGTGCGGTTGGTCAGTCATTCCGATTCGTAACTCGCACGATTTCCCCGGAGAAGTCGCAGTTTCCTCGGAGAAGTCGAGTCCCATCGGTGGCGACTCGCAAGCCGAATCCATAGGCTCCGAACTCTTCGGGAGTGTACGCGGCTCTGGTGACCGCCCTGGGCTTCAAACCCAGTGTGGCGTCTGAAAAGACGCTAGGTGGGTTCGATTCCCATCCACTCCCGCTTTGATCGGAAAACGTCGGGAAATCCCGCGTTTCTTCGGCGTTTGTGCGTGGGAGAGTTTGCGAATCGGTGGCATCGAAAGCCTTGTCGCCCGATCCATCCACGATGACGGTGGCGTTCGTCAGATTGGGTTTCAGACTCTCAAACACCAGTCGAGTCGTTTCTTTGATGACCGACTCTTTGAACTGGAATCCGTGCCCGCTCAACTTTCGTTTGTCCAACACCACGGACACAAATTGGAAATCAAACTGTTTGACGTGCGAGAGAAACGCTTGGCGAGTCGGTTCACGCGCGCCATGGAAACGAAACTCTTTCGATGCCGGGAAGCCGAGTTGCCGACGCAGTTCCGCGAACGAGTCATCGCAGCGTTGCGCCTCGGCCCCGTCTTCAAACAAGACCGCCAACTCGGACGAGCCTTTGTCGAGCTTCATGCCCGCGTCACCAGATTCATCCACGAAGACGAGCATCGTACAACGCTCCGATTCCTTCTGGGCGATCTTTACCGACAAACATCTTGGCGAGGTATCGCAATCAACCAAACACTTTTCCGGCTCGTCACTCCATCGACGCGACGAATCGCCAGCGAGTTGCCAGCGAGCCGCGAGCCGTGATGCCACCTTTCGCGATCTCTTCCAAGATGCCTTCTCGGCAGAGTCCCTTGAGCAGCACGTTCGCCGTGTCATGTGAGAGTCCAATCAATTCGCCAGCAGTTCGACAGGAAAGAAAGAACGGTGACACGCCGGACAGGAGTTGCAGCTCGCGGCATGCCACCACAACATTGTGGACGCTGAGGCCCTGCTGCGGCTCACGATGCGCACGCTGACGCAGCGGCTGGACCGACAGGGCAACAATGAGAAACTGCGCCAATTGTTCTTGGCTCCGGTTGTGTGTCAGCTTCAGACCGGCGAATTGCACTATGACAATTTCGGCGGTCGCTGGGGACAGCAACAGGAACTCGATCAGTTTTTACAGGCCTACGCCGTCGAGAAGTCAACCCACTCACAATGCACCTCCTGTTACGGTTTTTGTCACTTGGGCAAGCGGGGAATTTCGTTGCACTTGCGCATCGCGTTGTGATTGCCAATGTCACTTCACCAGAAAGGATCATCGACTCCATGTCTCATATCGTGCAGATTCAAACGAAGATTTACGATCAATTTGCCGTCGCTGCGGCTTGTCATCGGTTGGCTCTTACCGAACCTGCGCACGGCACGACAAAACTTTTCAGCGGCGTGGCGACAGGGCTTCTCGTCCAACTCCCCGGCTGGAGATACCCTGCCGTCATCGACACGGCGACCGGGACGGTTCAGTTCGATAACTACGCCGGCCGCTGGGGCGACCAGAGTCATCTCGACAAATTCGTTCAGATGTATGCCGTGGAGAAGGCAAAAATCGAAGGACGAAAACGGGGCCATACCGTCACCGAGAGAGCGTTGCACGACGGCAGCATCTTGTTGCAGGTGCAAGTGCGATCGTGACCCCTCTCCCGTTGGAGTGGGAATGATGCCCGTGCCGACTGGCCTTCGTCCCCGAGTGTGGTTCACGTCCTGCTCCCTCACAGCTTTGCCTGGGCGCTGGAGAGTTATTGTCAAATGTTGTGGATGAGGTGAGTTGAAGAAGGCGGTGTGCTTGGGGAGAAATTGGAGTTGAACGACATCCCATTTCTTTTCCAGGAGCACACCACCGTGTCGAAAGTTATCGAGCCGTCGGATGTTTTACCCGTGTC
>CAMDPK010000274.1 GCA_945904015.1 Candidatus Kuenenia stuttgartensis | reverse complement strand
TTCAGCAACGTCTCGACCGTTCCGGCTGGCAGCTTGGCAAACGCTTCGTCTGTCGGCGCAAAGACCGTGAAAGGACCTTTGCCTTGCAGAGTCTCTACCAATCCACCGGCTTTCAAAGCCGCCGCCAACGTCTTAAACGAGCCGGCCTCGACCGCTGTCGTGACGATGTCCTTTTCAGCGGCATTCGCAGCCGATCCTTGGACCACACCAATTGCGGCCATCGCCGCAACACTCAAGAAAAACCTTCGATTCAACATCACACACTCTCCTTGCTGGGGTTTTTGATCGACGAACGCGAATCAACACTTGATTCGCCGTTTCGCAAATCATCCAAAACGTTCACTCCACTTAGACCGGAAAGATTCCGGTGTCTTAACTCACATTTTTTGAGAATTCAGAAAGACCGCATTCTGAAGATGAATCGCTGGGCCTTCGCCCACGGCTCGCAGAATGCCCGCGGGGCTATCGCGAGCCGGCGAATACTCGCGGCATGGCCGAGTCTTTCCCGGTTGTGCTCGGCTCCGTTTCCAGCAGCCGTTTCACCTTCTGTTCGCGATAGTCGAAGATCGTTTTCAAGTCTCGTCTCACCATCACGCCGTGTATCGCCCGGCCAATCCAGCCGAGTGGCAGACGGTAAATCACCTCGTCGATCATTCGCGTTGCGTGACCGACCGCTTCAAAGGTGTGTCGGTGATGCCACATCACATACGGGCCGCGCAACTGGACATCGACGAATTCAAACGGCGGATTCCAGACCGTGATTGCTGTTGTCCAATGGATCGGCAAGCCGTGAACTCGCAGCGCGTATTGAATGATCGTGCCGACTCGCATGTCGATGTCACCGGGCGTGAGTATTTCAAAGCGCAGCAACGGTGGCGTCAGCGTTTCGAGATTTCGTGCGTCGGCGAAGAAAGCGAAGACTTCGTCGAGCGGCCGGTCAATCGTTTGCTCGCGGATCAGTCGATAGTTGCTCATGGCGTCGCTCATTTCTGTGACGGCAGCTCGCGATGCAAGACCGCTCGCAAGGCCGTTTCTAAATCAGGATGTTCAAATTCAAAGCCGTGTTTCTGGAGTTGCTCAGGTGCAACACGGATGCTGGCAAGCAGCAGTTCGTCGGCCATTTCGCCGAGAACCAGCCGAGCCATGAAACCAGGGAGCGGAAACAACGTCGGTCGCCGCAACACTTGCCCCAACACGCGAGTGAACTCGGCGTTCGTCACCGCTCCTGGTGCGACAGCGTTCACCGGCCCGGTCAGCGATTCGTCTTCGACAGCGAACAAAATCGCGCGCACTAAGTCCGGCAGCGAAATCCAGCTCCAATACTGCCGCCCGCTTCCGACTTTCCCCCCCAGACCGAACTGAAACGGCAGCAACATCTGCTTGAGGGCACCACCATCTGGTGACAACACCACGCCGATTCGCAAGTTGACGACTCGAATGCCCGCATCGACGGCGGGTTGCGTCGCTCGCTCCCATTGTGTGCAGACCTCGGCGAGAAAACCGCGGCCTGGAAGCTCCGATTCACTGAGCGGTTGGTCGCCTCGCTCGCCGTAGTAGCCAATCGCCGACGCACACACCAGCACGCGCGGCGGATTCGACATCGCGGCCAGCGACTTGCACAGGCGATGCGTGGCGGTCACCCGGCTATCACGAATGCGAAGCTTTTTCGCGGAAGTCCATCGACCGGTCGCAATGTTGTCGCCCGCCAAATGGACGACCGCATCGACGCCGCTAAGTCCGGTGAAATTGACTAACCCGGACTCCGGAATCCAAGGGATATTCTCGCCCTGTCCACGGTTCGAGTGACCGCGAACCAGACGCCGCAATTTCCAAGAGCGATCGGCAATCGCCTTGGATAGCGCGGAGCCGACAAGCCCGGATGCTCCGCTAACCGCGATGGTCATGGCTCGCGGTGTCGCAGGAGCCAACGGTTGGCCAAGATGTTGATTGACGGCGGCGATCATGGGTTATTCCTTGTGACTGAAATCGTGACTTTGTTGACGATTCATGCGGTTGAGCTTTCCGAATGTCTTGCGCTCTCATCACATTCGGCGAGCAGCGGTGTCCGGACTGATCGACTGGGGGAGTTTTCAGTTTCGTTTCTCAGGATGGTCCGAGGCGATGGCCGAAATAACGGTGGCTGCGATCGCAATGCCGGACACGAAGAGCCCCACGATGAAGAGTGTCATTTCACTCATTGGGCGTTCCTTTCAACATGAGCGTGCCGAACGACAAAATCGACGGCACCCACAGACCAACGTACAAACCTTGGTCCTTGTTGCCGGTAAACCAGAGGTAAACCGACAGCAGAAACGACACTCCAGCAGCAAGGACATACAACGCCTTGGACTTTGATTGGCGCGACATAGGATTCCTTTCAGAATTTCAATGGGTTGAAGAAATCGCGCGAGCCGGTGTCTCAGCCTCTCGAATCGAACTGACATTGAGTTTGCCAAGGCAAACTGAATTGTCGTGGCGACGACGTGGATGCCGACTGTCTTCGACCCAATCTTCACGGGTGTAAATCACCACGGACGTGTCGGTCTCGCGAACCTCCAGGCGGTTCAGACGAAAGCCGAGTTCCGTGATTTCTGTGAAGAGCTGGTAAGCAAGGTTCTCCACGCTCGTCGGCGCATCGAACAATTTCATTCGCAGCGTTTCACCAGTTCGCTCGGTATGTCCGCAGAGCGTTTCGTAAAGTGAGTCCGCGACGTGAATCAGCATCGCGTGGTCGTATTCCGCCTTCAAAAACGGTTCGATCTTTTGATCGAATTCGCCGAACAGAGTGCTAATGGCTCCGGTTCGCTCTACTTCAAAGTAGCAGCGAACGCCGTAGCGATGCCCATGCAAGTTGCGGCATTTGTCATCCAACTCTTCGTTGCGATGAGCGGCGTAAAACTTGTAGTCTTTTTGAATGATCATGCTGTTTCCAATTCTCGCACTTCAGGGAATACACGGCTGGCGAGGGCCGGGCGTCGGGGTCAGTGCGGCGTCTCTCATGCCACACCGATTGGCCCCCGCCAGCAAACGATTCACAAGAACTTTTCAACCTCATGTGAGCGACATCACCTGGCTGCCAGGTTGGCACGACGACGGTCGAAGGTGGCATGTCGCAGTCATGGTGTCGTGCAGCTTCACGGCTTGGCGATCTCCGCGGCTCGCACTCGCTTCCTGACTGGGATTTCGATTTCAAAAAACCGTTGCGACTTCCAGACGAACGGGCTGTTGTAACCCATCACGCGAACCTTGCCGTCACGTTCGTAGTCGGAGGCATTCTGAGCGAGCCAGGATTCCAACGCCTCGATGTAGGTGGAAGCATTCGGATCGAAATCCCCCGTGAGGCCGATGGCAACCGTGGACATCGCGGGAATGTCCTCCACGATCACGCCCTTGCCCGCGTCGCCGAGTTTGCCCCAATCCGGCGCGCCGTAGAGGAACGCCATGTCGATTTGTTGGTACTTCTGATCGGATTCGTCGTAGCGCATTTCGACGGGCGCGGTCATTTCGATGTTGTTGGATTTGATGTGGTTGAACAACGTGAAGAACGCGTTGTCTTTCTTGGATGGCGCACGGGCGAGGCGATAGGACGGGTAGTGCTTTAGCTGAATCTCACCGAGTGCGCACGGTTCGGGAAACCCCTTAGGCAGGTCGGACTCATTCTTGATACGGAAGTTCAAAATCGTGGCCGATTCGGACAAGGCGGTTTGCAGCGATTTGACCTGCTTGTTGACGTTGGTTTCCGGTTGATCAAGAACAGCTTCCAGTTTTGTCGAGATCAGCCAATTGTTCGGGTGGGCCTGCATCACAGCCTTCGCGGCAGCTTGTAACGTCGCCAATCGATCGCCCGTCGCTTGCGGTTTGGCATCGACCAAAGCCTTGTTGATCAGCGCGACCGTGACCGCCACGGCTGTCGCTGGTGGATCGGCTCGAAGGATGCGGATGGATGCGATCATCATCACAGTGGCTAGTGCCAGAATCAGGGTTAGTTTCATGACGAACCTTTCAAGGT
>CAMDPK010000273.1 GCA_945904015.1 Candidatus Kuenenia stuttgartensis | reverse complement strand
CAGTCCCCCGCACCATCACCGCCGCCGGACACCGCTCAATGAACTTGTCCAAGACGCCACTCGGCAACATCCCTGTGCCCTCCCGGTTCGTGACAAATCCCTGTCATCGAAATGGTTGTAGCAATTATCAAAGACCTTGAAAGGGGTGGTTTCCTGCAACGCAATGCGAGGCGTGAATCAAATTCGTTCGCATTCAGAAGTCTGAACAGCAGTCACAAGTTACGACAATGTTCCTTGACTCGAATCTGATTGGCACGGCTCCTGCCAAACGCTGGGTTGTTCGCAACAACTTTCAGTTTTCAGTTCTCACTCAAACTTTCAGGGAGCCAAACATGTCCGACTCAGCCGTCCGCACGACCCGTTTCAAGATCACCCGTCTGGAAGACCGCATCGTCCCCAGTGCGATGTATTGTTGCTTCGACAACGGCAGCAATCATGGTGGAAGCTCGAAGAAAGGTGGCAGCTCCAAGAAGTGCAAGAGCGGTAGCTCGAAGAAGAACGGCAGCTCCAAGAAGTGCAAGAACGGTAGCTCGAAGAAGAACGGCAGTTCCAAGAAGTGCAAGAACGGCAGCTCGAAGAAGAACGGCAGCTCCAAGAAGGCCAACAAGAACGTCAAGTGCAAGAAGTAACCGGCACGGTGGTGGTGATCGTCGGACTTTCCGATTGAGCCGCTCACAAATTCAAGTCGCATCATCGGTGGTGAGTTTTGACTTCGAGTCAAAACTCACCACTGTTTTTTTGCGCTGACGAGCTTCACCCACTTGCGGCAGTCGTAGGGATTCTGCGGGCCTGGATGACTCGAGGCTGAGGCCTGAAATTGGAATCTTTCAGCAAGTCTCCGGCATCGCGGAAACCAAGTCCTAGAGTTCCGCAGTCGTTGTGAAATCTCCACAAGTGTCATCATCGGAGCACAGACATGGCCACGGCGATAAAGGAAAAGAAGAAAACAACCAAGAAACGCAGCCGACTTGCGTCAAAGACCAAGAGCAGTCGCGATGAGTGTCCGCATTGCCGTGGCGGTTCGGAAACATTTCGCTACATGAAGAACATCTACCGGTTCGACGTCGACAAGGCTCGCGAACTGACGGGCGATGGCCGGCAGCCGGTCGAGCTGGAACCGGACGACGTCGAATTCAGCGTCGATAACTCGCGCATCTTTCCGCAGCACGTCAAGCATGTGAACCCGGACTTTCCCGGCATCATCGCTCACATTTGGTATCCCGAAGCGGACGGAAACATTTTGCACGGCCATGTGCTGATCGACGGCCATCACCGGGCCGCTCGCTGTTTGCAACTGCGGCGACCGTTCATGGTGCATCTGCTGACCGAAGAGGAAAGCCGCGAAGTGCTGCTCGACGGGCCGAACATCGACGAGATTCTTTCAAATCTCAAATCGCAGATCTCAAATTTGAAATCTGAGATTTGAAATCTGAGATCCGAATCATGTCCACGTCTACCGCAACATTGCCGAAGCTGCGCAGCGATGCCGTCGTGCAGCGGCTGACCGATGAGGACTTCGTCGTCAAGCTGCCGACCGAACGCGAGTACTTCAGCATCGGTGCCGGTGAAGCCTTTCTGCTCCAAAAGTTCGATGGCATCGCCACCATCGACTCGCTGCTGGAAGCGTTTGAGAAAGAGTTTCGCGAGGAGATCTCCGCACGCGACGTCGATGACTTCATCGAGGTCGCCAAGTCTCGCAAGTTCCTCGAATCGTCGAAGACCGAGGCCGAATCGATATCCGCCTCGGTCGCGAAACGCATCGCGGATGATGACGACGACGAGGACTTCACTCCCAATCAACGTCAAAGCCTGCTGGCTTACCGCTTGCAGTTGTTTGATCCGGATCGGCTCTTCACCTGGTTGGAGCCGCAGATCCGTTGGGTGTGGACTCGCGCGTTCTTGGCCGTGTCGATCGCGACGATGTGCTTCGCATTGTTGATCCTGACCAGCAATTGGCAGGATGCGTCCGCTTCGTTCACGGATGCGTGGCGTTGGGAAACGGTGTTGCTCGTGTGGTTGGCCATCACGGCGGCGACCGCGCTGCACGAATGCGCTCACGGGCTGACCTGCAAGCACTTCGGCGGTGAGGTCCACGACACGGGGGTCATGCTCTTGTTCTTCATGCCCTGTCTGTATTGCAACGTTTCGGACGCTTGGCTGATTCCGCAGAAGTGGAAACGCCTGCTGATCACGGCGGCCGGCGGTTATTGCGATCTGTGTTTGTGGGCCGCGGCCGTGTTTGTCTGGAGGCTCACGGTCTCCGATTGCCTGATCAATCATCTGGCGTTCGTGGTGCTGACCGTCTGTGGTGCGCGAGGAGCCATCAACTTCAACCCGCTGCTGCGATTGGACGGCTACTACCTGCTCAGCGATTGGCTCAGCCTGCCGAACCTGCGGAAGCGATCGCAGGAGTACCTGATGGCTCACCTGCGTTGCTGGTTGTGGGGAGCCGCTCGTCCGAAGGTGGAATCGCGCGGCCGCCTGCTGTTCTGGTACGGAGCGATGGCATGGGTGTTCGCCATCGGCTTTTTGGACGTCGTGTTTCTGCGGATGCTCAAGTACGTCAGCGATGAGTTCGGCATGTTGGGGGTGGTCTCCACGAGCCTGCTGATCGTGATCGCGTTCAAACGCGTGTTTCGAGGTTTCTTCAAAAGCGAGTGCATGGCCATGATCAAGACACGACACAAGCGGACGATGGTGTGGTTGCTGGGAGCGGCGGCGATTCCCGCCGTGCTGTTCATCGTGCCGGTGAAGCACTACGCCACCGGCGACTTCGAGGTGCGGCCCGGCGACCGCCACGAAATCCACGCGCCGGTCACCGGCTTCATCAGCCGCATCCTGATTGAAGAGGGGAGCCGCGTCAAAAAGGGTGATCCGCTGGTGCAGCTCAAGTCACCCGACTTGGAGACGCAAATCTCGACGAAGGAAGCGGAGCTGCGCGGCGTCGAGGCAAACCTCGGCAAGCTGCGGCTCGGCCCGCGACCGGAACAACTCACCGCCGTGCGAGACAAAGCGGCGCGGCTGCGGACGTGGGTGAAGATCGGCCATCAGGAACTCGAACGTGCTCGCGAAGCCTACAAGCAAGAGTTACTGGCGATCGACCAACGGATCGAACGCACGAAGACGCAATGGGAGTTCGCGAAGCAGAACTACGCCGAATCCGAAAAGCTGTTTCGTCTGAAAGCTCTGGCCGGAGTGCAGCTCAAATCCGAGCAAGTGCAACTCTCGGTGCTCAGCTCACAGATCGCTGAAGCGGAAGCCGACCGCCGCGTGAAAGAGGCCAACGGCCTGCGCATCGTCGAGGCCGAAATCGACCGCCGCGAACAAGAACTCGCCGACGCCGAAAGCCAATTGGATTTGCTGCAAGCCGGCACACGCCCCGAAGAGATCGCCGCCGAGGAGGCTCGCCAAGATCAACTGCAAGAACAACTGCGATTCTTGAACTCGCAACAAGAAAAACTCATCGTCCGTTCGTCCGTCAGCGGAGTCGTCGCGACGCCGCGCATGCACGAAAAGATCGGCCAGTTGGCGACTCAAGATTTGACGATTTGCGTGATCGAAAACGCATCCACCTCGCGAGTCGAAATCGCCGTCGGCGAGGACGATGTGCTCGGAGTCTCTTCCGGTCAGCAGGTCATCTTAAAGGCGCGTGCTCTGCCGTTCGACACTTTTGAGGCCACGGTCGAACACATCGCGACCGCCGCAACCATCCTGTCGCCGAAGCAGCGCAACGTCCTGGTGGTGCATTGCGAACTCAACAACCAGGATGGCCGCCTCCGTTCCGGCATGACCGGCTTCGGCCGCATCTTCCGCGGCCACCGCACGCTCGGTTCCGTGATGCTGTCCAAAGCGATGCGCTACCTGCGCACCGAGTTCTGGTGGTGAGCTATGTAGCCGTCACGCTCCCGCGTGATGAGCCGAACGCTTCACAGGCTGATGATCTCTTAAATGAGCTGGACCCTGCGAAACGCTCGGCTCGTCACGCGGAGTTGGCGATAGGACGAAAAGAGGCGTGGCTCCCCCTTGAGGAGGCGGGAGGGGAAAAAGATGGGGATGCCTCGAAGGTGAGGCAGAGAGTTTTGGAAAACCCATGAGACTCGCAGGAGGTCATCCCCATGT
>CAMDPK010000272.1 GCA_945904015.1 Candidatus Kuenenia stuttgartensis | reverse complement strand
TCGTTGCCGACCTTGCGTGCTCGTTCGGGCTTGTCGAGGTTGATGCCCAAGGCGATGCCGATTTCGACGAGCAGGTTCCAACCAGCGGCCATTTGCACGAAGCCGGACAGGTCGCCTCCGTCGGGAATGCGAATCGTCGGGAACGGAGTCGGCTGCGACGAGACTGCGATCACCGTCAGCTTGACCCCCTTCACCAGCACGTCCTCGAACTTGGTCATCGAGCCGGCGTAGGGATCAATCCAAATCACGACGTCACTGGGGTCCATGACCTCTTCGATCCCGTGAACCGCGTAAGTCCCTTCGAGAAAGTCCGCACGCTTGCGAGTGATCTCGTTCGTCTTCAGCGTCAGTTCTTCGGCGACACCGTCGTTGCGGCCGGCCCAGTAAATCGTCCGAGCCTGCGTGAGCATGGCCACCAGTTCCGCAGGAATCGGCAGCGTGAGCGCTTCTCGAAACTGATCGCTCAGAGTCGGCAAGCGCGATCCGAGGGCCGGGCATTTCGCGACGTGCTCTAGCAGCGCGCGGTGAAACAGAGCTTGCTCAATGACGCTCTTCGTCGCAGCGACGGCTCCTTCGGGGCCGCACGACAGCACGAAGGCCCGCCGGGCCAGCGAGCCGAGTTTGGAACCGGGAAAGGCGGTCAAGCTAAAGAGGTGCGAATGCCCCTGTTCGCGAAGCGATTGATACAGCTCAATGACCTCGGCCGTGCGTCCGGAGTTTGATAACGCGAAGACGGCCCAATTCGCGAGGTCGTATTCTTTCGACTGTCGTCCCGCTTCGGTGTGCAATTCCAGCGGCCAGCCTTGTCGCCGCGCGTGCGCGATCGCGTTCTTGGCCGGAAAGATACGGCTCGATCCTTCACCGGTCAGCAGCAAGCGGCCGACGCTGGCGACCTCGGCCGCGACTTCGTTCGCCTGATTGGGATTGAATCGCGAGATGATCTCCGGCGTGTCAAGCATGTCTCGCACGAGAGCAAATCGAGAATATCGTTCGTCGGTAGCATTCATGAATTCAGAATCCTCAAGGGCATTTAGGGGAGTGATTCACCACAAAGGCACGAAGGCACAAAGTTAGGACTGGCTCCAGGATCTCCTTCGTGTCTTTGTGCCTTCGTGGTTCAATCTTGCCGAGCATTCAGTTCACGGCTTGGCTTTCTGTTGTTTGAGATTTGTGAAGCGAAGCAACTCACCGACCAGCGGGCGGGCGTAGTCGAGAAACGCTTTCGTCACGAACATCCCGTCGGCAGTGATGAAGTTGTCCGGCAGCGGGCGTTCGTGGTTGGCCACTTCGGACAGCGGGATCGTGCCGAAGCCGGCGCGGTACGGTTGGCCCGGCTTCGATTCCCGCGTGAGTGTGACCATCACGCCACTGTCCCCTTTCTCGGCGAGCTTCACCGCTTGCTTGCCACAGCCGTAGGCTTCGTTGATGTCGAGCGGCACGACTCGATCCGCCGCACACATTTGCAGCGATTCGGTGACTTGGAATTCGCCGCGCCAGCCGAACTCCTGGCTGATGAGCCGATGCAACTGCATCGCCGCGCTCGTTCCGCCCATCGCACCGAATTCGACGTTGTTGAACTTGTCGCGGGTCTGCGAAGCACTCACCGGCGAACCGTCCGCGTTCGTGATTCCCTCGCCGCAGACGATCGACACGAAGCCGAACTTTTTGTGAGCCTTCAGCACCGCTGCGAGGAAACGATCTCGATCAAATGGACGCTCCGGCAGCAACAGGATGTGCGGTGCGTCAGCGGGGTCAGATTTCGCGAGCGCGGCTGCAGCCGGAAGCCAACCTGCGCTGCGGCCGACTGTTTGGAAAATCACGAACTGATCGACTCGCTGCATGTCCCGCGCGAGCAGTCCCGCTTGCTGGACGCACAGAGCCACAAACCGCGCGGCACTCGGATATCCGGGCGTGTGGTCGGTGCCAAACAAGTCATTGTCTACGGTCTTCGACACGCCCACGCCGCGCATCTCGTGGCCGTGGCTGCGAGCGTACTCCACGACGCGATGGATCGTGTCCATCGTGTCGTTGCCGCCGATCATGAAGAGGTAGCGGACGTCGTATTTCTTCAGGCACTTCAACACCGGTGCGAAATGCTCGTCCTTCAACTTCAGACGGCTTGATCCCAGAGCACTGCTGGGGGTGGTCCGCAGTCCCTTCCAGGTCTCGGCCGGCTCAGCCCCAAGATCGAGCAAAACATTACCGAGCACCCCTTCAATGCCGAACCTCATCCCGAACACGCGGCGGATGGATTTGCTCTTGAGCGCCGTTTCGACGACTCCGGCCAATGACGCATTGATGACCGATGTCGGACCACCCGACTGACCGACGAGCGCGCTGCCTACAAGCATGAGTGATCCTTACGGTGAAATTGAAATCTCGGCGAAGCCGCAGGAACGTAGCCGTCATCGCTCCGCGTGACGAGCCGAGGAGTCCCTGCGGCTGCGAGTCTGTTCAAAACACAGTCGGAGCAACGCTCGGCTCGTCACGCGGAGCGATGACGGCTACGTTGAACGAGTCTGCTCGACCGCGTAGCGTGCCTACTCCAGAGACCACGGCATGAAAAAGCAAGCCAGCCGCGCGGAAGCAAACTCATCATGGCGAATTCGATTCTGTACCTCGGCGACACTCACTTGCGCGATGCGGCGGCGTACTTGGCCGGGTTGATGCACGGCTGGGGCTGGCAGTTCGATTATGTGCCCAGTCACGAACGAGCTTCCGTCGAGATGCTCGACACGCCGCGAGCGTTGGTCATCATCAGCGACTATCCGGCGGCTCGGATGGACGCGACGGCGCAGCGCAAGTTGATCGAACAAGTCTCTGGCGGAGCCGGCTTAATCATGATCGGCGGTTGGGAGTCGTTTCACGGACTTGGCGGCGATTGGGATGGCACGCCAGTCGGCGATGCGTTGCCGGTGGGCATCGCGTCGGAGGACGATCGCATGAACTGCGATCAGCCAGTGCTCGTGCGGCGGATCGCGGAGCATCCGGCCGTGGCCGGGTTGCCGTGGGATTCGCGGCCGCCGGTGATTGGCGGATTCAACCGGATGACTCCGAAGCTCGCCGCGACCGTGTTACTGGAAGCACAACGCTTCGCGGTTCGATGCGACGGCGACGAGTTCACGTTCACACCCCTCGACCGGCACCCACTGTTGGTGGTTGGCGAGTTCGGACGCGGACGAACGGCAGCCCTGGCAACGGACGTCGCTCCGCATTGGGTCGGCCCACTGGTCGATTGGGGTGTGCCGCGAGTTGCGGCTCAGGCTCCGCAGGCGAACGCCGTCGAAGTTGGCGGCGATTATGCGACGTTTCTGCATCAGCTCTTGGGCTGGGTCGGTCGGCTCTGATTGCGCCCCCTTAACCATGACGGCTTTGCGGGCCGCGTTCGCTTTGCCGATCGCGCAGACTGGTCAAGCGAGTTCTCAAGGACGCGGAAGTCTGGGTTCAACGCCGAGAATCAATTGAACTCCCCATCGCGGACGGTAGATTGATGGCCGATGTTGTTCGTGCTTCGCCATCGCTCAGGACTCGAAACCACATGCCCCCGACCACGCTCTCGTCCGTCATGCCTTCCGATTTGGCTGCCTCATCGCGCGGGGTGGCCCCGTTCCGTTTCACTCGCCTTGAAGAAAACGGCGTGAAGCGGCGAACCGACAAACTGGCCGGGGTCATCGACGGCAGTGTGCCGGGAGCAACCTGGCTGTTCGTGTCGCCGCACGACGACGACCTCTGCATCGGAGCGGGATTGACGATGCAAGCGGCTCGGGATGCGGGGGTCGATGTGCAAGTGCTGATCGTGACCGACGGACGCCTCGGCTATTGCCGAGCCGAGCATCGAGACTCGATCGCCAGGATTCGCCGCGAGGAGACATTCGAATCCTTCGAGATGCTCGGCATCGCTCGCGATCATGTGACCTACATCAACTATCCCGATGGGGGATTGACGCCGTACATCGGTCGCCGAGCGGCACGCAACCTGGAGCCAGCGATTGAAGGCTACGTCGGTTTGCAAAACGCCTTCACCTATTACCTGCGCGAGTTCCGTCCGACGTGCGTGTTCGTCCCGACGCCGACCGACCTGCATCCCGATCATCAGATCACGCACAACGAATTGCTCATCAGCCTGTTCCATGCGTCCGGCGACATCTGGCCGGAACTCGGCGCACCGCTGGCCGTTCCGCAACTCTTCGAGCTGGCGATCTACTGCGACTTCGCCGACGCTCCGAATCTGGAAGTCCGCGGCAACGACGATGTCTTTCAACACAA
>CAMDPK010000271.1 GCA_945904015.1 Candidatus Kuenenia stuttgartensis | reverse complement strand
CGAGAGCCGCTCGGACATTGGCCGACGCGGTGGCGCGAGCCCCCTCGCTCGCCAGCGTGGCGGCATCCTTGGCCTGCAAATCCGCCAGCAGGGTATCCAACAGCGTCCGGAACGCCGCCACCAACTTGAACGGATCAGTGGCGGCTCGGCCGTTATCCACCGTCTGCGTCAGTTCCGCGAGTTCGATCTGCTCCAACGACGTTTGATTGGGCATGAGAGGCTCCTGAGATGTGGAAGGGAATTCTACGAATACCATAAACCGGCGAATTGTCGAGTGCCAGTGGTAGCGCGGTTAGTTAGGTGCCTTGGCTTCCTCCACGGGCTTCAAGTCTTCGCGCAGCAGATTCTCGATCAACTGAATTTCGAGGATCTCAGGTTTGGTCAGCGGTTGGTCGTGAAAGACGCAGTCAATCGTGGGAAGTCCCGCCAATCGGATTGCACGCCAGCGACGCTCGCCGGAAATGATGACCCATTTTTGAGCCGCATCGGACCAGCGGACATGAATCGGATGGAGTTGGCACTTGCTGCGGATGTTCTCAGCCAGTGACGCCAATGCTTCCGAATCAAAGTCGGTTCGGGGCTGTTCCGGATCGGGGATGGCTTGGTCAACATCGAGTCGTCCGATTCCCTTCAGTGGACGGCGGCCGATGTCTTGTGGTGCGGGAACCGGACTGAGCCGCAGCCTCATCGGTTGATCGCGGACACCCATCGACTCTTCAACGTGAGGCGTCAGTCGTTCCAAGGTGCTGCGTGTCGTACTCATCCTCAAGCCATCGCTGCCAGTGTTGTCCCGGTTGCTCTCTGGAGAATCTCATGACTCAGTTGCGCCGTCAAACGGGCTGCTGACGACCGGGGACTGTATTTCGACACCGGCTGCCGACAGGCGAGCGACACTTTGAATGCGACGGCTTCCGGGATCACGGTATCCAACACTCCCTCGCCAAAGAGTTGCCGGAGCTTGCTCTGGTATTGTTGATGGATGAGCAGCCGACTATCGCAGCGCGTCACCAAGTGACCGAGCAGTTGAAGGCGGGGATTCAGGCGACTGGCCTGTTCAATCCCTTGATGAACGAGCCGCAATCCCTGCGTGCCGAAGTCTTCCGGCGGAACCGGGATGACAACCTGGTCGGCGGCCAGCATCGCATTCCAACTGCATTGATACAGGTTTGGCGGGCAGTCGATCAGCACCACGTCGTAGGCGGTCAATTCCGCCAAGAGTTGGTGGATGGCGAACTGCTGTGACTCCGTGCATTCCGGCGTGGGAACATTGAACTCGGCCAGCGTGTGATTGGCGCAGATCAGGTCGAGCCGCTCCAGTCCCGTCGGCAGCGGCAAATTCGCAAATGACCGCCAAGCGGAGCTTTCCGCAAAGCACGCCGCGAGTGTCTCCTCACCGGTAAGGGCCTCCACGAACGCCGAACCAAAGAACCCCTGGCTCAATGATCCCTGCGGGTCGGCATCCACGAGCAGCACACGCAATCCCGCCATTGCGAATTCCCCGCCCAAGTGAAAGCAGCACGAACTCTTTCCGCAACCTCCCTTCTGATTGATGAAGCAAATTGTCGTCGTTGCCATCCGTCTTCCTTGGTTCAGCCGAGCCGATTGCCAGTGGCAATTCCGGCCAAGCTGTTGAAGTCCTTCAAGGATTCTTCTCACAGCTTCGGACAGTCCGTCAAGAAGTATCTCGCGTGGCCAAGTGAAGATTCTGCTTTCGTGATGGCGGCTCGTGTGTTACCGACCAGATTCATGAAGACACCCCGGTCCCGGTCATCGACAGCACGGTTCAGTTCTCAATCGCAGGGTGTCGGGCAGCTTTCGTTGGTCGAACATGCTCTTTGTCCGCTCGACGTTCGCCGCGTGGATCAGGCCGAAGGGTTCAAGCATGAATCCCGTTACCAGTTCAGCGACAAAAGTGGACGGCGGCGAACGGCTCGCGTGCGGGTTGTCTGCCCGCTGGGACTGACGCCGACCGACGAATTCTATTTGTGGGGGCTGTTGGCACTCGCGCTCGCCCAGCCGCAACCAACCGCCGAGTTCCATGCCACACCGCACTACTGTCTGAGGCAATTGGGGGTGATCGATCAGCATGGTCGGCGTGGCGGGCGGCAGTACCAGCAATTCGCCGAGTCGCTCGAACGACTCGCGGCGGTCAGTTATCAGAACGACGGCTTCTATGATCCTGTCTGCCGAGAACATCGCCGAGTCAGCTTCGGTTTCCTGAGTTACAACCTACCGCTTTCAAACGAATCTTCACGGGCTTGGCGAATCACTTGGGATGGTGTCTTCCTGGAGATGGCGAACGCGGTCGGGGGCCATTTGCGATTCGACCTCGCCGTGTATCGGGAACTCGATCCCGCCGCCCGGCGACTCTTTCTCCTGCTCTGCAAACTGTTTCGTCGGCAACGGACAACTCCGCGATTTGACTTGCAGTACCTTGGTGTGCAAGTCATGGGATTCTCACCGACTCTGGCTCGCCGCGATCTGAAAGTGAAGGTCGCCAGAGTCGTGAAGCGGCTGACGGAATGGGGGATCGTGGCAGAATCACAGATTGACGGAACGACGCAACGAACGCGAAAAGGATCTCCGGGCGTGTTGCTTTCACGCGGGTCGTACTTTCACCGGGATGGTTCGGAAAAACTGATTGCATGCCACACGGAGTCTCCACTCGTCGAGTTGATGCAATCGTTGGGGCTTGATGCGGCGGCCATTGGACGCTGTCTGCGAAAGTATCCCACCAGCCTGCTGCAACAATGGCTCGACATCACGCTGGCGGCCCGCGAGCGACATGGGGCATCGTTCTTCCGGCGGAGCGCCGCCGCCTATTTCATCAACAACGTCCAAAACGCCGCCCAAGGAAAGCGAACGCCGCCCGATTGGTGGCACGACCTGCAACGACAAGAACGCCGTGCTCAAGCCCACGATCGCCGTCAGAAGCGAAACGTCCACCCAGTCCCGGACAAAGGCGATTCGTTTGAAGCACTCACCGAAGCCATCTTTCAGCAGTTCCGTGGTGCGGGGCAATCCGACGATGTGGCGCTGGCCAATGCAAACCAGTTCATCAACGCCTGTCGGACCGAACCACAAGCAGCCGATCCCGTCGCGCTGTTGAAGATCCTCAAGTAGCGGCCCTCCAGCGACTGCGATTCTTCAAGCTCACTTCTCAAGCTGCATTCAAGCAATGGTCTTTGCTTTGACAGTTTTGAAAACAGTACTTTGTACGGTGGCGAACAGACCGTGCGGCGACCGGATTCCTCAGTCGGGTCCGGCAGTTGGATGCGACGGAAGGCGAAAGCCGCTGCGACGCCAGCGACACGTCTGAGGCCGTGAGTTGCGACGCAACCGACACGCCCGAAGGAAATCCACCGCGACGCCAGCGACACGTCCGCCAGCGGAGTTATCCACAGCCGTTTGTCATGTCTTCGCCAGCCGGTAAGCCGCTGGCCTGACTTGTTCGTGCGGCGGCGAGCATCGTCATTCGTCGATACAGTTCGACTGTCGCCCTCACGTCGATCAGCGCGTCGTGAGCTTTCTCGGCGGGAAACGGAATCGCGAAATACTCACAGAGCGTGCCGAGTTTGAAATCGGTCGGTCGAGCCAGCGACGGGTCTTCGTGAAACAGCCACATTGCCCGGTGCAGCGTGCAGAACACGCGATAGGACGCTGGCAGGAACAGTCCCAGTCGCTCGAACCATTCCCGCAAGAACGTGCCGTCGAACTCTGCGTGGTGGGCCACGAGTTGAGCGACCAAGAACGGTCGTTGATTTGTCGCCGTGATATCTGCCGTCGCGTGCCGTCCCAGAAAGCGGCCGAACTCGACAGCGACTACTTTCGGATGTTGCCCTTCACGACGCCACTGCTCGGCATCGAAGTGCCGATTGCGGATCAGCGCTGCAGGTGTTTTGCGTTCGTCAATCAGAACCTTGGCTTCGAAGGACTCTAACTCCTGCAAGGACCGTGAGACGGCGATGGCTGCGATCTGGAGTATGGGTCGATGACGCTTCACAATCGCCATCTCGATGTCCACGAAGACCAACCGCTCTGCGCGAGCGACGCGAACAGGTCTCATTCGACTGAGAGTGATGTGCCGCCGACCGGGTCTCTTCCGCTTCATTCCCGACTCATTAGCACGGTTTCCTCGCCGATGGCAAATCGCTCCTTGCTCAAGCGGCAACCGCGTGTCGATTCGACCGCGACTGGTTGAGAAATCGCACCGGTACGGTATGGAGTGAAGCGCGGTCGGGAATCGGATCTCGACTGCGGCTGTTACTTCGTCAACGCGCCGCTCGGCACGTCGTGGTGAATCCCACGGCGAAAGGGCGGCGGCAAGAT
>CAMDPK010000270.1 GCA_945904015.1 Candidatus Kuenenia stuttgartensis | reverse complement strand
CTTCCGACTACTGATGCGATGGAAGTGCGAGAGGAACCCTACCACGGCAACAAGAACGTCGAGACTTGGTCCGTAAGTTGGTGGCTGACGAACGACCAAGAGATGTGCCGTCGCTGCCGAGCACTTGCCATTGAGGCAAGTCACGCTGTTCTCGACTCGTCGCTCGTCTTTGATGGAATCTGGACGACTGCGGAGGTCATCCGAAATCCGCTTGCCGACGCGCTGCGCGAGCTTGTCGGCGAACTCAATCCAGTAGCGGATCAGACATCCCTCTTCACCGACCTGATGGACACGGCCTTGGGCGAAGTCGATTGGCACGAAATCGCGGATGAATTCTTGAAAGAAGGCGGTGCGGCATTTCCGCCGAGCACCGTGTTGTGAGTTCACGAGGCTTCTGGCACTCTGCCATCGTGACCTACGCTCTTTCCTTCGGCCCTGATTTCTTTTGGAACGACACTCATGACGACGTGCTTTCTCGCGGCCCGACGAAGCGGCCGACGTCGGTTGAGCAAGCTGTCTCGCGACTTTCAGATGAGACATGGTCGAGGTTGGCGCGGGACGTCTTTCACACCGAACCGGAGTACCTCAACATCGAAGCTGTTCTTGATAAGATCGAAAAGACCAACACCTGTTTGAACCTCGATCCGCCAATCGAAGTCTTCGTTGACCCTGATGGCGACTTCACGGTTCTCGTTTACGACCGTCACAACCTCTGACGGGCATTGGACTGTTCCAGAAACAAAGCGAGCCTGCCCCGACACTTCGTGTGTCGGTCAGGCTCAGCGTCGAGCCGACGCAGATCACCGGACTACTTCTTGTCGCTCTTGGTTTGCTCCGACGCGGTCTGTCCCGCTGTCTTCGACTCCTGTTGTGGTGTAGTCGGGTGTTTGCTTCCGCCATTGGCCATGATTGGACTCCTTGGTTAAGCCGCACCCTATCGGCGGAGAGACCACTGCCGAGCGGCAGCGTATTCAGAATCTCTCGCATTGGCTATTTTCGTCCGTGTCACCGAATAAAAACGCCTTTAAGCGAAGGGAGCGGTCTTGTATTAAAATACAAGTCCGAAGCCGGGCCGTCAAGTGATTGTCGTCAAGCTTCGAGAGATGATCCGCGCCTACGAGTTGCGCACCGGCCAAAAGCTGTCCTATGCCGGACTGGCGGAGCGCTCTGGATTAGCGCGGGCCACGATCGAGTCGCTTGCGTCTCGATCCGTCTACAACACGACGCTGGCCACGATCGACAAACTTTGCGGCGCGTTAGAGTGCAGCCTGACGGACCTCGTTCAATATGAACCGACGCCGGATCAAAGTTCGAGCAAAAAGAAACGCCCGAAGCGTTCGCCTCACCGTTGAGACTTTCGAAGCAACTGATGGCTTCTCGCATAATATTTTTTTAGTTATGTGGCGAAGCTGGTTATGTGGCGTCGATTGAGCGACGTACCTTTTCGTCGACTCGAAGCCAGATCGAACGCCACATAACCGATCGGCTTACAAAGTAAGCAGGAACTCCAACAGCCCGTTGTTGTCCTTCCATAGCCTGCCGTTCTTCTTTGCTTCAACTTCGAAGTGACGAATGAGCTGTTCAAGCAGATCCACAACGTGATCTTCGGCGAGCATTTCATGTGGGCCGGTCGCTGGCGAACGGTCAACAGCAGCAAGGCCGGAGTCGTTTGGCCAGCCGCTGCGTTTTTGGATCGGTCGAAGGCTGGCTATGAAAAGGACGTGTTCCGACGGCTTCCGAGCCAATCACTAACCACCGATGCGGACTTCTGTCACGCGTTCAGCGAAAATCAAGGGGAATTCCTGGCCATTCACCCGTTTCGGAAAGGCAACGCTCACATCGTCAAATTGGCAACCGACTTGATCGTCGCACAGACCGGGAGACCACTGCTGCGATACGACCAGTTGGACAGACTCGCAGTCACATCGAATGAGGTAACACTTCCTGTTGCGTTGGCATTACGGCCAGTTTGATTTGACGAAGGCTAGGTCGATGTCGGCACTCGCGCCGATCGGCACCAGACGAGTTCCGGGGGCGAGCGTTTCGGACATCAGGTGGTCGGATTCGGCGTCATGCTCGAAGCCGAGCACATGGCCCAATTCGTGAGCCAGCACCGTCAGCAAATCCATTCCCTTGACCCAATTCCTTTGACCTCCGACTTCACGGAATTCTTCATCGGTTTCGGGAGTGGAATCGACGAACCAGCCGAAGCCGGCCGCGTCTTGATCGATCCAGATGATGTGCCCGGCCGCGAGACCCAGCAGGTTGTTTGGCAGATCGGTGATGACGAACTCGACATCACTCACGAACCCGAAGCGTGAGCGAGGGACCAGCCGAGACAGACTGGCGGTCACGAAATCCGCCAATGTCTCTGCCGTGAGTTCATCGCTCTCAGCACTCGCCCCTCGCCCCTCATCACTCGCCCCTGCGCCAGCCTGCAACGCCGCACCAACCACGATCGTCACGTCTCCAGCGTTGTATGTCGCCTGCACGGCTTTGCCCGCGCCCAGTCCCGTGGAAGTGACCGACGAGAACGTCCCGCTACTCGACCCGAATGTCAGAACTGGGAAGCTCGTCGCCACGTCCGGATCAAAGGCATTCACAAAGCGGATGTTGAGCGTGCCATCGAGTGCCGCTGCGTTTGTCACCGAAACTTTGCCGCGCTGACTTGCCGCCGTGCCGGCAACGTCAATTCCCAGGCTCCCCGCACTCGTCTGAGTGAACGCACCGTTAATCGTGACCGTGCTGCCTACACCGGCTCGAATCGTGCCAGCATGAGCTGCCAAATTACTGATGCTGAGCGTTGCGCCGTTGGTGGCTTCGACTGTTCCTTGGTTGGTGAAGTTACTCCCCGTGACGGTGAGCGTCTGCCCGGCGACATCCGCCGAGATCGTCCCCTGGTTGATCAGCGCATTCGTTCCACCGATGAAGAACTGACTGCCGATGTTGCCACGCCCACCGCGAATCGTCGCGCCCGCGCCCAGCGTCAACGTGGCGTTTCCGTCGATCCCGACGTTCCCACCGGAGCCGCTGGGCCCCTCGAAGGCAATCGTGCCGGTCGCGAACGTCTGCGTCCCCTCGAACACCAGCAGCGCATCGCTTCCGCTCAGGTGCGCCGTCCCGTTGAGCGTCAGCCCGTTGCTGATTCGCAACCGCGGGTTGCTGGCCGACAAGTCCAAGTCCCCATTCACCGTCACCCCCGACAATCGGTTGCTGGTGCTGGACGTGATCTCCAACGTCACGCCGTCCAGGAAGGCCAATGTCCCGCCGCTGATCGTGCCACCATTGAGCTTCCACGAGCCGGTCGTCGCATCCAGTGTCAGTGTCGTCCCCACGTTGTTGACCGTCCCGGTCACGTTCACCGTCCCGCCAGTTCCCGTCCGGTTGAAGGTTCCCACTCCGCCGGCAGTCAACGTCCCTCCCAAGTTCACCGTCGAATCCGTCGCGACGCCGATCGTTCCCGCGTTGCTCCAGTTCGTCGCGTTGATGCTGAGCGTTGCGCCGTTGGTGGCTTCGACTGTTCCCTGGTTGGTGAAGGTGCTACTTTGGATCGTGACACTCTGGCCGGAGACATCGGCGGAGATTGTCCCCTCGTTGATGAGTGAGTTCGTTCCGCCCACGAAGAACTGACTGCCAATGTCACCAAGACTCCCATGAATTGTGACTCCGGCCCCCAGCGTCAACGTGGCGGTGCCTTCGACACCGACGTGCCCCCTCGCCCCGTTAGTCCCCTCGAAGGCAATCGTTCCGGTCGCGAAGGTCTGCGTTCCCTCGAAACCGATCGCCGCTTCACTCCCACTCAGATGTGCCGTGCCGTTGAGCGTCAGGCCGTTGCTAATTCGCAGCCGAGCACCGCTGGCCGACAAGTCCAAGTCCCCGTTCACCGTCACCCCCGACAAGCGGTTGCTTAAGTTCGACGTGAGCACCAAGAGCGTGCTGTCGCTCAGAGCGATCGTGCCGCTGCTGATCGTGCCGCCGTTGAGCCGCCACGGGCCGGTTGTATTGTTGAGGGTCAGCGTGTCGCCCGTGTTGTTGAGCGTGCCAGTCACGTTCACCGTCCCGCCCATCCGGGTGAACGCCGACAGATTCAGACCGGCCGTCGTGAACGTGCCCCCCAAGTTCGTCGTCGAGTTGCTCGCCGTGATCGTGCCGGTGTTGTTCAAAGTCCCGCCGAAGTTCATAGTCGAGTTGCTCGCCGTGATCGCGCCACTATTGGTCCAATTCGTCGCGTTGATGCTGAGCGTTGCGCCGTTGGTGGCTTCGACTGTTCCCTGGTTGGTGAAGGTGCTACTTTGGATCGTGACACTCTGGCCGGAGACATCGGCGGAGATTGTCCCCTCGTTGATGAGT
>CAMDPK010000269.1 GCA_945904015.1 Candidatus Kuenenia stuttgartensis | reverse complement strand
CCCTGCACGAAGTTGTACCCGTCCCGCAGCAGCGTCTGGAGTTGATCGAGAGCCGCTCGCACATTGGCCGACGCGGTGGCGCGATCACCTTCGCTCGTCAGCGTGGCGGCGTCTTTCGTCTTCAAGTCCGCCAGCAGGGTATCCAGCAGCGTCCGCGATGCCGCCGCCAACTTGAACGGATCGGCGGCGACTCGGCCGTTGTCCACGGACTGCGTCAGCTCCGCGAGTTCGATCTGTTCCAGCGACGTTTGATTCGGCATGACTGGCTCCTGTGAGAAGAAGGGAAGTGAGGCAATACCATAAACCGGGAAATTGTCGAGTGCCAGTGGTGGGGCGGTTCGGTGCCTTGGCTTCCTCCACGGGCTTCAAGTCTTCGCGCAACAAATTCTCGATCAACTGAATTTCGAGGATCTCAGGTTTTGTCAGCGGTTGGTCGTGAAAGACGCAGTCAATCGTGGGCAGGCCCGCCAGTCGGATTGCCCGCCAGCGACGCTCGCCGGAAATGATGACCCATTTTTGAGCCGCATCGGACCAGCGGACATGAATCGGATGGAGTTGGCCCTTGCTGCGGATGTTCTCAGCCAGTGACGACAATGCTTCCGAATCAAAGTCGGTTCGGGGCTGTTCTGGATCGGGGATGGCTTGGTCAACATCGAGTCGTCCGATTCCCTTCAGTGGACGGCGGCCGATGTCTTGTGGTGCGGGAACCGGACTGAGCCGCAGCCTCATCGGCTGATCGCGGACACCCATCGACTCTTCAACGTGAGGCGTCAGTCGTTCCAAGGTGCTGCGTGTCGTACTCATCCTCAAGCCATCGCTGCCAGTGTTGTCCCGGTTGCTCTCTGGAGAATCTCATGACTGAGTTGCGCCGTCAAACGGGCTGCTAACGACCGGGGACTGTATTGCGACACCGGCTGCCGACAGGCGAGCGACACTTTGAATGCGACGGCTTCCGGGATCACGGTATCCAACACTCCCGCGCCAAAAAGTTGCCGGAGCTTGCTCTGGTATTGTTGATGGATGACCAGCCGACTATCGCAGCGCGTCACCAAATGACCGAGCAGTTGAAGGCGGGGATTCAGGTGACTGGCCTGTTCAATCCCTTGATGAACGAGCCGCAATCCCTGCGTGCCGAAGTCTTCCGGCGGAACCGGGATGACAACCTGGTCGGCGGCCAACATCGCATTCCAACTGCATTGATACAGATTCGGCGGGCAGTCGATCAGCACCACGTCGTAGGCGGTCATTTCCGCCAAGAGTTGATGGATGGCGAACTGCTGTGACTCCGTGCGTTCCGGCGTGGGAACATTGAACTCGGCCAGCGTGTGATTGGCACAGATCAGGTCGAGCCGCTCCAGCCCTGTTGGCAGGGGTAAATTGGCAAATGATCGCCAAGCGGAACTCTCCGCAAAGCACGCGGCGAGAGTCTCCTCGCCGGTGAGGGCCTCCACAAACGCCGAGCCAAAGAACCCCTGGCTCAACGATCCCTGCGGGTCGGCATCCACGAGCAGTACACGCAGTCCCGCCATCGCGAATTCCCCGCCCAAGTGAAAGCAGCACGAACTTTTTCCGCAGCCTCCCTTCTGATTGATGAAGCAAATTGTCGTCGTTGCCATCCGCCTGCCGTGGTTCAGCCGAGCCGATTGCCAGTGGCAATTCCGGCCAAGCTGTTGAAGTCCTTCAAGGATTCTTCTCACGGCTTCGGACAGTCCGTCAAGAAGTATCTCGCGTGGCTCCGTGAAGATTCTGCTTTCGTGATGACGGCTCGTGTGTTACCGACCAGATTCATGAAGACATTTCGGTCACGCTCATCGGCCCCACGGTCCAACTCACAATCGCAAGGTGTCGGACAGCTTTCGTTGGTCGAACATGCCCTCTGTCCGCTCGACGCTCGCCGGGTGGATCAGTCCGAAGGATTCAAGCATGAATCCCGTTACCAGTTCAGCGACCAAAGTGGACGACGGCGAACGGCCCGCGTGCGGGTTGTCTGCCCGTTGGGACTGACACCGACCGACGAATTCTACTTGTGGGGACTGTTGGCACTCGCGCTCGCCCAGCCGCAACCGACCGCCGAATTCCATGCGACACCGCACTACTGTCTGAGGCAATTGGGAGTGATCGATCAGCATGGTCGGCGTGGCGGCCGACAGTACCAGCAATTCGCCGAGTCACTCGAACGACTCGCGGCAGTCAGCTATCAGAACGATGGCTTCTATGATCCTGTGTGCCGAGAGCATCGCCGCGTCAGCTTCGGTTTCCTGAGTTACAACCTGCCGCTATCGAACGAGTCATCACGGGCTTGGCGAATTACCTGGGACGGTGTCTTCCTGGAGATGGCGAACACGGTCGGGGGCCATTTGCGATTCGACCTCGCCGTGTATCGGGAACTCGATCCCGCTGCCCGGCGACTCTTTCTCCTGCTCTGTAAACTGTTTCGCCGACAACGGACAACGCCGCGATTTGACTTGCAGTACCTTGGTGTGCAAGTCTTGGGGTTCTCACCGACTCTGGCTCGCCGTGATCTGAAAGTGAAGGTCGCCAGAGTCGTGAAGCGGCTGACGGAACGGGGGATCGTGGCAGGCTCACAAATTGATAGAGTGACGCAGAGCACGCGAAACGGATCGCCGGGCGTGATGCTCTCACGCGGGTCGTACTTCCACCGGGATGGCTCAGAGAAAATTCTCGTGTCCCACACGGAATCTCCGCTCGTCGAGCTGATGCAATCGTTGGGGCTGGATGCGGCGGCCATTGGACGCTGTCTGCGAAAGTATCCCACCAGCCTGCTGCAACAATGGCTCGACATCACGCTGGCGGCCCGCGAGCGACATGGTGCATCGTTCTTCCGGCGGAGTGCCGCCGCCTATTTCATCAACAACGTCCAAAACGCCGCCCTGGGACAGCGAACGCCGCCCGATTGGTGGCACGACCTGCAACGGCAAGAACGCCGTGCTCAAGCCCACGATCGTCGTCAGAAACGAAACGTCCGCCCAGTCGCGGAGAAAGGCGATTCGTTTGAATCACTCACCGAAGCCATCTTTCAGCAGTTCCGTGGTGCGGGGCAATCCGACGATGTGGCGCTCGCCAATGCGAACCAGTTCATCAATGCCTGTCGGGCCGATCCACAAGCAGCCGATCCCACCGCTCTGTTGAAGATTCTCAAGTAGCGGCCCTTCAGAGACCGCGATTCTTCAAGCTCAGTTTTCAAGCTGCATTCAAGCAATGGACTTTCTTTGCTTTGACAGTTTTGAGAACAGTACTTTGTACGGTGGCGAACAGACCGAGCGACGAACGAATTCGTCAGTCGCGTCCGGCAGTTGGATGCGACTGAAGGCGAAAGCCGCTGCGACGCCAGCGACACGTCTGAGGCATTGAGTTGCGACGCAACCGACACGCCCGAAGCGGATCGACCGCGACGCCAGCGACACGTCCGCCAGCGGAGTTATCCACAGCCGTTTGTCGTGCCTTCGCCAGCCGGTAAGCCGCTCGCCTGACTTGTTCGCGCGGCGGCGAGCATCGTCATCCGTCGATAGAGTTCGACCGTCGCCCTCACGTCGGTCATCGCGTCGTGAGCTTTCTCGGCGGGAAATGGGATCGCGAAATATTCACAGAGTGTGCCGAGCTTGAAATCGGTCGGTCGAGCCAGCGACGGGTCTTCGTGAAACAGCCACATCGCGCGGTGCAGTGTGCAGAACACGCGATAGGACGCTGGCAAGAACAGTCCCAGTCGCTCGAACCATTCCCGCAAAAACGTGCCGTCGAACTCGGCGTGGTGGGCCACGAGTTGAGCGACCAAGAATGGTCGTTGATTCGTCGCCGTGACATCCGCCGTCGCGTGCCGCCCCAGAAAGCGGCCGAACTCGACAGCAACCGCTGTCGAATGCTGCCCTTCACGTCGCCACTGGTCGGCATTGAAGTGCCGATTGCGGATCAGCGCTGCCGGTGTTTTGCGCTCGTCAATCAGCACCTTGGCCTCGAAGGATTCCAACTCCTGCAAGGACCGTGAGACAGCGATGGCCGCGATCTGAAGGATTGGTCGATGACGCTTCACAACCGCCATCTCGATGTCCACAAAAACCAACCGCTCTGCGCGAGCGACGCGAACAGGTCTCATTCGACTGGGAGTGATGTATCGCCGACCGGGTCTCTTCCGCTTCATTCCCGGCTCATTACCACGGTTTCCTCGCCGATGGCAAATCTCTCCTTGCTCAAGCGGCAACCGTGTGTTGATTCGACCGCGACTGGTTGAGAAATCGCACCGGTACGGTATGGAGTGAAGCGCGGTCGGGAATCGGATCTCGACTGCGGCTGTTACTTCGTCAACGCGCCGCTCGGCACGTCGTGGTGAATCCCACGGCGAAAGGGCGGCGGCAAGAT
>CAMDPK010000268.1 GCA_945904015.1 Candidatus Kuenenia stuttgartensis | reverse complement strand
CTTCCTTCGCGACGTCGCCATCCATTCTTCTTCCAATTCGGCATCCAACTGGTGCAGCCGTCGGCGACATACTTGCTGTCGGTGATGACCTCGACCACGGTCGGACGGGTCAGCGATTCCAAACCAGAGATAACACCCATCAACTCCATTTGGTTGTTGGTGGTCGGGGCAGCTCCGCCAGAGAGTTCTTTCTCTTTGCCGGTCGTCGGATGCCGCAGGATGCAGGCCCAACCTCCCGGACCTGGGTTGCCGCTACACGCACCGTCGGTGAACAGCAGCACTTCGGCGGTGGAATCGTTCGGCATGGGGCGTCATCAAGCAGGCGGCTTAGCGTTCGCGGAAGATGATGCGACCGCGATTGAGGTCGTACGGCGAGACTTCGACCTTCACCTTGTCCCCGGGCACGATGCGGATAAAGTGCTTTCGCATTTTTCCGGCAACGTGAGCCATCACGAGATGGCCGTTCTCCAGCTTGACTCGGAATTGGGTGTTGGCCAAAGCCTCCACCACAACGCCTTCAACTTCGATCGCCTCTTCTTTGGCCATACTTTGGGAATCTCGCGCGAGAACCAACGAACATTTTGGGACGGACCCGGGTTTGGAAGGGCGGTATTCTGGCGTTCGCGGTGACTGTTTGCCAGCCACAGCATTCACAGTTCCGAGGTCTCCGACGAACTGTGTCACCACACGATGGGGTGATCGATGACAACCTGTTTGATTGGCCTGGGCGGCAATTTGGGAAACATGCCGCAGACAATTGTCGGGGCCTTGCAATCGCTGTCACGGTCGCCGGGAGTGCGCGTTGAGCGTTCGAGTTCGCTCTTCCAAACCACTCCGGTGGGATCGGCCGCCGGTTCTGAATTCACCAACGCGGCCGCTCAATTGGAGACAACGCTCTCCGCACAAGAGCTGTTGAGCTGCCTCTTGGCCGTTGAGACTGAGTTTGGTCGTGAGCGCAACATCGAATGGGGTCCACGCACGCTTGATCTGGATTTGCTGTTCTTCGGCAACGACGTGATCAACGACCCACCCGTGTTGCTTGTGCCGCATTCGGGCTGCTGGTATCGGCGGTTCGTGCTCGACCCGCTGTTTGAACTGGTGCCGGACTTCGTCCATCCGGAGAAGCAACAGACGATCGCCGAGCTGCGAACTCGGCTGTTGGCCCGGCCGTTTCGCATGGACGTCTTGGACATCACTGGTTCGATCGATCCCATCTTGCGAGCAATCCAGGCGACGCTTCCGGAATCTGAACTGCGAGCGATCCGGCAACCGGACGAGGTGCGCCACGACGATCAGGGCTTGCTCGTCCGGCTCGATTCTGGGCCGCTGCCCCCCTGGGCCTTGCCGTTGAAGTCGCGAGTCGGCTGGCTCGACGTCAGTGCTCGAATGGGCGATCGCCAGCAAAAGCTGATCAACATTCTACGCTCTGTCGGCCTGTAGCGAATGTTCTCGTCCCGCTTTCCCGTTGCTAGAGTTCGCCTCATTCGTGCGCGACTTTGTTCCGCCGATTTAGCTCAGTGAGGCACTTCACGGGAGGGCGTGTGTCATGGCGATGAGGAATTGCAAATTGAGAATTGGTGCAGCATTGGTTTTGGGGCTGCTCGCTTTCGCGGCGACGCATCCGGTCTTCGCCGCCGAACCGAAGCAGGTCACGTCGATCGAAGGGATCACCGAGTATCAGCTCGACAACGGCCTCAAGGTGCTGCTCTTCCCGGATGAGTCGAAGCCGACCGTCACCGTGAATCTGACGATCTTCGTCGGCTCGCGACACGAGGGCTACGGTGAGGCAGGTATGGCTCACTTGCTCGAACACATGGTCTTCAAGGGGACGCCGACGTTCGCAGACATCCCGAAGGCGCTGAAAGATCGCGGGGCTGAGTACAACGGCACGACGTGGCTCGACCGCACGAACTACTTCGAGACCCTGCCGGCCAGCGACGACAACCTTGAATTCGCGATCAAGCTGGAAGCCGACCGCATGGTCAACAGCTTCATCAAAGCCGAAGACCTCGCGTCGGAGATGACTGTCGTCCGCAACGAATTCGAGAGCGGCGAGAACCGTGCTCAATCCGTGCTGATGCAGCGGATGCTGTCCGCCGCGTTCGAGTGGCACAACTACGGCAAATCCACGATCGGTAATCGGGCCGACATCGAGCGGGTTCCCGTCGCGAATCTGAAACGCTTCTACAAAAAGTTTTACCAGCCGGACAACGCGATGCTCGTCGTCGCCGGGAAGTTTGAACCGGAGGCGGCACTCAAACTCGCCAGCAAATACTTCGGCCCGATGCCAAAGCCGGAACGCCAACTCGAAAACACCTACACCGAAGAGCCGGCTCAAGACGGCGAGCGAATCGTCACGCTGCGTCGAGTCGGCGATGTCGCGGTCGTCGGCGGCGTGTTTCACATCCCCTCGGGACCGCACCCGGAGTTCGCGGCGATCGACGTCTTGGAGTCGATCCTCACGCAGGCACCCTCCGGCAAGCTCTACAAGGCTCTGGTCGAGACCAAGAAAGCTGCGAACGTGACCGGCGGCGCGTTTGCGCTGCACGATCCTGGTGTGTTGTTGTTGCTGGCCGAGGTCACGAAGGGGAACGACCCGCAAGTCGTGCTCGAAGCGATGCTGGACGCGATCAACCAAGTCGCGCTCGACGGAGTCGCTGACGACGACGTCGCGCGCGCGAAACAAAGTCTGCTCAAACAGCGCGAACTGCAAGCCGCCGACAGCGCGGGACTGGCCGTTCAATTGTCGGAATGGGCGTCTCAGGGAGACTGGAGACTGTACTTCCTCTACCGCGACCGCCTGGAACAAGTCACGAAAGCCGACGTACAAAGAGTCGCGTCGTCGTATTTGCGGCAGAACAATCGCACCGTCGGCATGTATCTGCCGGTGAAAACTCCAGAGCGAGTCAGCGTCCCGCCGACCCCCGCGTTGGCAGAAATGATTGGCGACTACAAAGGGCGAGAAGACGTCGCGGCCGGTGAGGCGTTCGACGTCGATCCGCTGAAGATCGACGCTCGCACCGAACGAGTCACATTGCCCACCGGCCTGAAAGCCGCCTTCCTGCCAAAGAAGACTCGCGGCGAGGCGGTCACACTGCGGCTGACGCTGCGATTCGGCAGCGAAGAATCGCTCACCAACAAAGCCAAGGCCGCCGAGTTACTTCCGAAACTCATGGCTCGCGGCACGAAGAAGTTGTCGCGGCAAGAACTGACCGACGCACTCGACAAGCAATTTACCGAACTGAGCGCGTCCGCGTCGCTGCGTCAGCCTGGCGTCGCCACGTTCACGCTCAAGACGAAAAAGAAAAACCTCCCAGCCGCACTCGACCTCTTGCGGCAAGTGTTGCGTGAACCGGCACTCGCGGAGAAAGAATTGGAGACTCTGAAGAACGCGCAGCTTGCCGGCCTCGAAAAGCAAAAGACCGATCCGACCGCACTCGCTCAAACGGCCGTCTCAAAGCAACTCAACCCGTATGCCGGCAGCGACCCGCGCTACATCCCGTCGGCTCCCGAGGAAGTCGAGATGTTGCAAGGCACCTCACTGGCGACGATTCGCGAGCTGTACGAAACAATGCTCGGCGCGAAAAACGGTGAGCTGACCGTCATCGGCGACTTCGACGCCGAAGCCACGAAGCAGCAGATCGCCAAACTTTTGGACGGCTGGCAACCAAAAACCGAGTACCACCGCATCGTGCGGAAGTCGGACATCAAAGTGAAAGGGAACGTCCAATCGCTCGCGACTCCCGACAAGGCGAGCGCGACTTTCTTCGCGGGCCTCGTCTTCCCGCTGAAGGATGATCACCCCGATTTCGCCGCGCTGAATCTCGGCAACTTCATCCTCGGCCACGGCTCGCTCTCGTCGCGTCTCGGCAACCGCGTTCGGGAGAAAGATGGTCTCAGCTACGGCGTCGGCAGCGGCCTACAAGTTCCTGCGGTTGATGATCGGACTCTGTTCTACGTCTACGCCATCTGCAATCCGACCAACATGCCGAAGGTCGAAAAGGCCATCCGCGAAGAACTCGACCTGATGCTCAAAGAGGGCGTGACTGCCGATGAACTCGACGCCGCTAAACAAGGTTTTCTTCAGGGCGAACAAGTCGGTCGCACCGAAGACACGCAGCTCGCAGCGATCATCGAGGAGTCACTCGAAGCCGGCCGTTCACTGAAGTACCAAGCCGACCTCGAAGCCCGCGTGCAGAAAGTCACACCTGCCGACGTCGTCAAAGCCTGCCGCAAATACCTCGATCCGACCAAGCTGGTGATCGTCGAAGCGGGAGACTTCCGGGTGAAAGACGAAGACAAGAAGTAACATTGCCGCAAAGAACACAAAAAACCGCAAAGAGAAGTCTCACGCCAGTAGCCGACAGTGACAGCTCTTTGCGTTTTTTGTGTTCTTTGCGGCCAACAAACAGCCTCGCTACATTCCCGCGCGTGGTCGGTGGGTTGCCCAAGCCTTGTTGGTGAGCTGCTTTGACGGCGGCTCAACAACGCCACGGGGATACCCCGCGGTTGTTCGCTTGCGTTGATTTCGTT
>CAMDPK010000267.1 GCA_945904015.1 Candidatus Kuenenia stuttgartensis | reverse complement strand
GCCGATAACGAAGAAATGACGGGGTGTGTCGATCCCAGCGAGCGCGGAGCGTGCCGCCGGAGATCGCCACTTTGCAGACAATTCGTCTGTAAAACTAGCCACGGCAAGGAGGCCGCCTTGAATCCGCAACGACTACGACTCTTCGGAGTGGGACTGACCGCGACGGCATGTGTGTTTGGCCTGTGGCATGCGGAGCAACTCGCGGCCGAGGTCAAACTCTTCGGCAAGAAGGCGGGCACGCCAGCGGCAGCGACGGCGTCGAACCCGGCACTGGAACAAGCGCTTCAGCCAGCGGACGTGCAGAACGCGAAGTCATCGCAGCGAGCAGTCGCCGTTCCCACGGACAAGACGATCAAAATGAATTACTTCAGTCGGTCCTGGGGGGACGTGCTGAGCGACATCGCCAAGCAGAGCGGACGGCAACTGATCATCGACAAAGTTCCGCCGGGCAGATTCTCGCGCAACGATTGGAGCCGCTATTCGCTGGCAGAAGCGATTCGGATTCTCAACCGTGAACTGGATCCGAAGGGCTTCCGACTGCTCGAACGCGGGCAATACCTCGATCTGGTTTTATTGCGAGACGCGCGAAGTGAATACTCGCGGCCGGTGGTCGGGAACGCGGAACTCGCTGGACAAGACACCGCTGCAAACTCCGGCATCGAAGACAGCCCGCTGCCCGCGAAGTTCAAGGCGACCGGCGCTACGAAAGACTCCGCGCGGAATCCGAACACCTCGAAGCCATCGACTTCATCCAACAACCGTCCGCGACGCGATGGGTTGATCCAGCAGGCCGCCTTTGAAGAGACGGCTGATGAAAACGACGAGGAAGAACTCGAACTTCCGGAAGTCACGCGACGTTGGATCGAAGTCTCGCTGAAGCGTCAGACGGCCCGAAATGTTTCGCGATCGCTGTTTCAGGCGTTCGAGCAGGACGCCGAGTTGATCGACCAAGGACCGAATGGCCTGCCAGGATTTGTCGTTTGGAAAGACCTGCCAGTGACGGGCCGTGGACAGGCGACGTCTCGCGTGCAACAAGCGGCTCCGAAACGGATCGCGCGGTTCGCGGTCGGCGTTGACACGAAGGGGGAGCGTCTGGTGATCGACGGTCCGCAGCCGGAAGTCGCGGCGATCAAGACTTTGATCTCGAAACTTGACGTCGTATCCAACACCACCGATCGCACCACGCGATTGGTTTCGACAAAACGTGATGCGAGACAAGTCGCCCAGACGCTCAATTCGGCCGTCAAGCAGTTGAATCAAGCTCGCGCGGCGGAACAGCCGGACGACACGGAACTCGCCCAGGCGGAAACGCCGGCCAAGCCCAAAGCGAAAAAGAAAGCCAAGAAACCGACCGAATCCAAGCCGACGAATCCTGCCGATCCCAAGCAGCCCAACGAAAGTGGCGAAATGGAAGCGCCGGCCGACCAATCCAAAGCGCCAACGATCAGCGGCCCGCTCAAGGGAGATGTCAGTGTCGAAGAACTCGGCGATGTGCTGATTATCCGCGGCAATGAACAAGACGTCCAAATGGTCGAGAAGCTGATTGAGGAGATTGGGCGGATGCTGTCTGGCTCGGTCCCCGACGTGAATGTTCGGCCGCTGAAACACGTTGACAGCGAATCGCTGGCGGAGTTGCTGACGACTGTTTACGAACGACTGAATCGCTCGCGAGGCCGTTCGGCGAACGATCAGACTCAGCAGATCGTGGTCATCGCGATCGGGAAACCGAACTCGGTGATGGTGCTCGCCGCGGAAAAGGACATGCCCGTCGTGGACAAGTTGATCGACGATCTCGATCAACCAATCGATGCGACCAAAGAGTTCGAAGTCTTCCGGCTGCGGTACGCGGTCGCCAGCCAAATCCTGACCGCGATCGAGAGTTTCTTCACGGGCACCAGCAGCACCGGTGGTGGCGGACAAGCCCAGGCACCAGGCGGGACGACCGCTTCACGCACCACAGCCGGTGGCTTGCGAGGCCGCGTGCGGGCGATCTCTGATTCGCGCACGAACTCGGTGATCGTGCAGGCTCGGCCGCGCGATCTCGAAGAGGTTCGGCGACTGATCGACGAGCTGGATCAAGTCGGTTCGAGTTCGGTCAATCAGATCAAGTTGATCCCGCTGAAGAACGCTGTCGCGGACGACATGGCCAATCTGCTGAATCTGGCGCTCCAAAGTGTCATCAGCCCACCGACGCAAGCGCGAACCACGCAAGGTGGAGCACAGGGTGGAGGTCAAAACGCATTCGGCGGCGGCGGCGGTGGGGCGGGCGGTCAAGTCGATCAAAAGTTGCGTGAGGCGAAGAGCGCCGTGCTGCAAATGCTCGACAGCGAAGACGGCGAAGCGATGCTCGAATCGGGCATTCTGGCCGACATCCGCATCAACTCGGACCCGCACACGAACAGCCTCGTCGTGACCGCTCCCGAAGAGAGCCTCGCGCTGATTCAGGCTCTCGTGAAGCGGTTTGACAAGCCCTCGGCGATGGTCGCGGAGATCAAGCACTTCATGTTGAAGAACGCTGACTCCTCGTCGATCGTCACGATGCTCAATACGCTCTTCAACAACCAGCAGCAGGGCGGTCAGCGAGGTGGCGGAGGCAATCAGCAGAACCAACAGCTCGGCATTCAATTGGCCGGGGCCGAGGATGCCAGCAGTCAGCTCATCCCGATGAAGTTCTCGACGGACATCCGTACCAACAGCATCATCGCCGTCGGCGGAGCGGAAGCGCTCAGCGTTGTCGAGGCAATCATCGTGCGATTGGACGCCAACGATGCACGGCAGCGGACCATGTCCGTCATTCGATTGAAGAACAGCCCCGCTCAGGAGGTTGCCACCGCCATCACGTTGTTCCTGCAAGGGCAACAAAACTTGGTCGGTCAAGGCAATCAAGACCTGATCAGCGATGTCGAGCAACTCGAACGACAGATTGTTGTCGTCGCAGAAGCCAATTCGAACAGCCTGCTGATCAGCGCCACGCCCCGCTATCTCAAAGATATCACCGAGATGGTCAACCGCGTGGACGCCGCCAAGCCGGAAGTTGTGATCCAAGCGTTGCTGGTGGAAGTCGCACTCGACAACACGGATGAGTTCGGCATCGAGCTGGGCTTCCAGGATTCGATCCTGTTCGATCGCAGCACGTTGGCCGCAGCTCCCCTCAGCATTTCGCAGAGCTCGATTTTCAACACGACCAGTCAGACCAGCGCCGTGAATCAGAACGGCCAGACGACAACGACGACGACCATTACTCCACAGTCGTTGACGACGTCGACGCCAGTGGCCACCGGGGTTCCAGGCTTCTTGTTCAACAATCTGCCGTTCGGCAACAACGTCAGCGCCCCCAATCCCGAAAGAGTTGGCGGACAGGGTTTGAGCAATTTCTCGGTCGGACGCACGAACGGCAATCTGGGGTTCGGCGGCTTGGTCCTGTCGGCGGGATCGGAATCGGTCAACGTCTTGTTGCGAGCGTTGTCGGCCACTCGTAAAGTGGAAATCCTCAGCCGTCCGCAGATTCGGACGCTCGACAGCCAACTCGGTCAGATCAACGTTGGCAAAATTGTGCCCGTCGTGAGTGGCTTCGCTGCGGCGGGTGGAGGCGCCGGCGGAGTCGGGGCGACGTTTACTCCGACCGTGATTCGTGATCCGTCGGGCATCATTCTGGAAGTCACGCCGCGGATCACTCCCGATGATCGGATCGTCATGCAGGTCCATGCCGAACGCAGCGCTTATGACCTGAATTCGACCTCCTATGTGACTCTGGTGAATGCCTCGGCGACGCAAGGTGCGATCACGGCTCCCGTGAAGGACATCAGCACCGCGCTGACCACGGTGTCAGTCGCCAACGAACAGACGATCGTGCTGGGCGGATTGATCCAAAAGACGGAAGACAACATCACGCGGAAGGTGCCGTGGCTGGGTGACATCCCGATCCTCGGCCAGGCGTTTCGGTTCGACTCCCACTCCACGCGACGCACGGAATTGCTGATCTTCTTGACGCCCCGAATCATCAAGAACAACAGCGTGTCCGAGATCATCAAGCAGATTGAATCGGAACGCCTGCACTACACCGAATGCGAAGCCGAAGCGCTGCATGGCCCTTTGTTCGGAGTTCCCGCATCGCCCAACGACGGCTCCATCCCGCCGGTTTATGCACCGGGCGAGATGTGGACTCCCGGCAACGCCACTCCAACGCCACCTCCGCCAGCACCGAACGAGAACGCACCAGCTCGTGGCGATTCGACGAATGCCCCGCGCACATTGCCGGTTCCGCCAATGACCGACGATGTCCAAGGTGCGAGCTATCAACAAATCAGCAACCGCAATCGTGCGTCGACCATGCCGACAACCCAAACGAGTTCCCGTGGACAGAAAAAACCGACAGCGAAACCGACGATCCTGGACACTTTTCGCCGGGACAAGACGCAGGTCAGTCGGCCATGAACAGGCAAGTGTGGGGAATGAACACTGAGGATGAATCATGATTCGAATTCGCCAAGATCGTAAGCGGTACTCGGTACTTCTCATCGCGTTGCTCGCCTGCACGGGCTGCACGACGACGAGCTTGTTTTCCAAGTTCACGCACAAGCAGAAATTCACGAAGGCCACCGCCGAGAACCCCGCCGTGCGTTGCCTTTGCCTGTGGGAAGCGGCCGAAGGGACAGGCGTGGACAACAAACC
>CAMDPK010000266.1 GCA_945904015.1 Candidatus Kuenenia stuttgartensis | reverse complement strand
CGCAAACGCGGTCCCAAGAAACCGCGCCCCAAACAAACCAGCGGCAAGACAAACCACCACGTCTCCACCGCCAAACTCCTCGCCAAGAAATCACCACACCAATCCAACAAGAAACCATCGAAGTGACGACCTTGAAAGGGGTGGCTGGTCCCACCCTACCAAGCGTGACGCAGTTCTTTGTGGCTTCCTCGCGTGCTGTGCGTCGTCATTTGCCGGAGTCGGAATTCGCGGAAGATTGCGAATTCCATTTTCGATCTTCCCGCGCCCGATCCTCGATTCGATCGAGATACGGGCCTTTGGCCTTGGTGTACGCTCCACGACTTTCACGAAAGCGTACCCCCAATTCCCGTTTGTAGGTCTCGTACAGGAAAGCTTCGTCGAGGTGTGCGCGAAAGTAGTCTCGCAGCAGCGTCAACCGCTCCCAGTGGTGTCCGCCAAATTCGGCCACAATCAAATGGTGAGTCCGATGTTGACTTTGGGGCGGCGTGACTTTTGCGAAGAACATCCGAGTCGGATCGGTATTCCCCATCCAGCATGCGTAGCCAATCGTTCGCAGAGGCTCGATGATCAACGGCCAGTCGTCCTTGCTGCGCGTGGCAATGATGATGTCGATAATCGGTTTGGCCGCCAGCCCTGGGACCGACGTGCTTCCGAAATGCTCGATCCCGACCAGCCGCTCGCCAAGTACCTGACGGATGGCTCGCGCCTCTTGCTCAAAAAGAATGGGCCACTGCGGGTCGTACTCGGCAATTGTCACTTGATCCATTGCTTAGCCACCACACCGTGAGAAGACGCCACAGCCAGGAAAAACCGCGTGCTCATCGACCAGCAATGACCACGATTGCCGACTGCTCAATTTCAAACGAACGCCGGAAAAAGTAACGAGTCCGTCGTGAGAAGTCTTCTTCGGAGTCGTCAGTTATGGTTGCCTTGAAAGACTCGATACCCTTGCGAGCGTGAGGCATCTCCCCGCTTTTTCTTGAAGTGCGGGATGTCAGTCCCGCAGGGGATGACTTGGGTTCATTTCACCAACCAACCGTGACAATCCAACGCGGCGCTGACACACCGCACTTCAAGGGGTCGCATCATGTCGATTCGCGTTCTGGTTCGCTCGGTCATTGTCTTGTTTGTTGGGTTGCTGACGCTGTCGCTCGCCGAGGAGCCGCAACTGCCGGAACGAAGCGAGCGGCGTTCTCGGGCGATCGAGTTTCACCTGCGTGCTCAGGAACGGACAGGCGTGCTCGTGCCGTTGTATGTCTATCCAGCGAACATTCACAAGAACTCGGTCTACAACGGTCTGATGGATTTGAAGCGGCAGTTCGAGACGGTTCCGTTCTGGGTCATCGTGAACCCGGCATCGGGGCCAGGGACGGAAGTCGATGCGAACTACACGAAGGCTATCGACCGTCTGCAAGGAGCGGGCTGCGTGGTGCTGGGCTACGTCACGACCAGCTACGGCAAGCGACCGGCGGCGGACGTCCACGCGGACATCGACCGTTGGCGAAAGTTCTATCCGCGCACGCAGGGCATTTTCTTCGATGAGATGATCTATGAAGACACCGACGCAGCGGCCGCGCATCAGGTGAAATTGAATCGCTTCGCTCACAACCACGGCTATTGGCCGACGGTTGCGAATCCGGGGGCAGACACGCCCGGCCGCTATTTCGCGGCGGATGCGGCCGACGTGATCGTTGTCCACGAAGCCGACTCGTGGCCGACCGAAGCCAAGCTGAAGGGAGACTACTTCGGCGGCTATGCCGACTATCCGCCGTTCACGCGCGCGGTGCTCGTTCACTCGCTGGCGAAGTTCGATCCGCAGCCGTTGCAGATGGTTCGTCGATACGCTCGTTGGGTCTACGTGACCGAAGACCCGTATCGCCCCAACGACCCGAAAGCCGACAACCCGTGGGATGTGCTTTCCAAACATCTCGAAGCGACGTGCGAGCAACTGGCCAAACCGTAGTGCGTTAGGTGCGGCTTTCCAGCCTGACTCGAACGCTTCAAGTGGCGTCAATTCTCGTTCGGGTCAGCCTGGAAACGCTGACCTACGCTGCTCACTTCTTCTGCCCGATGCACCACAGGTTTTGGTACGTGCGGATGAAGAGTTGGCCGTCGCTGGGGACGATCGACGAGTTGGATTGCTCGCCCAGCGAGTTGGTCGCGACGAGTTCAAACTTGGGATCGGCTTTGAAGACGAAGCAGTCTCCTTTTTGCGTGATCGTGTAGCACAGTCCGTCGGCGAGCATCACCGAGGACCAATTCGTGCCGCCATCCAGACGTTGTTCCCACACGGTTTCACCGGTCGTCAGGTCGAAGCACTCGGCGATGCCGGGATCGTTGTGGATGTAGATGTGGCCGTTGTGGATCACACCGGAACCGATGCGTTGTTTGGTCTTTGGATGCCGCCAGATCCGTTGCTCTTTCGTCACGTCGCCGTTGCCACCGGCCTTGAGAGCGATGGACATCCCGTTGAATCCACCCATCGCGACCACGACTCCATCCGCGTAAATCGGTGACGTGTAACACAGCGCGTTCGTGCCGGTGCACGTCCAGAATTCCTTGCCAGTCAGCGGATCGAGACCGCAGGCTCGGAACGGAAAACTGATCAGCAGTTCGTTGCGGCCGTTGATGTCGCGGAAGATCGGCGAACTCCACGAGCCGTAGTAATCGGGATTCCCGGCTTTTGCTTCGGAGGTGCCGTCTTTGTTGTACGGCTCGTCGTGATTCCAAACGGTCTCGCCCGTCTGCTTGTTGACGGCGATCAGGAATGACCTCTCGCCGGGACCGAAGTGCAGGTAGCACAGATCGCCGTGCAAGACTGGCGAGGCTCCGTAGCCCCAAATGTGTTTCTGAATGCCGAGGTCGCGCTTCCAGAGCTCGTTGCCGTCGAAGTCGTAGCAGAACAACCCGGCCGAGCCGTACCACGCGATGACTCGTTCGCCATCGGTCACGGGTGACGAAGCGCAAAATGGATTCGTGCCGTGAGTCGGTTCCTTGTCTTTCCACTCGGTCCCCTTCTGCCAGAGCAGCTTGCCGTTCGCCCGGTCGAAGCACATCAGTGTGCGTTGGCCTTCCTTCTCGATCGCCTGTGTGACGAACACTCGGTCGCCCCACACGGCCGGCGTCGAGTTGCCTCGCTCTGGCAGCTTCACCTTCCACGCGACATTTTCCGTTTTGCTCCAAGTGGTCGGCAAACCCTTCTCGGTGCAAGTCCCATCGCCGCGCGGACCGCGCCACGCCGGCCAGTTCTCGGCACTTGCCGAGACGTTGAGAGCGAGAACGATGACGAGCCAAAACCAGCGGTGAGCATGCGATGTCATGGCGAGTTCTCCGTAGGTCAGGCTTTCCAGCCTGACGGGGGTGAGTCAATCAAATGGCATGGGAGACAATATCGTCTTCAGACCTCTTCGTTGAGTGATCCGGCGAGGTTGAGACAACGGCCATCGGCATGCGGCTCACGGCGTCCGGCCGAAATCCGTGAGCCAATGGCTGTCAGCCGTCGCTTCAAATTCGCCCGATTCTTCCACCGGTCAGTTGTCGCCACAAACCGAAACGTCATATTGCGCCATTCAATTCTTCTCTCCAACGGGAGCCTGTGATGTTGCGTTGCTGGTGTGTTTGGGGATTGTTGCTGGGTGTTGTTCTGCCAGTGTCCGCACAAGAATCATTGCAGCGGATCGCGTTCGGGTCGTGCGCGAAGCAGGACCAACCCCAGCCGATTTGGGAGAGCGTGGTCGCAACGAAGCCGCAGCTCTTTCTGTTCATCGGCGACAACATCTACGGCGACTCCGAGGACATGGCGGTTCTGAAACAGAAGTGGGATTTGCTGGGAGCACAGCCGGGCTACCAAAAGCTCAAGCAGACGTGCCCGGTGCTCGCGACGTGGGACGATCACGACTACGGAGCCAACGATGCCGGAGCCGACTACCCAAAGAAGCGCGAGTCACAGCAATTGTTTCAGGACTTCTTCGACGTCCCGAAGGACAGTTCACGCCGCAAGCAAGAGGGTGTTTATCACGCCGAAGTCTTCGGCCCGCCCGGCAAACGAGTGCAGATCATCTTGTTGGATGCTCGGTATTTTCGTGGTCCTTTGAAGACCGGTTTCAAGCCGGGTGAACCAGGAGACGGCTTCCGAGGCAAGTACGCGCCGAACACCGATCCGTCGGCGACGGTGCTCGGCGATGTGCAGTGGAAATGGCTGGAGCAACAACTCAAGATGCCGGCCGACGTGCGAGTTTTGTGTTCCAGCTACCAACTGCTGCCCGACGAACATGGCTCCGAGTGTTGGGGCAACTTTCCGCTGGAACGAAAGCGACTTCTGAATCTGATTCGCGACACAAGAGCGAAAGGAGTCGTCGTGATCAGCGGCGACCGACATCTCGCCGAAATGATGCGGCTCGCCCCCGATGCGGCCGGCATCGGCTATCCGATTTACGAAATCACATCGAGCAGTCTCAACGCACCCAGCGGCAACTTCACGAAAGCGAATGTCCGTTTCGCCAACGAGATCAATTCGTATCGCGTCGGCCTGACCTACTTCGATACGAACTTCGGAGCGATCGACATCGACTGGTCGCAACCTTCGCCGCTCGTCCGCCTGCAAGTCCGCGACGAAAAAGGCGGAGTTGTGTTGCAACAGCGAGTGAAGCTCAGCGAGTTGCAGTAGCAGTAGACAATATGGAAGGACCAGTCGCTCACGTCAGCGTGGGTTAAGTTGAGCGGAGCGTTTTGAGAGTTCCGTTCGACACAGAGCCACAAACGGGAGGACTGGTCCGATGAGTAAGCTACGGTTCGTTGGTTTGGACGTCCACAAAGAC
>CAMDPK010000265.1 GCA_945904015.1 Candidatus Kuenenia stuttgartensis | reverse complement strand
CAAGAGCGCGGAAAACAGCAGCGTCATCAGCCCGCAGTCTTTCAGCATCTTGATGTCGCTGCCCAACGAGAAGAACGGCAGGAACGTGTTGACGAACAGCAGCATCGCTCCCAAGGTCAGCAGCAGCAAAAAGACCGGCTGGCGGACTGCCTCTTTCGTGGTCGCACGAGCGATGACTCCCGTCCGAGTCATGTACAAAAAGAAGAACAAACCCGCCACCAGCAAACCCACGACCAAGCCGGTCGCGCCCCAGGCGTACGGAACCTTGCCGGAAGTCCCCTGCGAGACCTCAGCCGCGAACACCGTCGAAGAAAGCCAAACAAGCGATGACATCATGCCTCACTGACTGCCGAAATCGTGTGAATCAATCCGAAATGACAACGACACGGCGACCTTACGTTCGATCCGGCCCGCCGCGTTGGGTTAGAAATCTACAGCCGAGAAATCTACCGAAGCTGGCCCCCGAAGAAAAGCGGCTGAAATCTGACCCGCGGCGGATGCGTCTCGCATCCGACGCTGAAACCGATGCGGGACGCATCGGCCACGATCATCGCCGGATCTCGAACCTCGCGAATTTTTCGTCGCGAACGGCCTCACGGACCTCTTGCTGGCGGATGTGACCGGCAAACTCCGAGGCGATGTCCGCCAAAAACTGATCCATCACGGACGGATCCGCTTCGGCCACCAGTTCGACGGAGCCGTCTGGCAGATTGCGAACGAAGCCAACCACCGGGTGACGCCGCGCGATCGAGGCCGTCGTGTACCGAAAGCCGACCCCTTGCACTCGGCCATGAAACAGGACGCGGCGACGAATCGGAGTTGGTGAAGTCTCGGCCATGAGCGTCACTCCTCCCAACATTGCTGCGCTAGCCGCCGCAGCCGCTCAAACGTCGAGCGGACCACCTCGCGACGATCTGCCGAACCATCCGATTCGAGATGCTCGAATTGCAACTGCCAATCTGCGGCGGACTCAGGTTCCGGCAAGAAGCCGCCGCCGAGCGACTCGTGCAGTACGCACATGATCTCGACGTTCGGAAGCACGGTTTCGAGCATCTCCGCCAGCTCGGCGTCAATCCCCTTCCCGACCAGCTTCAACGAAACGGCATCGGCAAGTGCTTGGTCGATCTGCTCCGCCAGCTCGCGAGTCACTTCAAACAAATGATCGCGCGCCGCGTCGTTGTCGAAAATCCCTGGTCCCCAACTCCCCACGATGTTGCCTCCCCGTAGTCCGGTCACTCCGCGACCGGAAGTTCGAGTCATGGAGTGACTCGACCACGTTGGGGCGTTGTGGCAGATCGTCTGGACGGCGCGAAGGGCCGCACGCTGGGATCGTGACAGAGCGTCGCTACGATGTCTGGCCATTCCAAACTCTCTCAGGGAGACCACTCGATGCCTGCTGAAAAGTCCGTCCAATTCTGGAGGCCACTTTTGCTGTCCGCTGCGGTGATGCTGGTCCTGCTCAGCCTGATGGCTCTGAGCGACCGAACTCCCGCACCCGCGAACGCTCAGACGTTGCAGGCCGCTGGGCCGCTGAAATGGTATCGCGGCAACTTGCACACGCACTCGCTGTGGAGCGACGGCGATGACTACCTCGAAGCCATCGCCTTGTGGTATCGCGACCACAACTACGACTTCTTGGGCTTCACCGACCACAACGTCCTCGCCGACAAAGAGCGCTGGATCGACGTCGAAAAGTCGAAGGGCAAGCAGAAGGCCTTCGACAAGCTCAAGCAGAAATTCCCAACCAACTGGGTCGAGGAGCGCACGACCGAGGACAAACTCGAAACCCGTCTGAAGACGTTTCGCGAAGTCGCCGACCGCTTCAACGAGCCGGGCAAGTTCCTGCTCATCCAAGGCGAAGAGGTCAGCGATGCGTTCCAGAAATTCCCGGTCCACATGAATGCCAACAACGTCAAGGAGTTAGTTGTCCCGCGACACGGCGACAGCGTGGCCGAAACCATCCAGAACAACACCGACGCCCTGATCGCTCAGCGGGAACGCACCGGCCAGCCGATGATGATTCACCTGAATCATCCGAACTTCGGCTACGGCGTCACCGCCGAAGATTTGATGCGGATTCGCGGCGAGAACTTCTTCGAGGTCTACAACGGTCATCCTGGCGTCAACAACTCCGGCAACAAAGAACACGCTTCGACCGAGCGAATCTGGGACATTATCAACTCGTTTCGCCTGAGCGAACTGAAAATGCCGCCCCTCTTCGGCCTCGGCACCGACGACGGCCACGCCTACCACAACATCCCCAGCCGAGCCTCCGAACCAGGCCGCGGCTGGGTCATGGTCTTGTGCGAGAGCCTCACGCCCGAAAGCCTGATCGCCGCGATGGAAGCCGGCCGGTTTTATTCTTCGAGCGGCGTGACCCTCGAACGAGTCACGTCGTCCTCCGAAGGACTCGACGTCGCTGTCAAAGCCGATGCCGACGTAAAATACACGATCGAATTCCTCGGCACTCGCCGTGGCTTCGATTCCAAGAGTGAACCGGTGCTCGACAAAGACGGCAAAGAAGTCCGAGCGACTCGTCGCTACAGCGACGACATCGGGAAAGTTCTGACACGAGTCGAAGGCACCACCGCCAGCTACCGCTTCACCGGCGACGAACTCTACGTTCGTGCCCGCATCACGTCGTCTCGCAAGCACCCAAACCCGTCCGAAGTCGGTGACTTCGAGCGAGCTTGGACGCAGCCGGTGATCGGCCCCGGTTCGTAGTCCCGCCTTCAGTCGTCGGGTGGCACAGCTTGCTTCAAGCTGTGTGCGCAGCACCGGAAATTCAGAAAACCGTGACTGACGACGAATGAACGCTGAACGAGGAAATCCCGCCAACTCAAAGTTTCCGATGCCTTCGGCACACAGCTTGAAGCAAGCTGTGCCACCCAATCAGACTTCCAACGAATGATCCAATACGACCCGCATCACTGGCGCAGCCATCTGTTCGACATCAAAGGCTCGATGCTGCGCGAGATCTTCGCTCGCATCGCAATCTGCGTGGTGTGGTCGGGGATCGTCGTCGCGTGGCACAAAGCTGGGACAGCGCACCTCAACGACAACATCGGATGGACTTCGAATCCGCTGTTGCCAGCCGACCAGCCGGTGTTCACAGCTCATCGAGAGCCTCAGCCACCGCCCGCCGCAAACTTTCTGGTCGCAATGGCTCGCGAGTTACCTCCTTCGATCCCATTGCACGGGCACACGTTGATCGGGGCCGTGCTCGGACTGCTGCTCGTGTTTCGGACCAACGCCAGTTACGACCGGTTTTGGGAAGGGCGCAAGCTGTGGGGTGGCATCGTCAACGACAGTCGCAATCTGGGGCGACTGTCGACGACGCTACTCAAGGAAGATACGGACCTGCTGCGCCGACTGCTCCGCTGGACGATCGTATTTCCGTGGTCGGTGCGCTATCGACTGCTCGGCTGGAAAGACATCGGCTGCGACACCGACGATTTGCCAAAGGGCGAAGTCAAACTCACCGAACAAGCCGAACATATCCCGTTGGCGGTTGCCCGTCGCATCACCGAGCAGGTCGAGGTCGCTCGGCAGCGCGGGCTGATCAGCGACATTCAGCAATCGCTGTTTGACGCCCTCATCAGCCGGCTGATTGATGCGGTGGGTGCTTGCGAACGAATTCACAACACTCCTCTGCCCTTTGCGTACATGGTTCACCTGCGACGTGCGTTGATTTTGTTTCTGGCGACGATGCCGCTGGCGATCGTGAAAGACTTTGGCTGGGCCACGATCCCGGCCACGCTGATGATTTCGTATGTGATGCTGGGGGTCGAGGAAATCGGCGTCGAGATCGAAGACCCCTTCGGAACCGACGACAACGATCTGCCGCTCAAACCGATCTGCGAGAACATCGAGAGCAACCTGCGCGGCCTGCTGCCGGCCTCGGCGGAGACGCAGCGATGACGCACCCGGTCCCCTGGGAATTCTCAATCGACGTCGGCGGCACGTTCACGGATTGCATTGCTCGGTCACCCGACGGCGAGTTGCGGCCGATCAAAGTGCTCAGCAGCGGCGTGACCAAAGGGCAGATCGAAGATCGGCAAGGGACAAATCGCCTGGTCGATCCGCTGCGAAAACACGATGCCCCCGACTTTTGGCTCGGTTACGACATTCGCTTTTTGGACGAACAAGGCGAGACGATCCTCGCCAGCAAAGTCGCGGCATTTCATCAGCGACTCGGAGTCATTGAAGTCACAACGCTGCTCCCCGATTCAATCGAGCCGGGCACTCGCTACGAACTTTCTGCCGGCGAAGAGGCTCCGATTCTCGCGATCCGCACGGCACTCGGTCTGCGACGCGATCAGCCGATCCCGAACGTGAACGTCCGGCTTGGCACGACGCGCGGCACGAACGCACTGCTGACTCGCCGAGGCGCTCGCACTATCTTCGTCACGACAAAAGGCTTTGCCGATGTCTTGTTGATCGCGAACCAAGATCGCCCGCGTCTGTTTGATCTCGACATCGTCAAACCCGAACCGTTGTTCGCCGACGTGCTCGAAATCGATGAACGCCTCGACTCCGACGGCCGAGTGCTGCGTACTCCCAACGCAGCCGACGTTCGTCGCCAACTTCAATCGCTCAACCGGCAGGACTCGCTCGCGATCTGTTTGCTGCACTCGTTCGCCAATTCCTCGCACGAACAACTCGTCGAACGCATCGCCCGCGAGCTTGGCTTCACCGAGATCAGCGTCTCCAGCCGCCTGGCCCCGCTGATCAAGATCGTCAGCCGAGGCGACACGACGGTCATGGATGCATACCTGAACCCGATCCTGCGCGACTACGTCGGACGGCTGAAGACGCAGTGGGGAGTGGGGAGTGGGGAGTGGGGAGCATTGCCAGACTCCCCACTCCCCACTCCGCACTCCCCAC
>CAMDPK010000264.1 GCA_945904015.1 Candidatus Kuenenia stuttgartensis | reverse complement strand
ACTGCGAGGCAGGCGAATCGCCTGCCTCGCAGTGTTTGTGTCGTTGAACGTCGCTCGGCTCTTCCGAGTTCTGATGACGCTACTTGGTCTTGAATTCTTCCTCGCCGTCGGCCTTTGCTCCGAATGAGCTTCGCAGGTCGGTGGCGGCTCCGGCGACCGTTTTCTCTGGGCCGGCGAGTTTCAAAAAGTAGCTCCCCTTGTCCTCAACGATCAGCATGATATTGAGCACTCGCGAGCCAGGGGTTGGCTTGGTTTTTCCGGCCATCGGCGGGCCGTCTGGCTTGAGATAGGTGCCGGTTGCATCCACGACGATGTACTCGCCTTGTGCGCTCTTGCCTTTCGTCACTTTGACTTTGCGATCCTTCGCCTCAAATTGGTTGATCCAGCGCTTGATGTTGTCATCGACGCCGCCGCCACCGCCGCCGAACTGAGTGATGACTAGCTCACTCCCTTCTTTGTCCCCTTCCACGGCGTCGATCTTGAACTGGGCGACGCGGAACGAGTTGCTGGGCTTTTCTTGCTTCCAGGCTTTGGGCACTGTCAGCTTGATGTCTTTGACTTCGACGACTTGCGTGGCCTTTTCTTTGTCTTGAGCCACGGCGACACAACACATGAGAAGTGTGGCGGCTGAAACAGTCCACCAGCGAAAACGATTCATTAGTTTGACTCCTGCTTGGGGTGGGATGGAAACAGTGGGCTGAGATTCTCAGGCTCGATCCGTGGAATTGCAACGGCGAGGCGACGATGTCATCGTGGGGGGCGTGGTGCAGATCGGCGAGCGGGGATGTGAATCCCCCGAGGAGTTTGGCTGAGTCACTCGGAGGACTGACGTCCCCCGCTCACCATCCTGCTGCACGTTTGAGGAACACCGCATGTCGAAGTCTGCCAACAGCCGAGTCGTGTTGATTACGGGAGTGACGAAAGGGTTGGGCGAGGCGATGACCGCGAAGTTCGCGAGTCTGGGTCATCGCGTCATCGGATGCGGCCGGCGGGCCGAGTCGATTGAGTTGTTGCGTGGCCGATACACGACACCGCATCGGTTCGACGTCGTGGATGTCAGCAGTGATTCCGACGTATCTCGTTGGGCGAAGAGTGTAATCTCCGAGTTCGGTCCGCCGGATTTGCTTCTCAACAATGCGGCGGTCATCAATGCCAATGCGGCGTTGTGGGATGTGCCGGTTGAGGAATTCGATGCGGTCATTGACGTCAACATTAAAGGCACTGCGAATGTGGTGCGTCATTTTGTGCCAGCGATGATCGAGCGGCGATGCGGTGTGATCGTCAACTTCAGTTCGGGTTGGGGGCGATCACCCTCAAAGGACGTGGCTCCGTATTGTGCGTCCAAATGGGCCATTGAGGGGCTGACTCAGTCGATGGCTCAAGAACTGCCGGAAGGAATGGCCGCGATACCGCTCGATCCGGGCATCATCTGTACCGAGATGCTGCGGCGCTGCTTCGGTTCGTCCGCCAGCCGGTATCCCGATCCAATTCAATGGTCAGAGGTCGCGGTGCCGTACTTGTTGCAGATCTCGGCCAAAGACAACGGCGAACCACTCAGCGTGCCGATTTGATGTTCTGCCAGAGGATGGGCACTCTTGCCCGTCGCTCTGAGGACGGGCAAGAGTGCCCATCTTACGCCTGGAAATCGTCTTTGCCGACTGGCGAGAGGCTGATATGTTCCCGCTCTATTTGCTGAGGGGCATCACGGAAGAGTTGAGGACGTCATGATGACGCGGAACGCTCGTTGGGTTGGCGTGTGCGGATTGTTGCTGAGCTTGTCTGGCTGCGGCTGGTTTGGCTCTAACAGCGCAGATTCTGGTTCGGACGAGATCATTCCGGAATTGGGTGACCGCGCGAAGACCACGAAAATCCGCGAGGCTGCCGAAACGAAGATCTTCACGGAGAACCTGGAACTGCGGTTGAAGATTGGCGACCGATTCCCGCTCATCAAGACGGTCGAGCAGCGACTGAGACAACTGTCGCCCAACGATGGCCGGCCGATCGAAAGTTCCTCCAAGTTGTCGATGACGTTGGCGATCACCGTCGAGAACATCGATCAAGGTGTCAAAACACTCGGTGTCCGATATCAGCGAGTCCGTTACTATCACGACATCGCGGGTGAGAAAGTCAGCTATGACTCGGCACTGTTCCCGAAGACGGTTCCCGATGCGGCTCAGGTTTATCACGGGCTGCTCGACAACGGCTTCTCGTTTGATCTCGGAGCCGACAATCGCATCGTCAAGGTGCATGAGTTTGACGAGTTCCTGAAACGCTGCGTGCGACACGCTCCGGCGAGCCAACAGCAGGAAATGCTCACTCGACTGGTGGTGAACCAAGAGGATGAAGGGATCGCGAACTTTGTGGACGACAGCGTTGGCATGCTGCCGTACAACATCGATGACCTAAACGCGGGTGGTGACGTCAAGGTCGGCTCGTCATGGCGCAAAAGTCGTGAGATCACGCGGCCCTTCCCGATGACCATCGATACGGCCTATCGGCTGGCAGACATCAACGAGCGATATGCCACGTTGGAACTCTTCGGCCAAATCGTGCCGGCGCGGATTCAGCGTGTGAGCAACACCCCTCAACATCCGGGCGCGACCGAAAGGATGACGCTTCGCAGCGGACACAGCTTCGGAACTTGCACGATTGACCGCGACTCCGGCTTGCCCATTCAGTCGCACGTCTCGCGAACCATGAAGTTGACGCTGGAGCTGCCGACCGGCGCGAAATTCGATCAGACGAAAGAAATTGTCACCACGATCCGCACCTTCCCGGAGCAAGGTGCTCCAGCAACCGCCGCGCAAAGGGCGACACCGCATTCGGCACCGGCTTCGTCGATGCCTCGGCCGAATCGTCGCCCATCGGTAACTTCCGAAGCAGGACCGGTCGCGACGTCGGAGGATCAGTTTTCCGTTCCGCTTGACGCCCCGACGGAACGAACACGCACGCTGCGACAAACGCTCGGCGTGGGTAGCGCGGACGTGCCTGACACCCCCACGGAGCGGGAACGCGTGCTGCGTCGGGGCGACAAAACCCTTCTACCGGCGGGTTATCAGGTCGAGAAGTAGTCCCGTCGAAGTGACTGCGTTGGGCTGCGATTTTTTCAACCGCGATTTTTTCAACAAAGTGCTCCCAGTTTGAAAAATGCGGTCTTATGATCGCCGTGCCTGTCTGGAGCGGAGGAGCCGAAACTTCGCTCACGTCACCCTCTTCTTCCGACAAAGGAGCGGCACATGCCCACAGTCAGCGATCTCCTGCGCGCGAAAGCCGAGCGTCCGATCCTCACCATCGAACAGGGCGAGACCGTCCTGTTGGCCACTCAACGGATGAATGAGCATTCCGTGGGTGCGTTGCTCGTCACAGACAGCGGCCGACTTTGCGGCATCTTTACCGAGCGTGACGTCCTGCGCCGCGTCGTCGCGGCTCAACGGAATCCGGCCGAGACTCACGTCTGCGACGTGATGACCACCAATATGGCGTGTGCCTCGCCGGACACGTCGGTGGACGATGCCCGTTCGATTTTCAAGACGCATCGCATCCGGCATCTGCCGGTCGTCGGAAACGATGGCGAGTTGGTGGGAGTGATCTCCATCGGCGATCTGAACGCTCACTTGGCCAACGATCGAGAAGTGACGCTGCACTTCCTCAACGAGTACCTGCACGGCCGGACGTAGTCGAGTCACTTCGTGACTCGAATGTTCCAGTCACGGAGTGACTGGTCTACGTTCGTTGAAACCGCTGCGTCAAATCTCGCAGTCGGCTGAATTGCTGGACGAGTTTCGGGACTCCGTCGACGCCCATCAGCAGCATCAAGACGTAGCGGAACACGGCAAAGATGTCGCCGGGCGATGCGGTCAGCGACGAGCACGTCCGCAGCATGGCCAGTACCATCACGCCCAACACGAACACTTCCATCGTGCCGAAGTTGAGAGCCTCGCAGTCCGAGAGCTTCACTCGCCACGAGGCCACGGCGTCGTAGTGGCGGCGCACCGACGGTTCTTGGCAGTGGTCGATCACATCGACTTCGTGTTCGAGTTGGTCGTGTAATCGGCGATTCAGTTCGAACGTGCGACGCGAATAGATGCGGTTCAGCACGACCGCTGGCAGCAGCAGTCCCAGACAGATCGGCACAAGCACTCGGTCGTAGAATGCCAGCATGAGCAGCGCGCCGACGACGGAATACACCGACTTGATGAGCAGCGGCACATGATTCTCGAAGAATTCGACAAACTCGCGCGACAGCGAACTGCGAGCGGCGACTCGCGAGAGACCAACTTCGCGACCGCGTTGTTCGACGACCAGCTTCGTCGCGAGGTCCGTGTAAATGCCGGAGTAAACTCGTGTGTCGTACATCTGCCGTAGCGAACTGATCAGCAAGTGTGTCAGATGCTGACCAACAAACAGCAGCAGGCCAAACGATGACTCGTGCAACAGATCATTGATGGCGAGACCCAGCACAAACGGCTGCGACAACCGCAACAAGTTTTCGAGGTTGAACAGGAAATAGGTCAGCAGCAGTTTTGCTCGATTGTGGGCGAAGATCGTGTGAAGTGGATTGGTCTTGCCTGATGGAATAGCGACTTGCCGCGGCTGCTCCAGAGGCGTCAGGCGGATCGGATTCGAGCGGACGGGAACGGTGAGCATGATGGCCTCCCACGGTGCTTTCGGTGGAATCGTTTCGGTTGGAGACTGCCGGACGAGAGAGGGCAACGATCGTCCGGTGGTCTCGGCCGTGAGTTGGTTCGGTGTGTTGGTTGATTGCTCGGTCAGCCAAACGCCACAAGACCCATCTCGGCAGCGTCGAGGCAGAACTCGATGAGGTCGCTCCGAGAGGTGGACCGATCGAGACGCTTCCAATCCGTCAGCGTGAATGGACCGTGGGAGGCCAAGGTCTCAACGAAATC
>CAMDPK010000263.1 GCA_945904015.1 Candidatus Kuenenia stuttgartensis | reverse complement strand
GACACGGGTAAAACATCCGACGGCTCGATAACTTTCGACACGGTGGTGTGCTCCTGGAAAAGAAATGGGATGTCGTTCAACTCCAATTTCTCCCCAAGCACACCGCCTTCTTCAACTCACCTCATCCACAACATTTGACAATAACTCTCTTTCGAAGCGCCCGCCCTCGCTGACGCTTCGGGTTAGTTTTCGGGCGGCGTTTCCGAAACAACGGGAATCGTGCAGTCGATCACCAACCACGACAGAGCACACAGCGCGTATGTCACACCGACAATGACGAACACCGGCCGCCAGCCGTAGTGCTCGGAGACGGGGCCGAAGACCATCGGAGCGGCGATCAGCGCGATGCCGGCGATCGAATTGCTGAATGCGTAGACGGATGCCGTCGCTTTGCCGCCGATGTCGGTGATGACTCCCAAGTTGGTGGTCAGGCTCCAGTCGCCGAACAGCTTCACGAAGAACAGGATCGAACAGAAAACGTACGGCCGGTCGAAGAAGATCAACGCGACGAACATCAACACTGCGGCTAGCCCTTTGCCGACAAACGCCACGCCGACTCGCGACCAGCGGCGGTTCCCAGTGCGAACAATCAGATAATCGTTGAGCATCCCGCCGGTCACTCCCGCGACCGCTCCACCCAGCAGCGGCAACGCTGAGTAAATCCCCATCTCTTTGAACTTCAGCCCATGCACCTGCGACAGGAACAACGGAATCCAGTTGGAGTAAATGTTGTCGGCGAACGTGCTCAGCACGTTTTGAAGGCTCAGCCAGATCAGATTCATCAGCGAGCGCGGAGTCATCGCCCGCAGCGTGGCTCGGAAACCCAAAGCCGGAGTTGCACCGCGCAAACCCACTTCGCCTTCAATCAGTCGAGCTTCTGCCTCGTTGACGCCTGAATGCTCGCGCGGCGAGTTGCGGAACACGACCACGAACAGCAGCGCATTCACAACGCCGACTGCCACGAGAATCCAAACGGCGCTGCGCCAATCGAGTCCCCACACTCCCAGCAACAACGTCGTGAACACGACCGAGGAGCTCAGAGCACCCAGCCGGCCGGCCAGCACGCCGACGCTCCCTTGCAACGTCGTGCGGACGGCGGGCGGATACCACGTCCGAGCGACGCGGCTCAGGCAGGCATACACCGCCGATTGGCCGGTCCCCAATGCCGCTCGCGAGAACCACAACCAACTCACCGATGGTGCCCAAGCCATCAACCCCATCGCGGCGCACCACAACACGATCAAGCCGGTCAGTACCAGATGCACTCCCAGCACATCGGCCGCGATCCCCAGCGGAAATTGAAAGCCGGCGTAGCACACCGAGAACGCCGAATCGAGCTGACCAAGCTGCGTGTTGCTCAGCTTGTATTCCTCGGCCAGCGTCGGCTTGATGAAGGCGAAGACGTAGCGATGCAGATACAGCAACGCCGAGATCGCGAACGCCAACGAAAACACATTCCAGCGAACATTCGTCGGTGCGGCACGCTCAGGGGTCAGGTCTTCAAATTTCATTTTTGGCGTCACGACTGGCGTGCGATGTGGGTTGCGATGGCGGTGTGAGAAGTGAGTCAGGGGTGGATCGCATGGCCAAAAATGAAATTTGAAGACCTGACCCCGACCCGGTTCAGCAATCAAGCCGGTACTTCCGCAGCTTGTCGAGATCGACCTCAATGCCCAAGCCGGGCTTCGTCGGCACTGCGATCGTTCCCGACTGAATTTGAAACGGCTCGGTGATGATGTCCGCTTCAAGTCCGTAATAAGTCGAGTCGTTCGCCAACGAGTACGCCGGTCCCGACGCCGCGACGTGCAGCATCGCCGCCGTCTTCGGGCCGAGGTCATGGCCGCAGTGCATGATGCAGGGGACGCCGGCCGCTTCGCAGACGTGTCCGATCTTCACGCACGGCAAGATGCCGCCGGCGATGTGCGTGTCGGGCAAGATGAATTCGGCCGCCTCTTCGCGGAGGATCGCCATCACGCTGGCCGGATCGGTGACGCTCTCGTTCAGCGCGATCGGCACTCGCGTCTGTCGTCGAAGCGTGGTCGCGTCCGACAGCGGATCGGCCGGGATCGGTTGTTCGAGGTACTGCAAGTGGTACTGTTCGAGTTGCCGACAGAGTTCCGCCGCTTGTTGCGGCGAGTAGGCTCGGTTCGGATCGATCCGCAACTTCAACCGATCACCGACGGCGTCGCGAATGCCGCGCACCATTTCGAGATCCTCGGTCATGTCGGCTCCGGCCTTGGTCTTCAACGTGCCGAAGCCCATCTCGACGTACCAACGAGCGAACTCGCCGGCTCGCTCGTAGGTTTGAATCCCCATGCACGCGGCGACTTCGACGCGCGGCCGAATCACGCCTCCCAGCAGCACCGCCACCGGCAGGCCGGCCGCCTTGCCACAGATGTCCCACAGCGCGAGTTCGATGCCCGACTTCAACCGCGTTTCGAGCGGGCAGTCCCGATGAAACGCTGCGATGTTTTGCGGATCGCGACCGATTAGCCACTCGCGCGCTTGCTGCTCGCTGCGCCGACCGCTGAGGTTCGGCAGGAAGTTGACGTTGTGCTCGCCCCAGCCGATCAACCCCGCGTCGGTCTCGACTCGCACGATGCCGCTCTGCGTCGTCGAGCTGCTGCGAATGTGCGACCGATACGGAGCCAGCGGCGCGGTCTGCGGCACTTCGACAATCGTTACGGAAACGGCAGTCACTCGCATCGTAGTTCTCCGTGGCAGTTTGATTCAGACAGAGGAAGGGTGCGACGAATTTGGGGAGACGACGAATGGGGCGGAGTGAATTGGGTGGCACAGCTTGCTTCAAGCTGTGTGCCGAAGGCATTGGAAACGCGGAGTTGACGCGGCCTCCAGAAGAGACGTCGATGTGCCATTGATCGTCAACAGTCTGATTTCCGATGCTGCGCACACAGCTTGAAGCAAGCTGTGCCACCCACTCCACTGTCTTATTCGTCGTCTCCCAAAATTCGTCGTACCCTTTCCGATCCGATCATCACTTCCTCACCGGCAACTGATACCCCTCGCGGTTGAGGCGAATGCGATACAGGCTCTTACCGGCGGTGATGTAGAGCAGTTTCGCGTCCTTGCCTCGGCCGAAGCCGACGTTGGTCGGGATCTCGGTCTTGATGAAGGCCAGCTCTTTTCCTTCGGGCGAATAGACGCAGATGCCAGGACGATTCTCGGCGCGGACGGCCACGTAGAGGTTCCCCTGTTTGTCGCAGACCAAGCCGTCCGGGCCGTCGAACGGAGCATAGTCGACGAGCGTCTTGCGGAACTTGGCGGTGCCATCGGCCGCGAGGTCATAGGCCAGCAGAGCCATCAAACCTTTGCGCAGCGGCGCGGAGACACTCGCCGGATTGTCGGAGCCTCCTGGCTTGCTCAGCCGATCAATCGCGGTCCCGCCGTTGTCGTTGCTGACAACGTACAGCGACTTCTGATCGGGCGAGACGCACACGCCGTTGGCTTTGCCGGCATCGGTGATGATGCGATGAATCGAGCCGTCCGGGTCGATGCGATAGACGCCGACGACCGGCTGATCGATCGGCTCGTGGCCGAGATACCGCGGGTCGCTGAAATAGATGCGGCCTTTCTCGTCGATCGTGATGTCGTTGGGTGAGTTGAACGGCCGCCCCTCGAACAGCCCGGCGATGATGTGCGTCTTGCCGGTCTTCAAGTCGGTGCGAGTCACTCGGCGACCGCCGAAGTCGGCTCCTTCGGCGACGATCATGTTTCCGGCCGCGTCGAACTTGATGCCATTCGACATGCCGCTGGGTGAGCGAAAGATCGACGTCTTGCCGGACGTCGGATCGAACCGCCAGATGTGCCCCGCCTCGATCGCCCCGTTCTCATCGCGAGCGATGTGCGAGAACGTGATCTCGCTGAAATAGACCGAACCATCGAGTGCGACCGCCGCTCCTTCTGTCAGCACGCGCGACTCGAACAACTTTTCGACCTTCGCGTCGGGCGGCACGATCGGCTCTTCAGCGTGCAGCGCATCAAGCCCCGCCAACGTCGCCGCCAGAGCCAAACAGAATCGCCACCGTCGAGCACAGCAAATCGCCAACATCGTTGTCTCCTTGTGAAGTGCGGAAAGAGGTCCGCGACAATGTATCCATCTCGCCCCAGACAATCAGGCGAGCCGGTGGGGAAGGAATCTCAGTCATGGAATGACTGAGCTACGTAGGCGAGTCATTCCATGACTCGCATTCCAAACGACAACCCGTGTATTTCGTCATGAACCTGCCCAACCGCGTGACCATCGACAACGATTCATCCGAGCGGTTTACCGACTGGAACTCTCGATCGAGTTGGCCAAGATCGCCACACACCTCGACCAAGTCCTCGACGCCTTCTACGTCACCGACCGAGCCGGTAAAAAGATCACCGACGAATCCCGCTTGGAGTCGATCCAGTTCGAACTGAACAACACGCTCGCCGAGTTCGACGTGAAGGGGCATGAGAAGTTCGTCGGCTGAATTCGCAGTTCCGCGAAGTGATGTGGGGCAGGTTTTCAACCTGCCCGGCTTGAGGCTGGCATTCATCGCGACCGAGTGATACTTCTTTTGGCCAAATGCCGCGTGCCTCCGTGACTCTTTTCAGAGATGCTGCCATGTCAAATCACGGCTATTTCAAAGCAGCCGGACAGGCTTTTGGCCCTTGCACGCCGACGCAGCTTCAGCGTCTGGCAGCAGAGGGGACGATCAAACCAACTACCCTTGTCCGGCGAGGGGAAGACGGTGAGTGGGTTGAGGCTGGCAAAGTTAAGGGGATGTTTCCAACCGAGACTGCGGAAACGCCCAAGCCACAATCTCCGGTGGCAGCGGAAACGGACATCCCAAAAGTCGAACCACAGCCCCTGACTGTTCATCAGGCTGCCGTCAATGCGACACCGTCGCTGTTCAGGCTAATCAAGGCTGCGTTGCTTCTGCCGTTCATCCCGATTGGCTTCTGGGGGCACCCCTTTCAAGGTCGTCACTTCGATGGTTTCTTGTTGGATTGGTGTGGTGATTTCTTGGCGAGGAGTTTGGCGGTGGAGACGTGGTGGTTTGTCTTGCCGCTGGTTTGTTTGGGGCGCGGTTTCTTGGGACCGCGTTTGCGTTTG
>CAMDPK010000262.1 GCA_945904015.1 Candidatus Kuenenia stuttgartensis | reverse complement strand
CCTGCCCGTCAAAGTCGCTCGCTGGGGGGACGGGCAGGTTGAAAACCTGCCCCACGTCACGCCTGCTGTTCGGCGGCGAGTTGCGCCATGCGGATTGCCGGCTCGACGATCCGTTCCCAATTGTCGCGGAGGTAATCCGGAGGCCCGCCCTTGGCCGCGACGTACTCGGCAACTCGGATCGTCGGCAGCATCTCGATGGCGTCCCACGGGCAGACGGTCAGTTCATACGGGTCCGACTTCTTGGTCGGGATGTGGACGCAGACTTCACAGCCGACGCAGCGTTCGACGTCGATCTCGCAAAAGCTTTGCAGGACCGAGATCGACCGGCCAGGTACTTTCACGATGCAATCCACGGGGCAAACTTCCAAGCACGCTTCGCAACCGGTGCAGTTGTCGGCGTTGATGACCGCGACTTCCTTGGGCAGTTTCTTGCGAGAACCCGCTTTGGCCATGATGTCAAACCTGTGTGTGTCGTCGCCGACCGAGCTGGCTGGCGTGAATTGTTTTTCTGAGTCCTCACCGGTTCATCGGCCGCTCGGCCTCGGCGAGGCAATTCGATTCCGTCAGAATTCTGGCTGTCGGAAAGGCGGCGTATTCTGAGAAGCCGAGTCATTTCGGGCAAGTCGCGGTCTGGCGTTGAGGCTGCGACTTCTTAACTTCCGTCGTCTGAATTTCTCAAAAGAGGGAACTCTCGTGAACGTGGCCCCGACCGATTCTCCCCGCTTCGGCCTCGCCGACTTGCAGGCTCTGATCGCCAAAATGTATTCGAGCAAAGACGAAGCTCGCGGCGTCGACGGCACCTTCATGTGGCTCATGGAAGAAGTCGGTGAACTCGCCGCTGCGTTGCGAGAGGGGACTCCCGAAGAATTGGCGATGGAATTTGCCGACGTCCTGGCTTGGCTGGCGACGATCGCCAATGTTTCCGGAGTCGACTTGCAAGCGGCCGTGTTGAAAAAATACGGCAACGGCTGTCCCGGCTGCGGCCAAATGGTCTGTGCCTGCGGCTTGGAAGAAAAGCCGTAGAATTCGGACGCGGAGGTTCGCATCGTGGCCGATCTGAAAGACTCGCGTCTGATTTATCTCAAAGGTTTTCTGTTTCTTGGTGGCGGTTGTTTGGCATCGGCGTTGTTGCTGGCGGAACAGCCGACGCTCAAGGTGGCGTTCTTGTTGGCCGTGGCGGTGTGGTGTTTTGCTCGCTGGTACTACTTTGCGTTTTACGTCATTGAACACTACGTCGATCCTCAGTTTCGATTTGCCGGCTTGTGGGCGTTCGCCAAATATCTGGTTCGCCGCCGCTCGAAAGAACGCCATGACAACTCTTCCTCGACTGCGACTCGGCCCGATTGAGCTCGACTTCCCGGTCGTGCAAGCGGCGCTCAGCGGGTACAGCGACTGGCCGATGCGTGTCATCGCCAAGCGGTTCGGAGCGTCGTATTCGTTGTGCGAAGTGATGCTCGACAAGTTCTTGATCGAGTTGAAAGACCGGCATCGCACTCGGCGATTTCTGAAAGTCAGCGATGAAGAGCACCCCGTCGGCGGCCAATTGATGGGAGCGGTTCCGGAAGACTTCGGTCCGGCGGCGTTGAAGCTGGTCGAAGCGGGCTTCGACGTGATCGACATCAACTTCGGCTGTCCCGTGAAGAAAGTGCTGGGCCGTTGCCGAGGCGGCTTTCTGCTCAGTCAGCCGGAGACCGCTTTGGAAATCGTCAGCCGTGTGCGCGATGCCGTGCCGTCGCACGTTCCGGTGACGGTCAAGATGCGGCGAGCGCTCGATGATCAGGCCGAGAGCCGCGACAAGTTTTTTGAAATCTTTGACGGCGCGTACGAGCGCGGTGCGGCGGCGATCACCGTTCACGGCCGGACGGTCGAGCAGCGGTACAATGGGCCGAGCAACTGGGACATCCTCCGCGAGATCAAGCAGCACGCGGGAGACCGAGTCGTGCTCGGCAGCGGCGACTTGTTCACGGCTCAGGCATGTCTGGACATGATCCAGCAAACCGGCGTCGACGGTGTGACGGCCGCTCGCGGCGCGATCGGCAACCCGTGGATTTTTCGCGAAGCTCGCGCGTTGGCCGCCGGCCTGCCGCTGCCCGATCCGCCGTCGTTGCACGAACAGCGCGACGCACTGCGAGAACATTTCCGCCTCGCGATGGAAGTTTACGACGAGAAGCGAACCGCAATCATGCTCCGCAAGTTCGGCATCAAGTACTCGGAACTGCATCCGCAGTTCGAGAAACTGCGTGAGGCGTTTGTCGTGGTCAGCAGCTTGGCCGAGTGGGACGCGGTGCTCGCGGAGTGGTACCACGACGACTTGCCCGGCCGACGGCGCGTGATCGACGAGGATTCACCGATCTTTTCGGAAACGTGCGAAGTGGCTTGAGCGGCGACGCTCGCGTCACACCAGCTCACGCAGCGGCTGCCCGCCGTTGGCGAGCACGAACGTTGGTCGGCCGCGCTTGTCGAGGTATTGCACGTCAAGCGGCACGCCAAAGTGGTGAAAGATCGTCGCCGCGAGATCGCCCGGTGTGACGGGACGTTCGCGGATGATGCCGCCGTCCGGTTCGCTCGCGCCGATGACTTGGCCGTGCCGGAAGCCGCCACCAGCGAGGCACATCGACATGATGTTCGGCCAGTGATTGCGGCCGTCGGTGCTGTCCTGTGTTCCCATCTGCGGCGTGCGACCGAACTCGCCCATCGCGATTACCAGCGTGTTGTCGAGCAAACCACGCTCGGACAAATCGCCGACCAACGTCGTGACGAGATGATCGAACAGCGGCAGCAGCGGGCCGAGTCCGTTTTTGATGCCGCCGTAGGGCGGGATGTTGTCGCCGTGCGTGTCCCAGGTGCCCGACGCGCTGTGATAGCTCAAGTCAATCGTCACGAACGCGACGCCTGACTCGACCAGCCGCCGAGCAATCAACGCCTGCTGACACCACAAGTGCTTGCCGAATCGCGTGCGAGTCTCCGCCGGTTCGCGCTCGATGTCGAACGCTTGCTGCGCACGCCGGCCAATCACCATGTCCACGGCCTGTTGTTGATACGAATCCATCGCGGCTAGAGAACCGCCTTGATCGAGATCTCGTCGCAACCGATCGAACGAACCGACCAGCGAACGGCGCTCCGACAGCCGATCCAGCGACAGGCCCAGCGGTAACTGGAACGCTCCCGCTTGCGACATCTGCCCGGTGTCCTTGCCGACCGAATCGTAGACCGGCAAGCGAGTCGCCTGATTGGCGAGGAATGGGTCGTACTGCTTGCCGAGGTATCCCGCGAACGCCAGATGCGACCGCGACTTCATGAATGCGATGTACGGCGGCATCGACGGATGATTGGCTCCGTGATGCTTGGCCACGATCGAGGCGAGTGCCGGGTACTTCTCGGCCTCTTTGTTGACACGCGGCTCGTTGGCGAGGTTCGCGGTCTGCATGACCATGTTCGGCTCGTGGTTCGAGTGCTTGCAATCGACCGACCGAATGATCGTGAACTGGTCGAGCATCGCCGCTTGCTTCGGCAGGTGCTCGCAAATCATCGTGCCGGGGAGTTTTGTCTGCGTGACCCCGAACGGCCCGCGATTGATGTACGGCCGGTCGGGCTTTGGATCCCAGGTGTCGATGTGGCTCGGCCCACCGGCCATCCACAGCAGGATCACGCTTTTGCCGGTCTTCGCTCCGCTGGCGGCTTGCGCCTTCAACAACCTGGGCAAGCTCAGCCCCGCGACTCCCGCCAGTCCCGCTTTCAACATGCCGCGGCGGTCGATCAGCGTCAGGCCTTCGCGGGTTCGACCCTGAAAACTCCCAAACGCATGTTGCGAGTGCAGCGATCCGTGGCGGTGATTTCCGAGCATCATGGTTCCAGGGCGGATGTGTCCGAACAACAAATCAACGGCGGCTGATTCTAAGTCGGATCGCCTCGACGTCCACCATGACTTGTCTCCGAGAAGCCCGGCTTTTTGGAAAAGCCGGGCTTCTGAACGTCCCCGCGAGCTGCTCTTTGCGCGACTTGCCGAGCCGTGGTAGGGTCCGATGCAAGGATTTTGATTTGGCGAAATGGAGTCGCCCCGCATGTCTCGATCACCGACCGCTGAGCAACCTCGACGACTGGCGATTCCGCGCAGCCGGCGACTCGTGATCGACCTGCTGCGGTTGAATCGGCAAGTGCCGACGACTCCGCATGACCGGTTGATTGATTTGAGTGTTGTCGCCGCTGCGCGTGAACGATCGGCTCAGCGGATTTCTTGGGCGATCTTGTTCATCAAGGCATTCGCGATCGTGGCCGAGAAATATCCGCCGTTGCGGCAGATCTACATGCCTTGGCCGTGGGCGCATCTGTATCAGCATCCGCACAGCTCGGCGACGATCGTCACGCACCGCGAAGTCGACGGCGAGCCGTGGTTGTTTTGGTCGCGGTTCCCACGCTCGGACGAACTCCCGCTGGATCGCTTGCAGGCTCATCTCGACCGCTGTCAAACCGAGCCGGTGCAAGAAATGTTCAAGCGGCAATGGTGGCTCAGCGCGTTCCCCTCCTGGATTCGCCGGATCGCGTGGTGGCTGACGCTCAATGTGTCCGGTGTGACGCGAGTGAAGCGTTGCGGCACGTTTTTTCTGACGACGATCGGTTCGCGCGGGGCCGAGATTTCGCATCCGCCCGGTTTCTTGACCAGCGGTCTGACGTTCGGTCCGTTCGATGAGCGCGGCCGCTCGCGAGTCACGCTGGCGTACGATCACCGCCTTCTCGATGGCCGCATGGTGGCCGACATCCTGGCCGATCTCGAACAGACGTTGAACGGCGTCATCGCTGCGGAGTTGTCGGCCGCTACGACTTCAGAGCGTCTCGCCGCATGAAATTCACATAGCCATCATCGCTCCGCGTGATGAGCCGAGCACACCAACATGGCTCAATCACCGTTCAGCTCGTCACGCGGAGCGGTGACGGCTACGTTCGCAGCGACTGATCGACTCACACGCGGGTCGTCGCCCGCACCGAGTCACGCAGGTTGCCGCCGCAGCGGGCGACGAATTCGGCGAACGGCTCCAGCGTCGCGGTCAAGCCGATTTCCTGACAGCGAGCGAAAAGCTGCTCGCTGACTCGCGCGAAATCGAGCGACATCGGAATCGCCAACTCCAACTCCAGCGAGAACGATTTGTCGCGCTCGCAACGCTCGGCGTACAGATTACGGATGTCGACTCTCAACTCCGCGAGCTTGCCGGACAGCATCCGCAGCAT
>CAMDPK010000261.1 GCA_945904015.1 Candidatus Kuenenia stuttgartensis | reverse complement strand
GCGTGATGGGGCGGGAGTGGATTGGCTCGCCGTGGAGGAAGCGGTGGAGTTCTTGGGCGAGGGCGGCGGCGGTGGGGAAGCGGCGGGACGGGTCATTCTCCAGGCACTTCAGGCAGAGCGTGTCGAGGTCGGCGGGGACTTGGCTCTTGAGCTGCGACGGCGGCGGCGGGTCCGCATTCAGAATCTGCTGCATGAGCAGCTTCTGGTCTCGCTCGGCGCGGAAGGGGCATTCGCCGGTCAGCAGCTCGAACAGAATCACCCCCACGGCCCATCAGTCCGTGCGGCGATCGACGGCGTGGCTGTCTTGCCATTGCTCCGGCGACATGTACGCGGGAGAACCGAGAAGTTGACCCGCTTGCGTCATCACGTACTCGGCCTCGGTGTCACGCTTGGCCAATCGGCAGCGACGTTGTATCACCGCTAGCGACGTTGCCAACCGAGGTGATGCTCTGACGCTAAATGGACCCGCAGAGAAAACTAGGCAGTGGGTTAGGCTTCCAGCCTGACATTCCTCGGAAAAACGTCAGGCTGGAAGCCTAACCCACGTTGCGGGTCAACTTAGATCGTCGGTCTTCTCGAACGGCCATGAAGCGTTTGCGGCTGGTCTGCGGCGCGATTACTGTTCCGCCAGCGTTGCTCATTCGGGTTTCGAGTTTGGTACTTCGGATTTCGCATCCTCATGCCTTCTTGGCTGCTGCAACATTTTCTGAATCCTGGCTTTGTGATGGCCGGCACGGCGTTGGTGGCCGCGCCGATCATCATCCATTTGATCAATCGGCTACGCTTCCGCCGGGTCCGATTCGCGGCGATGGAGTTCCTGCTGGCCAGCCAGCAACGGAATCGCCGCCGAGTGTTGCTGGAACAACTCATTCTGCTGCTGCTGAGGATTCTGCTCGTGCTGGGGCTGATGCTGCTGATCGCTCGGCTGATTCTCGATCCGAGCCAGTTGTCGGTGTTTCGCGGAGCACGCACGCATCACATGGTTCTGCTGGACGACAGCGGCTCGATGCGCGACCGGCTCGGCGACACGACGGCGTTCGGCGAAGGGGTATCGGTCATCAAGAAGTTGGTGGCGGAAGGTTCAAGGCGGCCGGGGACGCAGATCTTTTCGCTCGTGCTGCTGTCGAACCCGGAGCAGCCGGTGTTCTCGCAGCGGGATGTCAGTGAGTCGTTCGTCGCGGAACTCGACACGAAACTGGAGAACCTCAAGCCGACGCACCGTGCGTTGTCGCTGGTCGATGGACTGAACGCGGCGCGGACGCTCTTCGGAGACAAGGAAGAGCGCGGCTCGGTGAAACATTTGCATGTGCTGTCCGATTTCCGGCAGCGCGACTGGCAGGATCAAAAGGTGTTGTCGTCCGCGGCCGAGACGCTCGATGGGGCGGGAGTGACGCTGAACTTCGTGAAGACGGTCGAGCAGCGGCACGCAAATCTGTCGGTGACGGACCTCTCTGGCGATTTGCAGGTCGCGGCGGCCGGCGTGCCGGTGCGGTTGCGAGTGACCGTCAAAAACTTCGCCGAACAAGCAGCGACGGAAGTCCGACTGTCGGTGTTTCAAGACGGCCAAAAGCTGCCGATGACGCTGACGTTCGACAAGATCGAAGCGGGTGAGTCTGCCGAGCGTGAATTCGATCTCGTGTTCGATACTCCGAAGAAGCACGACGTGCGAGTCAGTCTCGAAGGGGATTCGCTGTCAGAGGACAACTCGCGATTGCTGGCGCTCGAAACGTCGGCGGTTCACAAGGTGTTGATCGTTGATGGCGATCCGAGCGGCGATGAAGGCTCGTATGTCGTCGATGCGCTCGCGGCCGATCCGCGGATCACCGGGTTCTCGCCGCAGATCGAGACGGTCGATTATTTGCGTCGGCGACCGATCGACGAGTTTCAAGCGATCTACCTGCTGAACGTTGCGGACCTGCCGGCTGACGCGGTCGACCCGCTGGAGAAATACGTCGCTGCCGGTGGCGGGCTGGCGTGGTTCGTCGGGCCGTCGATCAAGACCGCGTTTTACAATGAGTCGCTCTTCAAAGAAGGCAAGGGGCTGTTTCCCGTGCCGCTGGAAACGGCACCTCGCGATCTTCCGATCGTCGAGGATTCCGGACCGGACCTCGTGCTCGCGTCGCATCCGATCTTTCGCGTGTTCGAGGGGCAAGAGAATCCGTACCTCGATGTGACTCGCGTCGCGAAGTTTTTTCCAGCCGCCGCCAGTTGGTCGCGCGACGATCAAGCTCGCGGCGACGATGTTCAGACGATCGCGACGCTCCGCAACCGGCAGCCGCTGATGTTTCATCACCACTTCGGCAAGGGGAACATCATCACCTGCCTGACGACCTGCGGCCCGGCTTGGAACAACTGGGCCAAGTACGCCAGCTACGTCGTCCTGCAATTGGAACTGCAAAAGACGATCGCCCGTTCCGACCGCCAATTGGAACGCCGACTCGCTGGTGAGCCGATTGAACTCTCGCTCAATCCCAGCGAGTTCACCGACGTCGTCGAGATTGTCGTCCCCGACTCGGCCGGCGAGCGAACTCACCGCTTGCAAGCCGCACCCGGTGCGCTCGTAGTCCCGCCTTCAGGCGGAACCTCAGAAAAACCAGAGACCTCAGAGCCGCCTAAAGGCGGAACTACGAACCTTCGCCTGACCGCCACGTTCCGGGACACCGACCTGCCGGGGATTTATCGAGTCCGACTGCTCGATTTGAATCAAGTGCCATTCGAGCGTTGGATCACCTACAACTTCCCAGCCGACGAAAGCGATCTCGCTCTCGCGACCACTGAGCTGATCCGCAAGCAACTCGGCGAGAAAGTTCGCGTCAGCATCCAAGAGCCGGGCGAGTTCTCTTGGATCGCCGGCCGCGACATCGGCAGCGAAGTCCGCGATGCGCTGCTGTTACTGCTGGCCGTGTTGCTCATCGCGGAGCAGTTCATGGCGTACCGATTGAGCTACCACCACAGACCAAGTCCTGCGGCTCGATGAAGACGGAACCGAATCGATGCTGACCACCGAACTCAACTTGGCGACACTTGCTGCCGACACGCGAATGGCGTGGGAGGTCGATCTGCCGAGCAGCCCCGTGGTTTGGTTGGGGTGTCTGGCGTTGGGGGTGGTTGGAGTCGCGTGGATTGTCTCGATGTATTTGCGAGACACTCAGGAATTGCATCCGGCGTGGAAAGTGTGGCTGCTTTTGCTGCGACTCGGTGCGTGGGTTGGGTTGATCGCGATTGCCGTCAATCCGCAAGAGCGGACTCAGACGACTTCGTTTCGGCCTTCGCGCGTCGCGATCGCGGTGGACACGTCGCTGTCGATGCAGTTGCCGGAGACCTCGCCGGAAGAAGCGGACTCGGCGAAAGCAGACGGCACCGAGGCCAAGCCGCCTCGACCACGAGCGGACGCGGTGCGGGAGTTGTTGGAACGCTCGCCGTTGATCGCCGAGTTGCAGCGGAACCACGACGTCAGCCTCTTCACGTTCGACTCGACGCAGGCGGGACCGCATTGGCAGTTTCGGACGAAGGATCCTCGCGTCGTGGGGCAGGTTTCCAACCTGCCCGGCCAGAAAAGCGATGAAGGCAAAGGACGGGCAGGTAACAAACCTGCCCCACAAGATGGCGGCCCGAATTGGGATGAACTCTTGAAACCGCGCGGTGTCGAAACGCGGCTCGGCGAATCGCTGCTGGAACTCGTGCGGCAGATCAGCGGCAAGTCGCTGTCGGGAGTCATTGTCATTTCGGACGGAGCGAAGAACGCGGGCATCGATCCGGCCTCGGCCAGTCATTTCGCGGCGCAATCCAAGACGCGATTGGTGACGATCGGAGTCGGCGGAACGAAGCCGCCGGTGAATCTTGCGATCGCCAGCGTGCAGGCACCGACGGACGCACATCTCGGTGATCCGTTCGAGATCACCGCGTTCGTGCAGGCCGAGGGACTCACCGGGAAGACTGCGATTGTCGAACTGTTCTCGCGGCCGGAAGGGGAAACATCTGAGCCGAGCCTGCTCGAATCGAAAGAGGTTGCGCTGGCGGACAACGGTGTGCCGGTGGAGGTCCGATTTCAACAGAACCCGGCGACGGCGAATTCGGTCGAGTATCTGCTGCGCGCGAAGACCGCGGCCAAGATCAATGAACTCAGCGACGCCGACAATGAACGTCGCAAGACGATCCGCGTCACCGACCGCAAGACAAAGGTGCTGCTGTTTGCCGGCGGACCGATGCGCGATTATGTGTTCTTGAAGAACATGCTGTTCCGGCACTCGGCCATCGAGGTCGATGTGCTGCTGCAAACGGCTGACCCCGGCACGGCCGTCAGTCAGGAATCCAACAAGCTACTGTTCGAGTTTCCGAAGACGCGCGAGGAACTTTTCCCGTACGACGTCATCGTGGCATTCGATCCCGATTGGCGCAAAGTCTCTCCGGAACAACAAGCAAACTTGCGCGAATGGGTTTTCTCTCAGTCCGGTGGCTTGATCCTCGTGGCGGGTGACGTCAACACGTCTTCGCTGGCAAGTGGTGGCAACGAGGTGAAGCCGATTCAAGAGCTGTGCCCGGTGACGCTCAGTTCGCTGGCCTCCGACTTGCTCGCCGACGCGAGCGGCCCGCAGGCATGGTCGATCGGGTTCTCGCGAGCGGGTCTTGAAGCGGGATTCCTGCAACTGACCGACGACACGATCAGCAGCGCCGCCGTCTGGAAAGAGTTCCCCGGCATCTACCGCTGCTATCCGACCGCCGGCTCGAAAGCCGGAGCGACCGTGTACGCGAACTTCACCGATCCCCGTTCTGAAACCAGCTACGGTGCTCCGATTTGGCTCGCATCGCAGTTCTACGGATCGGGCCGGACGATGTATGTGGGAGCCGGCGAACTCTGGCGTCTGCGAGCGATCGACGAGGACTACTTTGATCGCTTCTGGACCAAGGCGATTCGAGAACTCAGCACGACGCGACTCAAGCGCGGCACGCTGCGAGGTATGTTGCTGCTCGAAAGGAATCAGTATCTGCTCGGACAAACGGCGCATGTGCGAGCGTTGCTCAGCGATGCTCAATTCCAACCGCTCGTCGCGGAAGCGATCAACTGCGAGATCTACGACCCGGCCGGCCGACCGCAACTTCCGCCGCTGAAGCTGATGCCTGACCGTCAACGCCCCGGCCAATTCGTCGGCGACTTCCGCCTGAGCCTGCCAGGGACGTATCGCTTCGAACTGCTGATCCCCGACTCGACCGACAAGCTGACCGAAAAACT
>CAMDPK010000260.1 GCA_945904015.1 Candidatus Kuenenia stuttgartensis | reverse complement strand
ACCACACGAGCGGATTGTGGCCGGCGGAAAGCCACCGGCGAACTGAGAAGGAGTTCTGTGATGCTTGTCCTGTCGAGACAACGCGACGAGAGCATCATCATTGGTGACAACATCGTCATCACGGTGGTGGATATTCGCGGCGATAAAGTGCGTCTGGGGATCGAGGCTCCTAAAGAGGTTCCCGTTCATCGCCAAGAAGTCTACGAGGCCATCCAACGAGAAAACGCTCTCAAGATCAACGCCCCCAAAGACGAGCTGCCGGCTGAAAAGAAGTCGTAAGCACGTCACTCAAGTTTCAGAAGTAGGCACACTCCGCCTGCGCTGATCGAGGTCTTTCTCGGCGGCCATGCGGGGTGTGCCTACTCGCTTTGGTGGAGTGTGGGACCGCTACTTGGCCGCCCCATCTTTGACCGACTTCTCGTGCCACGCCTTTGACACGTCGGGATTCGGCTTCGTGTCGCCGGGCACCTCGTTGCGAATCCAGCGAATCGCGGCTTCGGTCGAGTCGAGAAATCGCTTGTCGGTCCACGTCGCTTCGTTGTGACCAAGGTTGTTGAAGAAAATTTTGCCGTCACCCCACGAACGGCACCACGCGACCGGAACATGTTCGGCCTGGATCGACTCGACTTCCTTGTCCCCCTGCTTTTTCTTGGTGACCTGCCCTTTGGTTTTGCACTTCTCGATGTTCAAGCTCATCAGGACGTGGACGTTTTCCGGCACCCAATGGTCGTACCAGTAGATTTCATCCTTGATTTGAAACTCCCCGCCGAACGGCTTCATCGCTGAGTGAGCCGTGTCGTGGACGGTGATTGTCACCAATTCCCCCGCGTTCCAGGGATGGCCCTTGAACGTGCCGCCGGACAAATCCCAGTACCACTTGTGGGCCGGATTGTTCGTCCGAAACGTGTCGGCCGCTGAATGGAATCCGATCCAGCCGTGTCCCTTTTGCTTGAGCCACTCGTTCATGAAATAGTCGCGGTCGGCATCGGCGATGGGCAGCTCGCCGGTCGTGTAGAACGCGACAATGTCGTAATTCTTCAGGTTTTCCTTTGTGAAGTCGGCCTTCGAATCCTGAGTGCAATGAATCGAAAACAGACCGGTCTGCTGACCAAGCTGCGTCATCGCGACTTCCGCAGCCGCGAGGTCTTTCTTCGCACCATCCTTGACGTCGCGGTTGACCGAGCCGTGCTTAAAGCCTTTGCTCTCAGTGAGAAACAGGATTTTGGATTTCGGGGTTTGAGCGCTGACCGAAGGAAGTGAGCAGAACACGCTCATCAATCCAGCCATCGCGAACGCGGACACGCATGCTCGACGCAACATCTCAGGGGCTCCTTCAACAGCGGCTAACCGAATCTGCGGCTCGGACCAAAGCGAGCCATCGGCGCAATGATACGAGCTGCTCGGCGCGGTCGCAAAGAACGCTCACTTCGCCGTGTGGTCGCTGGACGATTCAGGCCAATCCACACTGCCGCAGCAACGCTTGCGGATCGGGATCGCGGCCGCGGAAGGCTCGGAAGACTTCCAGCGGATGCCGGCTGCCTCCGAGCGACAGCACCGTGTCGCGGAATCTCCGACCGGTGGCTTGCACGGCGGATTCGTTGTCGAGGCCCGCTTCCTCGAATGCTCCAAAGGCGTCCGCGCTGAGCACCTCGGCCCACTTGTAGCTGTAATAGCCCGCCGCGTAGCCGCCCGAAAAGATGTGGGAGAACGCGCACAGCATCCGGTCTTCAGGCAGAGGCGGCAGCACCGAAGTCTTCTCGGCCATGCGGCGCTGTACGTCGAACGGCGACTCGCTCGACGAGGGATCGAACTGGTGATGCAGATAAATGTCCGTCATGCCGAAGTGCAGTTGGCGGAGCATCATGCTGGCCGCTCGAAAGTTTCTCGCGGCCGTGAGCTTGTCGAACAACTCGTCGGGCAACGGCTCGCCAGTTTGGTAGTGACCGGAGAGAGCGCGAATCGTCGGACGGTGATAACACCAATTCTCCATGAACTGACTGGGAAGCTCGACCGCGTCCCACTCGACACCGTTGATTCCGGCGGCGTCCGCTTCGTCCACAGTCGTCAGCATGTGTTGCAAGCCGTGGCCGAATTCGTGGAACAGCGTCTCAACTTCGCGGAACGTCATCAGCGATGGCGCGTCGCCGACCGGTGGAGTGCTGTTGCAAACCAGATGTGCGACCGGCAACTCGACCTGTCCGTGAAATTTTCGTCGCGGCAAGCAGGTATCCATCCACGCTCCGCCGCGTTTGTTTTCCGGCCGCGAGTACGGATCGAGATAGAACGCCGCGAGTGGTTTGTTCCCGTCCGCATCGAACACGCGAAAGAACCGCACGTCCGGATGCCACACCGGTGCTTCGCCATCCGCCGCGCGAATCGTGATGCCGAGCAGCTTCATCAGTAGTGCGAACAATCCGTCGAGCACTCGCGGCAGCGGGAAGTACGGTCGCAGTTGTTCGTCGGTGTAGTCGAATCGCTGCTCGCGCAACCGCTCGGCCCAGAAGGCGGCGTCCCAATGTTTGAAATCTTCGACCTGACCACCGGCCGTCGCCAGCGTTTTCAATTCGGCTAACTCGTTCTCAGCCGGCGCACGCGATGTGGCCCGCAGCTTCTCGAACATCGCTTCGACAGCCGCGACGCCGGGAGCCATCTTCTCCGCGAGGCTGACTTCGGCAAAAGAGCGAAAGCCCAGCAACTCCGCCTTCTCACGCCGCAACTTCAAGATCTTCGAGATACTCTCGCTGTTGTCCCAATCGCCGGTCGAAGCTCGCGAGATGAACGCGCGATAAACCGTCTCGCGCAGATCGCGCCGCCGCGAGTGCTGCAAGAACGGAGTGACAATCGGCCCATCCAGCGAAATCCGCCAAGGCCCAGATTCAGGGGTTGTTGCGGTTTCTCCCTCTCCCTCTGGGAGAGGGTTGGGGTGAGGGTCTCGCAACGTTTGACTCGCCGCTGCCTTCTTCGCAGCCGACTGTTGAGATGACTGTGCCGCCAACTGCAACAAACTCGGCGGCAACCCCGCGACTTCATCCGGTTGAGTCAGAATCAACTCAAACGCCTTGGTCGCGTCGAGCACATGATTCGAGAAGTCCGTGCTGAGTTGCGAAAGTTCTTCGGCGATGGCGTTGAATCGCTCGCGTTTCTCGCCGTCGAGCGCGATGCCCGACAGCTTCGCCGACAGCAACTTTTGATCGACGATGCGTTGCCGAGTCGGAGCGAGCGATTCGCCGGCTTGTTTCTTCAGCCTTTTGACCGCTTCGTAAATCGGCCGGCTTTGTGAAGCTCGCAGCCCGAACCGCACGACCTCCGGCAGGACGGTCTCGTAAGCCGTGCGCAGCTCCGGCGAGTTGAGCACTCCGAACAAATGTCCGACCGGCTTCCACGCGAAATCGAACGGCCGATCCAGCTCTTCGAGCGGCGTGAAAATATCGTCCCACGTCGGGCGATCGAGGCTGCTCAACGCTTGTTCGATCTCGGTCAGTCGCTGCTCGGCCAGAGCCAGCACATGCCGCACGGCCGGAACGATGTGCTCCGGCTTGATCCGATCAAATTGTGGCAGCCCTTCGGCGACGAGCAACGGGCTGTCTTGCAGATCGTCAGATAGTTCCGGCATGAGTCGAGCTTTCAAGAGGATGTCAAACGGCAATGCTCGCGGGTGGTAGTTGGCGGGTTGCAACACGTCAACGGCGAAGCCAAGTGACTCTTGGCAGTAGTTCTTTTGAAACGCAGAGTTCGCCGAGAAAAGACGCAGAGAGCGCAGGGGTTCGGACAAGTGATCAATCTCCGCGGCCTCTGCGTCTTCACTCTGCGAACTCTGCGTTTCAAAAAGCTGATGCCATGCAGCGTTCATCGCAACCGAAAAACTCTCGACCGGGAATTTTCGGCGAACTCGAAAGTGCGTGCTTGATCGTGCGCGAGGTCGTGGATAGATTCGAGCCAGTTGAGCTTCGGCTCACAGACCTCTGCCATGTTCGACAGGGCTATCGTTGGGGTTGACCCTACAAGCATGACCTCGGGGGCATTCTGAATTCGGCCGCGTGTATATCCGCTTGCTTCGGCAACGGCTCCCACTCACCGGATCAGCCGCTCCCCCTTTACGGTTTTGGGTCATTGAATCCACCACAGCCCACCGGCATTACGGCGGAGGTTTTTTGTTGCGCTGGCGCGAAAATCCCAAGGTCCAAGTCGCAATGACCAAGGAATGACCAAATCTCAAATCCCAAGGTCAAACAGAGGAGCTTCTTGCTTGGTTGGACATTGGGGCTTGGTTCTTGGACATTCATTGGTCATTGGAATTTGGACCTTGGGATTTTCAACTTTGGACATTCCCCATGCCCGGCCTCTTCGATCAACATGAAGCTCAGCATCTCGATGCCGCCAAACCGCTCGCCGCACGGATGCGGCCACGCACGCTCGATGAGTTCACCGGGCAGCAGCACTTTCTCGGCGAGGGCAAACTCCTGCGGCGAATGCTGGTCGCTGACCGAATCAGCTCGGTGATTTTCTACGGCCCGCCGGGAACCGGCAAAACGTCGCTGGCCGAAATCATTGCCAGCCACACCAAGTCGGTGTTCGCGTCGCTCAACGCCGCGTCGGCCGGAGTTAAAGAACTGCGTGAAGTCTTGGACGCCGCGCGGACTCGGCTGAAGACCGGCGGACAACGGACGCTGTTGTTCGTCGATGAGTTGCATCACTTCAACAAAACACAGCAAGACGTGCTGCTGCCCGATGTCGAGTCCGGTGCCGTGCGGCTGATCGGAGCGACGACGTCGAATCCGTTCTTCGCGTTGGTCTCGCCGCTCGTCAGCCGCAGTCAGGTGTTCGAGTTTCGGTCGCTGTCGCGCGAGGATGTGCTCGGTCTGCTGCGGCGGGCGTTGTCCGATCAAGAGCGCGGACTCGGCCAACACGCGGTCTCGGTCACGGACGAAGCGTTGTCGTTTCTCGCCGAAGTCTGCGACGGCGACGCGCGGCGAGCGCTCAACGCGCTGGAGATCGCGGCGCTGAGCGTCGTGGGACAGGCTTCTAGCCTGTCACCTCAAGCAACGACCAATGACAGGCTGGAAGCCTATCCCACTGTCGATCTGGAAATCGCTCAAGAATCCATCCAAAAGAAAGCCGTGCAATACGGCGACGACGAGCACTACGACGCGGCCAGCGCGTTCATCAAGAGCATTCGCGGCAGCGATCCCGACGCGGCGATTTATTGGCTGGCGCGAATGCTCGAAGCGGGGGAAGA
>CAMDPK010000259.1 GCA_945904015.1 Candidatus Kuenenia stuttgartensis | reverse complement strand
TTTTCGCCACCCATCCGTCGGCCACCATCGTTCCAGGAGTTCCTGCCATGAAACTGACCCGCAAGCTCGCCCGTTCGCCCCACCGCAAGGGGTTCACTTTGATCGAATTGCTGGTGGTGATTTCCATCATCGCCACGCTGGTCGCCTTGGTCGCTCCCGCCGTGCAGAGCGCTCGCAACGCAGCCCGACGCATGGAGTGCCAAAGCAATCTCAAGAACTTGGCATTGGCGGTCTCAAATTTTGCGACGGCAAACAACGGGCGAGTGCCGCCATTGACGTCACAACTTGGGACGTATGTCTTCCCGCCCAGCACGATCATCAGCGGAATTGATGTGTCCGGGCAATCGGGGGCTCCTGTTTATGGCTGGGTTGTGACTCTGTTTCCGTACCTCGACAGTGCGGCTTTGTACCGAACCATCAGCGAGAGTCCCGTGGTCTACAATGCGCCAATTCCTTCGCCATTTGGTGCTGGGAATTCGCCGCCAACTATTAAGGTCATGGCGTGCCCGGTGGATTTGAATAATGCCAACACGAATGGCGGAATGACCTACGTCGCAAACGCTGGCTACATGCAAATCGATGATTGGGCCAACAATTCCAATCACAACGGTGCAAGGGTTGATTGGGATCCTTCCACTGCTGCAGGTCCAGCAGGTGCAAACGTAGCTACCGATCTTCCGACGGCTCGGGCTACCGGAGTGTTTTGGCGTAATCAAGGCACTGCAGTGGTTACCAACAATGATGGCGGGTCGTCGATGACGTTGGATTTCATCTCCGAGGCTGACGGACAAGGCAACACGTACCTAATCTCGGAAAACCTTCAAGCTGGAAAATGGGTGGACCCAAATACCTATGCCCCAAGCACGTCGACGGGATCCGTGGCGTTTGGAATGTATGTCACTGCGGCGGGCTCAGCCACCCCCCGTAACACGATCATTGACACGACGCTGACAGGGACGAACCAACGACTCGTTTTGATGGGGATGTCATCGTTGCAAGGCGCGACTGGCATTCCGTTCGCTGTTCCGCAGTCCAACTCATCCGCGGCCACTGCCGCAGCTCCGCGTCCAAGCTCGAACCATACCGGGATTTTCAACATGGCGTTCTGCGATGGGAAAGCGGAGCAAATCAACGTCAACATCAACTTGCGAATTTACGCGAGCCAAATTACTCCGAACGGCCAGCGCAATGGCCAGCAGGCCTCAGAGGACCGCAATTAGCAGTTGCAGATTCCAGGAGCGTCGCGAGAACGCAACTGGCCGAGAATTTCCCAAACGCCTCGCTCGTCCCCGGACGAGCGAGGCGTTTTGCATTTTCGGGCCAGTGTGAAAGAATGGCCCTCCGTCGCGGATGAGGTGCTGTCTCATCGTCTAAATTCAGCGGAGATTGAAAATGCGTTTACTGCGAATGTGTTGGCTCGCATTGCTCATTGCGAATCTCGTGGCATGTTCCAGTGCTTTTGCTGAGGACTTTGCGTTGCGGGATGGAGATACGGTCGTGTTTTTGGGTGACAGCCTCACGGCGGCGCGGACGTATGGAAAATTCATCGAGAATTACACACTACTGCGGTATCCGAATCGGAAGGTGCGGTTCATCAACGCGGGGTTTGGCGGGGACACTGCCGAAGGTGGATTGAAACGGTTGGAGCGGGATGTGTTCGCTCACAAGGCGACGGTGCTGACGGTGGCCTTCGGGACGAACGACATCGGCTGGGGCGTGTACGCGGACGAGGAGCACAAACGAAAATACCTCGACGCAGTGCGCGGGATCGTGACGGCCTGCCGCGAGCGGGGTGTGCGAGTTTATCTGTGCTCAGCGGCGGTCACGGCAGCGGACCCCGCGAAGAGCGAAGACAGCTTTCTGCAAAAGATGTGTGACGAGGGAATGGCCTTGTCGAAGTCGCTCGGTGGTGAGGCGATCGACGTGCAGCGCTCGATGCGCGAGGTGCAGAAGCGAGTCGCGGTCTGGAACGAGAAGGTCAACACCAAAGACGACGCCAAGAAGGACTCGCTGCATGTCGCCGACGGAGTGCATCTGAATGATCTCGGTCAACTGGCGATGGCGTTCGCGATCTTAAAAGGTCTGGGTGCTCCGGCGGACGTCTCGTCCGCGACGCTCGACTTTGCCGAGGCGAAGGTCGTGGCTGCTGATGGGTGCGAAGTGACAAAAGTGAACCGCGACGGCGAGCGGTTGGAGTTCACTCGGCTCGACGAAGGACTGCCGTTCAATCATGGCATTTTCTTCGCATTGCACTACCGGTTTGTCCCAGTGCCGGCCGAGTTAAATCGGTACTTGCTGAGCGTGAAGAATCTGCCAGCCGGGAAGTACGACGTCTCGGCGGATGATCGTGCGGTTGGCTCGTTCACGGCGGCGCAACTGAGCGAGGGAGTCAACATCGCCTCGACGACAGCCAACGCTTGGCAGCCGGGTGGTCCTTGGAATGCTCAAGCCGACGCGCTGGTCCATGTGACGAATGCTCGCAGCGAACTGGCGGTGGGGAACTTGTTGGGCCGGCTACATCTCTCGAACAATCCGCTGGTCGAAGAGTTGGCGACCGCGACTCAGCCGACGAACGAACGGCTGGAGGAGCTGCAACGCTTGATCGCGAAGCCCAGACCCTATCGGTTCGTCGTGCAGCCAGCGAAGCCATCCGAAAAGGCGAAGTGATGACAGCCCTAGCACGACGCGCCAGCGAGTGGTTGTTCTCGATCAATCACCCGAAAGGACCACTCGCTGGCGCGTCGTGCTGGAGGATCGCGGCTCGGCCAGAAACCATGAAATTCGCCGGCGGATCGCATCAGGAATTGATCAGAAACGTTGCCGTCTGTTGCAGAAACTCGCGCATGATCGTCTCGATCGCTGAGGGCAGTTCGGCTTCGGACAGCGCCTGATCCATCAAAGCAACCCAGCGGTCGCGAGCTTGCTGTGTGAGTACGAACGGAGCGTGTCTGATTCGCAGACGCGGGTGTCCGCGTTGCTGGATGTATTGATCCGAACCTCCGAACCGGAAGATCAGAAAGTCGCGCAGGCGCGATTCCGACTCGGCCAAGGCTTGCGGTGGATACATGGGGCCGAGCACGTCATCGCTGGGAACTCGACGATAGAATCCGGCGACGACTCGACCAATTCCCGCCTCGCCGATGGTGGGACAGACAGAGGAGATTTCCGCTTCGTCAGGCATGGATCAGAATTCTAGTCGCTCGGACGCCTACGTCCGAGCAATCGGCCTGACCGGACGTGGGCGTCCGGTCTACTTGTCCGGCATCACGATGTCCGACTTGGTGCTCTCGACGATGGCCAGCAGTTCGGCGCGTTCGGCGGCGGGAACCTCGAATTTGTCGAAGGTCTGTCGCAGGTCATCGAGGAACGATTGCCACTCGAATTCGGTGATTTCGAGGTGGACGTGCGAGTCGCGCATCGAGCGGCCGGTATAGCGCTGCGGGCCTCCGGCCGCCCAGCAGACTTGCTCGGTGACGAGGTACTTGAAGCCGGCTTTCGAGACGCGGTGATGAGCTTCATCCACCTTTGGATTCGCGTTCAGCCGCGAGTCCTGCATGATCCGGTCGATAAAATCATCGACGACGGCCGCAATCGCGTACACGCCGCCGAGTCGCTCGTACAAACTCAGGTGCGAACTCATTCTGAAAGTCTCCGGGGGTCGCGAGGTAAATGATCCAATCACGCGAGATTTTGTAGTGGCTGCGTCGTGGTTCCGAAACCAGTGCAGGGAGGGTGGCGACTCGCAACAATGCTCCGGTCTGGCAGCGGCGAGGCGAGAAGTGCCGTCTCGCGGCGAAAACTCTCCAACGCGGCGGGTCCGTTGGCCGTAAAAGGCGTCACTTCCGGGGATTCGCCAGATGATGACCATCTTGGAGCCACAGTCGCAGATCGACGAAAGCCTGCACGAGCCGAGCGGTTCAAGTGACGCTCGGCTGGTGGAAGCGGCGCGTCATGGCGACCAAGCGGCCTACGGCGAACTCGTGTTGCGGTACGAGCAGCGGTTGACTCGTGTGATTTACCGGTTCGTCCACAACATGGAGACGGCGGAGGATCTGACTCAGGAGACCTTCCTGAAGGTTTACGACCGGCTGGGACAGTTCGACTCATCCCGACGATTTGGTCCGTGGCTGTTTCGGATCGGTGTGAACCTGACGCTGGATTATCTTCGCCGAAAAAAACGCCGTGGCCGCTGGTCGCTGTTCACGGATCGGTGGAAGGAAAGAGCCCCCGATCCCCCCGTAGCTGATCCCCGCAAAGCGCTGGACTTGCAACAGGAGGTCCAGAAAGTTTTGCAGATGATCCCGGAGAATTACCGCACGGTGCTGACGCTGCGCGATCTGGAGAATTTTTCCACCTCGGAAATCGCGGCGGTCCTGCATCGCAAAGAGGCGACGATTCGTTGGCGACTGGCGGAGGCCCGTCATCGGTTTCAGTATTACTGGGGCAAGCGGCATGGAACTGTGCTGCCTGAGAACTTCACCCCGTCGGAAAGTGCGGAGAGCGAAAAATGAATTGCAAGACCGCTCAGCGTCAGATGGCTTTGGCCGTGGGTGAAGACCTCTCCCCGGTTGAGAGCCAGGAGTTGCAGGGCCATCTTCAGGGCTGCTCGAATTGCCAACAAACTTGGGAGCAACAGCGACGCGGTTTCGCGATGTTGCAGCGCAGCCGCACCCAGGAGATTCATCCGAAGTCGGACAGCGTCTGGCCCGTGTTGGCCAACCGGCTGCGCGAACGAGAAGTGGAATCTCCGCGCGGCGAGTTCAACGGTTGGTTCGCCGCGCTGGCAGTGACGGCAGCTTGCGTGCTGGTCTTCGTCTTCAGCCAGGAGAGTTCGTTTCCCGTCGCATCGCAGCCGCGAACGGGCAGCGTTACTGGCGGCACGATGGTGATTTCGCCAGCCGATCTTCGGGAGAGGACGTCTTCAGGCCCTCAGAAAGAGGAAGTCCGCCCCAACCGCCCCTGCAATTCCGCTCCTTGATCGTGACCAGTTCGCCTCACGCTGGAGTGCCCGACGCCATGCCGATGTTTGAATTTGAATGCCCGTCGTGCGATCACACGTTTGAGGAGTTGGTGCGAGCCAACGAAACTCCGGCTTGTCCGAACTGCGGAACGTCGGACATTCGCAAGTTGTTGAGCGCCCCGTCCGTGCGGTCCAGCGGTTCAAAGTCGTTGCCGGTGCTCGGGTCGTCCTGCCCGCCGCCGAGTGTCCAGAGTTGTGGTCCGGGATGTTGTCGGCACAACTAGCGAGCGCCGCCATGCTTCGCATCGTGCCGGCGACTGGTGAGTGTCTTCAGCCCGCGTTGGAGTTGCTGTTCTCAGAGTGGCCCGCCGATGCGAGAGCTCAGCGAATCGTGGAAATTCACCAAGAGATCGAGGACGAGGAATTCGATCCTCAGGATCTGCTGCTGGCGGAGATCGACGATCAACTGGTCGGAGTCCAACTGACGATTCTCCGCGACGACGATGTTGGCATGGTTTGGCCGCCGGTTGTGGATCGTCCGCTGCTCAA
>CAMDPK010000258.1 GCA_945904015.1 Candidatus Kuenenia stuttgartensis | reverse complement strand
GTCAAGTACTTCTCCAATCAGACGGACCGATCGACGTTTGCCTTCAACCCGATGAAGCAACAGTACTGGTCGAAGTTCGATCTACTGACTCGTACCGACATTCTCTGTGCAGCCAACGGATTGACCTACGGCACCGACTACGGCCAGGGCTGCTTCAGTTCGGCCAACGCCGCGATCCTGTATCACGCGCTGAAGACCTTTCCGCACGTTACCACCTTTGTCGAGCTGGCCGACTGCATTGGCGAAGTCACCACGACTGCCAAGAAACGCGACCTGCATCCTGAAATTCGCAAGGCTGGCGTCCACGTTCATGAAGTCATCAAACGCCTGGCTGCCTGCGAAGCGCTGAATGTGACGAGCACCAGCGGCAAACCTGCGGACGTTATCGAGAACGCGATTGATCTCACCGACGTGTTCCGCACACCGCAACTCCTCTACTTCCATCTCTCGTCCACGCTCTCACCAAGCGGTGCCCCGGAAATTGCACGACTGGTGACTTACATGCTGCTGGCCGCTGCCACGCAGACGGAGCGAAAGCATCCCGTGTTTCTCGTCATCGACGAGTTCCAGCGGATGGTCGCGAGCAACTTGGAATACATGCTGCAACTGGCCCGCAGTATGGGCGTGGGCGTCATCCTCGCGAATCAAAGTATGGAAGACCTGAAGAAGTCCACGACGAATCTCATTCCCGCGATTGAGGCGAACTGTCGCTTGCGGCAATGGTTCTCCGTGTCATCGAGCGATGATCAGCAACGCTTGATCAATAGCAGCGGAGTGACCATCGATCACGCACTTGGCGTTTCCAAGTCCACCAATCCGGATGGCAGGTCCACCGTTACTTATTCGCAGACGGAACAAGTCGTCAGTCGCTTCACGCAGAACGACGTACTGCTCACGAGCGACCATCCGTTTCGCAGTTTTCTGCGCATCAGTCGCGGCGCGGGTTACGCCCAATACGGCGGATTGCCGGTGATCATCGAGTCGAGCTTCCACATCTCGGCAGAGGAATACCGACGACGACAGGCGCTCCCGTGGCCGAACGCCGTCGGCAGTTTCCGACCACGCCAGGTCGGTGACGAGAGCGCGACTGATTCTTCGGTCAAACCACCAATGAAAGCGGCTGGCCCGAAGTGGACGGAAGAAGTGATCGGCGACGACCGAGCGACTTCGCTGCCCGAAGCGGAACTCGGTGACATCGACGACCTCTTTCGCCAATTCCAGCAAACGCTTCCGCAAGACGGCTCGCGCCGGAAAGGGAAGCAGCCATGACTCTCACCCCGCGTGATCACGAACTGTTGGAAACGCTCACTCTTCGAGTGCGAATGCTGAGTGTGCGTCATGTTGCCAGTGGGTGGTGGCCCATGACGCACTCGACGGAAACGGCACAACGCCGACTTCGTCGTCTGGAGGAAGCCAGGCTGCTTGAATTGCATCGCATCAATGCCCATCCGCCTTTGCAGGCCGACAGTCCTTTGTTCGCTTGGCAACCAGGCGACAACGAACCGGATTCGCGCACCGTCTCCGATCACGCACGACACCGTTGGAATCAGCCAGCGCAGCCTACCGAAATCTGCGTCGCTTCCCCGCTTGCCGCCGGTCTCTTCGGCAGCACAGCCCGTGGACTTCCGCATCAAGAACACCGCGATCATGACCTGCGTCTCGCCGACGTGTTTGTCCGGTATCGGAACCAAGCGTCGCATCTTGCCGCTGTTTGGGTTGGCGAACATGCACTTCCCAAAGCCGGTTACCGGATCAAAGACCCGGATGCGTTCTTGCAAGACCAGCAAGGACGCATTTTGCGAGTGATTGAATCGGCGGGGCGCTACAGCCCCGCTCAAGTCGAAAGTTTTCACGAACACTGCGCTGAACTCGGTCTTCCTTACGAACTCTGGTGAACCTGATGCCCACGCTTACAAAACACAAGATTCCGATCTCCGATGAGACCATCGACGCGCTCTTGTCGCACCTCGCTCGCTACCGGCTCACGGTATCAACAGCCGTGGCCACACTGCCGCAGTTCAATGGTTGCGACATTCGTAGCGTCAAGCAGGTGCTGCGTGTGTGTCGGCAGCGCTCACTGGTGGATTCCGCACCGCTGCACAGTCAGCAGCGTTACTGGCACCTGACAGAACGCGGCGCAAAGCACTGTGGGCTGACCGGCGATCGCATCGGACCGCTATCCGAGACGGCCAAAATTCGGGCCTTTGCCTTGCTGCACTTCTGCTGCTTGTCAGACCGGCCACGACATCGACTCACTGCCGCCGACATCGTTCGAAACTTTCCCGATCTGCACCGTCCTGGACTTCCCACCGGCTATTACTTTGACCCCGAAGCGACCGGTCGAATCGGACTGGCTCGTGTGGATGCCGGTCAACACGGTCGCTGGGACCGCGTTGTTCAGTCTGTCCGTGATGATCTCGGCGATCATCTCCGGCACTTAGCGTTCCGGCGACTGATTCAAGCTGGACGCTTCGAAATCACTCTTGTGACGGTCCTGCCTCAAAAGGCGGATCGCATTCGCGACGCGGTCAACCAGATGCCTGACGCTGGCGGCACGCGAATCCAAGTTGTCTCTATCCCGGAACTGTTGCCGCTCATCGCATCGGCTTCTGGAAAGGAGGTGCGCACCGGCTGAGGTCACGACTCCCTTCAAGTGGGTTTCATCGCTCCACGTCTCAGGAGCAGGGAAAAACAACGAGACAACGTAGGTGGTGTTTTCAACGGCGTGTATCGCCGTCGCGGGCATACGACCTTCATTTGTTCGGAACGAGCCACGGCTCGTTGCGCATGGTTGAACTGAGTCGAGTGCCGACTCTCTTATTGGAGAAAAACGCGATGAGATCGAAACAAGACGAGAAAGAACACCGTGCTGAATGGAATCGCCAGTACAGACGGAACTACGAAGTGGATCGAGCGCTTGAGAAGCTTCGCAACTCGGCAGGCATCCTGTTCGTCGGTTTCGTGGTCTTCGTTCTGTCATTTTTCAGAGCCTGGATCATGTAGCGATTCTGCGGGAGTTCCTTGGGGAGCTTTCGCCGACAGGAGCAGTGGCCATGAGGGTCACTGCCTAACAACACCGGTGCGAGGAGGATTCGGATGAACGCCTCACACCAACAACAATGAACGAGGACACATATGGAAGAAAAAACAAAACCGGTACATGAAATCCGAGTTGAAGAGGTTCGAGCAGTCATTTGGGCAAATCAATCCAACGGCGGCCGAGGGTGGTTCAACACCTCTTTCAGTCGTCGCTACAAGGACGGGAACGAGTGGAAAGATTCCACTTCCTTTCGTCGATGCGATTTGCCCTACCTCGAAAAGGCGGCGCACATGGCCTACGTCTGGATCTGGCAACAGCCAAAGTCAACGGCAGCAGATTCAGCGAATGAGTAACGGATGACCAACTCGCCGTCTGGATGCAATCCAGGCGGCGTTTCATGACGGAGCAAAAGCCATGGGACAAGCCAAAAATGACACTCACTACAACGGAGGATTTCATGTTTCTCCTGAAGCCAATGAATTGCTGACTAAGGACGAGGTCTACGAAATCTTTGTCAGTCATGCTTCAGGCGGTGGTGACGACGTTGAGGTGCAACGACTTCTCAAGAAGTCCAATCTGACTCAAGTGCTCTACATCCGGTCGATTCATGAGACCGATTGTGGGGCCAGAGTCTTGGTTGTTACGGAGTTCATCTTCGGCACAACGACGATCGATTTGGCATCAACGGTCGGACCCGACACTGGTTTCACACGAGGTTGATCCTCGGTTTTCCGCCGGCTGGTTCGCCAGCCGGTCTTTCTCCCCACTGTCTCGCCGCGACCACCAAATGGCCGCGGAGGGGCGGCGGCAGTTGTGCCGGCCCTTGTTTGCTCAAGGAACGCAACAACAGAGGAGGAAGACCATGAACAACAAGAACAACATCATCAATCAAGCTCACCCCAAAATCCCCAGGGAGTTCTGGGAGGCATTGCTCAAAATCCATAACCATTTTTTCGACCGTGTGCTGTGCGTCTACCACGACGCGCCAGACGGTAAGCCAATCAAGCCAGTTTTAGAGTCCTTTCAGACTTTGGACTGCTGGCTCGATATTGCAATCGAAGAAGGATGGTTGGATTGATCAATGCCGGGTGAGACGGGCGTGGAGAGTAACAACTCTCCACGCCTCTTTTTCTCGCACTCCGACACCACATCTAAACACTGAAATCTCTCGCGATGGAGCTTCAAGGCAATGCTCAACAACGACTCCGAAACGTCCTCGCGTCGATCAACGATGCCCAAACCGTACTGTTCAGTTGGTGCAGGACGACTGACTTCATTCGTTTGGAAATCCGGTGATGACCACTCCGGATGGCGATACCAATTCAACCTGTTCCGGCTCGCCGCCAATGGCGGAAGAGTGTCACAACTTTTCGCGCCAGCGGACCTGATCCACTTCGTCAAGCTGACCCAAGTTCTGGCGGCAGTGATCGCAGACGATGGCTGTCTATCGCCCATCGATCGCGGCGTTCTCAAACGTCTCGCCGCCGACCTCGACCAGATGCTGTCGCGCGCAGCAAAGCGACCGGAAGTCTACGCCTGCCCATTGTCTGAATCTGGCTTGCTGCGAACGAACACACTCAACCACACGGAAAGGAGCGACCATGACGACACGACCGATTCATGAAATCCGGCGCGGCTTGATCAAGGTTTACATTTGGCGAAAACGAACTCGCGACGGCTTGCGACACACCGTTTCCGTCACACGACTCTTTCGCAACGGCGACTTGTGGAAGGAATCCACACGCTTTGGTCGCGATGACATCCCGCTCATGCGAATGGTTCTGGATGAAGCCCACACCTGGATTTACCAAAACTCAGAAAAGCGATAGGCCGCGATGGATTCCTCAGAACAAGCCGCCGAACAATCGAACGCCGAAGAAGGCCGCTCCACAGCGAGCCGACCATCGTCGCCATCGATCGTGCGCAGCTTGGGAATGCTCGTCGATGGCGGTGCGAAGTTCTCAACCGTTTATGCCGACCCGCCGTGGCCCTATTCCAACACGGCTGCCCGTGGTGCCGCCGAGAATCACTATCCGACGCTCACACTGGACGCCATCCGCAGCGAGCCGGTCAAGCAACTGGTCGCCGAAGAAGCTCACCTGCATTTGTGGACGACGAATGCCTTTCTGCGTGACGCGTTCGATGTCATTCGCGCTTGGGGATTCAAGTACAAGTCGTGCCTGATTTGGGTCAAGCCGCAACTCGGCATGGGCAACTATTGGCGCGTGTCGCACGAGTACTTGCTGCTTGGCGTTCGCGGCAATCTTCCGTTTCAGGATCGGACATCCCGCAGTTGGCACCTGGCGCGACGGACGGTTCACAGCCGAAAACCATTTTGCTTTCGAGAACTCATCGAGCGCGTCAGTCCAGGGCCGTATCTGGAACTTTACGGCCGCGAGGAACAACCGAACTCCGGTTGGACAGTCTACGGCAATCAAGTCGAGCGCCGGTTGTTTTGAGGAGCCGTCCACGATGCCGAAACGTGTTGACCGCTCCGATGGGTCTCGATTAGCGCCGCCGCCGATGCGAGTCCCCG
>CAMDPK010000257.1 GCA_945904015.1 Candidatus Kuenenia stuttgartensis | reverse complement strand
GACAACGCGCGAGCGAGTTCCTGACGATCCGAGTTCCGTCCCGATTCGACTTCCACATACTCCCGCACGATGTCCCCCCGGTTCTGTTGAGCGAATCCGACCACGGCGGCTTTCTGCCCTTCCAGTCCTAGCCCGCTCTCGCCTTGCTTCTTTGTTGAGACTCGAAAGTATGCGACGATTTTCATGGCGATTGGCTCCAGTTCGGTGTTGTTCATCGGCAACGGGAGCAATGTAACAACACAGTCGTTGTTCGTCAACTGTTTGGTTTAACAAATTGCGCCAGAGCGTTCCCCCGCCGTTTCGCGAACTCCCGGTCAGCCGCCCCCCGGCGATTGTTCCGAGATTGCTCCCGGTAATCCTTCACAAGTCGAGCCAGTTCAGCCGGCGTCACCGCTCCGGCCACACCTTTTGCCCACTCGGCCAAATCGGCAGTCGTCTCGATATCGGTCGTCTTGTCGGGCATGTCGTGAGTCCGTAGGACAGGTTGAATGAATCAAGGCAGGTCGCGTCAGAATTGAAACAAGTCGTTTAGTGTGGCGTCCACGCTATCGTCGTCGTCAGGCGGAACCGTTGCCGGAGATGACGGAATTGCCGGAGATTGTTCTGCCCCTTTTTCATATTGCTTCTCTTTGTCGATGACTTCGCCATCCCGTGAGAGAGGGGCTGTAGCATCTCCGGCAAGTCCGTTATCTCCGGCAGTCGAATTGCTCACGAACCACGCAGAGGACTTTTGGCGGTTCTCTCGGCGGTTAAGGAATCGGCCAGACACGACTCGCCCGCGAAGATGTCCCAACTTCTTTCCCAGCGAGACAGCGGACGGAAACGACTTGCCAGCTTGAGGCGGGGAGAGTTCCAACACGGCATCGCGGACTCGTCCGTACCGGGTCGGGTGTTTGTTGATTCGATCAAGAATCTCCGCCGTCGTCAGCCCGAAGCAATCGGGGTCGAGTTCATCCCAGCCGGCGAGCAACTCGCGCAGCGCGATGGCTTCACGGTCAGACTGTTCGACCAATTCGATTCGGGTTGCTCCCGGATCAGGCTGCCCGCACCAAACGACCGCTTGGCGGATCAAGTCGGACCAACCTTCAAAGGAACCCCACGTCGGGAGTCTCTGTTGCGGGCGTCCCGCGTGGCAGAACGCGGCCAGGATTGTCAGAGCGTCGGCGAGCAACTTCGGACGATGCTGGTGGACGTAGGCTTTCAAGTTCGGGTGTCGGAACCCATCACGCTGTTCAGGATTCTCCAACCGCGAGTCCAAGCGAATGTGAGCGACGCGGCGGGACGTGTCGGCGTGCAATACCACGTTGTTGCCGGTCGCGGACCATGTCACCGACAACGGCAGTTCGACAATTTCGCTCGCCCCCAAGACTCGATCTTTCCAAACCGTTCCCGTCAACGCCGCGTCCAGGGCTGCGCAGCCTAAGCCGCCGATGATGTTGTCGATCAAGCACAACGTATCGCCCGCGAGTGCCAGGGCGGTGATTCGCTTCCGAGCTTCATCATCGTCTTTCGGATTCGCCATGCGCGACATCTCGCGCCCCGTGACGATCAATGCCACCACGTCGCACAAGAGCGATTTGCCACTCCCTCGGATATTCGCATCGACCAGAAACAGCGGAGCCGGACCAGTGAACGCGAATCGAGCCAACGGTGTCAGCAGATACGACAACCACGCCGCGCCATGATTCGTTTTTGCAAACGGGAAGTCTTTGACCAAATCCATCAGTGAGGCAGCGGCACGAATGGCATCCGAGTGCGACGGACGCTCTATAATCGGAAATGAAACGCCTTGCGGATCGAACAGCAACCCCGTCTGCGGATCGTACCCAGCCAAGTTCAACACGGAGCCATCCGGTCGCAGCACTGGAGCCGTCACGACTCCCGCGAGCGACCGAACCCCCGGCCACTGGCCACGAGCGGCAATCGCTTCGTAACACCACTTCGGCGGGTGAGCCGGCTTTATCTCTTCCCCCTCTTTTGATTCGTGAACGGTCACGAACCGAGCTACCTGCGTCAGCCGTTCGCGAAGCGAAGCCAGCGACAGGGGCCGCATGCGCGGAGCATTCTCTGGCCGTTTGATGCCGTCGTTGCCCCGTTCACTGACGACGCAAACCAATCGCCCGGCGCGTTGGTAAAGCGTCTCGTCATTGACGAGTGCTTGAATCGCCTCTTCGTTCACGACCGCTTCATCGGTAGACAGCACAATCTCCATTCGGTCGTCATTCTGCTTCGGCTTCCGCGGCGGCAACGCAGCCTTGAGCAGTTCGCGGAGTTCGGCGGCCGAGTGAGCCACCAAGTAATCATCTAAGCCGATCTTGGATGGTTGGCCGTTGGCATCGGGCGGACCATTCGGCAACCGGACCACTTTGACGATCGCGCCCCGCTCAACAAGCGCTTGCGCAAGATTCCATTCCGCCCATTGAACGCTCGGTTTCCCGGCGAGGTCCGAATCGAACACGATGAAAACTTCGCGCCCCTTGAGTGCCACTGCGTTGAAATCCAAAACCAGTTCGCGCTTGCCGAACTTCTTTCCATCCGGTCCTTTCTCACGCTTCGTTGACCACGCTTCAACGCCACCCAGCCCGATGCAAGCGAACCCCTCTTGGTCCGCCTTCGCGGATTTCTTCTCGCCCTCAGTGACGAGCAGCGGGACGCTCATTTCAGCCAACGCCTTGCAGGTGGCGGGCGGGAAGTAGAGTCGCACGACCGAACCTCGTGGCGATTCGTATTTGACCGGCTTCCCCGGTTTGCCAGCTTTCGGTTTGCCCGTGCGCGGCATGTCTGGTTTGATCCGAGCAAACTCGTCGCGTGGAATCAGCGACCCGTCATGCCGGCGGTACGGCAACAACAGACACGGGCCGAGTTTATCCGCTGACTTCCATCGTAAGACGCTCGCCACATCTCTCTGTTGTCGCAGCGTGTGAAACCCACAAACCGAAATCTGTTCGTCCGACAATCCAGACTTGCGCAAGTCGGCGAAATGATTCGGAGCCAATCGAGTGACCGGCGACTGTTCCACCAGCAAAGTGATGTCCGTACTTTCCATCGCGCTTCCTCCGTGAAACTTGTTTTCACTCACGAACCCGCCGTCCATCGGGAGAGATGCCGGCTGATGCCGATGCGATTAACGGGGTGGAAGTCGCCGCTCTTTTTCGTCTTCGCTTTGCGAAATCGCTTCGTCGATCAAATCGAGCCAGACTTGTTGCGCTTCCGTCGTCAGCTCTTCCGCTTCATGTCGCAAATAGACGTTTGCCCCTATCAGGGCGGCAATGCGAAAAGCGCCGAAATCAAAAAGCATTTCGGCATTCACGAGAACACTGCGGCGCTCACCATTCGTAAGCCTGAGCGACACCCGAAAGGAATCGTTCGCATCCGAATGCCGTGTCACACTCTCAATTGTGAATTTCCCGTCTCTGGTCAATGTCGGTTGTGGCTTCATTCGGGCACGCTTTCTTTTTTGTTGTTGTCGCTCGTGGCGATCGGTAAGAAGCCGGCGTTGAGCCACGATTCAACGTCCGATCGACGCCAGCGAAGGCATTGAGAAGTCAGCCGGATCGGTTTGGGAAGTTTGCCATCGGCTCGCATTCTCCATACGGTTGCGAGCGAAACTGACAGGTAATCGCGGGCCAGCGTCTTGGCGTCGATCAACACAGACGGGGGAGCGGTGTCAGTTCGCATGATGAACTGCCTCCCTTTGTTTGTCCGCGCGTTCGCCGACGGCAGCGCGTCGCGAGAGTGCCCGCGTCACGGCGTCGATGTCGAACAGATATCGACCGTCCGCCCGCAGACACGGAATGCGTTCCGCGTCCGCTTCAGCCTTCAGCCATCGCGATGTGACACCGATACGCCGCGCGGCACGGTGAAGAGAAAGTAGCTCGCCCATCGTCTCACCTCATGGGATGCGACAGGTCGGTCACAGCGACCAACATGATGGGGCAAACGGTAGAAAGGCAGACGTGCGCCAACCGTGCGCGTGTCGTTGCGTTTCGCAAACATTGAGAAATTGTCAGCCCACAGGCGGATCAGCCAGCCGGTGAGTTCCCTTCGTCTGGCCGTCAATAATCATCGTTCCCAAAGCGAGATGGTCGCGGAACACCAGCGGCAATCGTTCTGCGTCAGAGCCAGCGGTTTCGAGAACGGTCGCATCACCAACGGTGGGAGTTCCGTTCTTCCATGCTTCCCACAACATTTTGACGCAAGCAGCTTGTTGGGGAGTGAATTCGTACAACGCGCCGAACCAATTCACTGAGCGAAAGTCAGGCGAATGTTTTGCCCCTCGTTGCGGTTCGCTGGTTGGCCAATTCCGATCAATCGCCGCTAATTTGGCGACAAATTCCGTCAAGCGCATGGAGTTCACTTCCCGCGGAATCCGATGAAACTCAACGCCGACTTCACCCGTAAATGTGTCGAGTGCCCGACGGCTCAATCCCTCACCGAAGCGCTTTTGGCAGTGCGCCAAAAGAGTTTCGCCTGCGCGCGAGACACTTCCATTGAACGTGATTGTTCGTCCCGGCCTAATGTCGCCAAGCCTATCAAGCGCTTCTCTTAAATCTCTCACCGTTTCAACTTTGGGCGGGGCGTTCTGGACCTCGTCCTTTGGGTCCGAGAGTTCGATATTTTCTGACATGCCACGGTCCCTCGTGTGGCGTCCCGAAAAAAGAACGCGGCAAGCCAGCGGGACTGCCGGCTGTTCGGGGATCAGCCTAGCCGCGTTTTTGTCTCAATCAGTGAGTCAGCAGTATATCCCGATGGTTGATTCACTCATGGTCTCGCAGGGTCAATCGACTTTTTTGAGATATGGCGGGTTGTTCCTCTTGTTTCGGGTCAGTCCACTTCGATACTTCGCGAGTTCCTTTTCCTGCTGAGTCCTCCCGGCCCCCTTCATATTTTTCAGTTTCGTTAAGTGGAACTCAACGGCCTGCTTTATTGCGGCGTCTTCATTCTTCCAATCTTGGATAAGTCGGGCACGGTCCGCTTCCGGGAAAAAGTCATAGACCGCAGCTCCAGTGGCGTCTGCCGGCGGTATGATCTTGCGGAATGCCTCGTACTTGGCACGCGCATCGGCTCTGGCCTTCTTCACGGGAGCCAACTGCGCGTCGATGAAGGCGTCGTCTCGATCCAGGACCACGACGGTCTTCGTAGTGCCGCCGACAGTATTATAGGTCTGAGTCCTCGTGATCGTAACTGGGTGGAACAGGAAGAACCTAGTGTCTGTTGTCACTTTGGACGTATCAAAGCCTTTGAGAATCATAAACGTAGCACTCTCAATTTGGCTGTCGAGAGCGTCGTTTTGCAGATAGACGAGCAACGTGTCCTCGTTTATGACGTTGACGACGTTGATGATATTGGGCGAGTAGCCCCAATCGCCGACTTTATAACTAGCGACTGGCTTGCCAAAGAGTCCGCCTCCCGCATCGTTCAAATCGGGATGAACTCCGTACAAAGATTTCCCAGCATTCTCAGCGGCGGCGCACACTTTGCGAAGCGCTTCTTGTCTCTGTTGCGCTATCTGTTGAGCCACTTCAGCTTTCTTTCGCGCCTCTTCAGCTTTCACGGCATTTAGTCGGTTTGTTTCTTCTATCCCTCTGATCAAGGCCCTTTGGATTTTACTGTTTTGATCGCTAATACTGTTTTGCGCTCGGCATTCGGTCGCGAGCAGGATCATCGTTAAGACCAAGATCGTCTTCATGGTCAGTCTCCTTTTTGTGGTCGCCTCGCCATGACGTATACCGGAAGCGACGGAGTAGCTCAACAAAACTGCCGTCAAAAGGCAATTGGGT
>CAMDPK010000256.1 GCA_945904015.1 Candidatus Kuenenia stuttgartensis | reverse complement strand
GAGCTGTACCTCGCCGAAGGCAAGAAGCGCGAGCGTCTCTGGAAGCAAGCGGGCGAAGTCATGGAACGGCTCGGCGTGCCGCAGTCGCGGCTCGATCACGTCCTGAAATCCGCCGACCCCGCGATCCTGGCCGAGGTCGTCCAAGACGTGCTCAACGGCCACATCAAGCCGCCACCGAAGAAGAAGCCGGGTGACCAAGCTATGCCATCGAAATAGCCGGAAGGTGTCGTGATCGTTCGAGGGGTCGGGTGTTCCTGCCGACGTTCCCAAACGCGGCCTATCTCGGATCTCCCAGCGCGCGAGGATATTTGTGATAGCTCGCGCGCGGCCTATCACCGACAGACATGACACAATTCGTCCATCGACAACTTGGCAAGTTGCATCCCCGACAGTAGTTTGATGCTCAATTCAGTTGCCGCGTTGTGCTTCCTTTTCGTAAATGGCCGCGCGCGGTCCACTTAACTGTTCGGCGGCGGAGGGAGACCGGAAGATGAGCGGCGTTCCCGCAGGTACAGAGCTGGCGCGTCCATTTCTCCCCACGAGGGATTTCGACCTTTCCAGGCGCTTCTACGAAGCACTTGGCTTCGAAAAGACCCTCGACGGCGAAGTCGCTATCTTCAATGCAGGCTCTGGCGGGTTCATCCTGCAGAGGCACTTCCAAGCGGACTGGGCTGCCAACTTCATGATGCAGCTTATGGTCGATGACCTCGCCATGTGGTGGGCGCACATCGAATCACTCGATCTTTCAACGCGATTCGGTGTACCACCACCCAAGGCTCCGGCAATGCAACCGTGGGGACTTCTGATCGCTTACGTCGTCGATCCCGCCGGCGTCCTCTGGCACGTCGCGCAACGGCGTGAGGGGGCAAAGCAAGATCGATGAGTAGGGCCCAAGTGAGCGCCGAACCAGGCGCTGCAGCAGATGGCGGGGCATGATCGGTTTCTGGGACTTCAAGCTCTTCGGTGCCCCGCCGCTGCTGAGCTTGGTCGTTAGGCTTGTGCTTTCGACCGCTCGCAGAGGATTTTCATGACAGCGCAAGCAGCCTGCGGCTGGGCGAGAGCGCGGAGATTTTGACGGAGTCGATCTCGCAGAGGCTGGTCGTTCAAGAGTTGGACGAGAGAGGTTCGCAGGGATTCGGCGGCGGGCGAGGAGGGTTCGGCCACGAGGGCGGCGGAGTGGTCGGCGAACAGGCGGGCGTTGAGTCGCTGGTGGTCGTGAGCCGAGGTCGGGAGCGGAACCAAGAGGGCCGGCAGTCCCGCGCACGCGAGTTCGGCCAGCGTGGTGGCCCCCGCTCGCGAGAGGACGCAGGTGGCGCGGCGGTATTGCTCGGCCATGTCGCGAAAGAAGGGCTGCACGTCGGCCGCCAGCGACAGCGCGACATAACGCTGACGAACCGCGTCGAGATCAGCCGCTCCGGTTTGATGCACGATCCGCCAACCAACAAGCTCGGTTCGCAGACTCGCGAGAGCATCGAGCACAGCAGCGTTGAGCGATGCCGCGCCCTGGCTCCCCCCCAGAATGAGCAGCGTCGAAATTGTCTCACGGCCCGATCGCGTGCCTTCTCCCTTCGGGAGAAGGTGGCCGAAGGCCGGATGAGGGACTCTTTCACGGTTGACTCCCCTACCTTCACCTTTTTCCAGAACGGGAGTTTTCTCGCCATTGGGTCCCTCACCCCGGCCCTCTCCCAAAGGGAGAGGGAGTGGAGCGGAACCACAAGCTGAATCCTCTTCGCGTTGTTCATCGGCCAGCTTCGCGATCTCGGCTCGAATCGGATTGCCGGTCACGATCGTCTTCACCCCGCGAGGCAATCCGTTCGCGGCTTGTTCCCACGGCAGACAAACGACCTCCGCGAATCGGCTCAACCAGCGAGTCGCTTTGCCGGGCACGACGTTCTGTTCCAGCAGCACGATCGGCACACCGGCTCGCCACGCGGCCAGCACCGGCGGAACGCTGGCGAAGCCGCCCAGGCCGACGACGACGCTCGGTTGTTCGCGAGCCATGATCGCACGCGCCTGCCGGTACGCTCGCCAGTTGTTGAGCAGCGATGAGCCGATCCGCGTTGGACTCAACGACGGCGAGACCGACGGCAACGCGACATGCTCAAACCCCGCACAGCCGATGATGTCTTGCTCAATCGGCTTCTGCGATCCGACGAACAGCACTCGCGCGTCCGGCTCGCGTGCGAGCAACTCGCGAGCGACCGCGATGCCGGGAAACAAATGCCCGCCGGTGCCGCCGCCGGCAAAGATCACGCTCCGTCGTGTCGAGGCATTCGTCATATTGAGATTGGGAAGTTACGCTGCCATCGTGTTCGTGGGGCAGGTTTTCAACCTGCCCGGACGATGACAATTTGTGTGCTCGATTTCACCAAGTCGCGCCAGCATTGAGGTTCACGGGCAGGTTGAAAACCTGCCCCACGATGACAACCGAGGTGTCGCATGGCAAGCTGCCTGAAACTCTGGATTGCCGCGTCGTTGCTGTTGTGGTCGAGCACGTTGCTCGCCGCCGAGGCCGCGCGGCCGAACGTACTCTTCATCGTCGCTGATGATCAGGCCGAGTGGGCGATGAGTTGTTCCGGGCACCCAGAGGCTAAGACGCCGAACATGGACCGGATCGCTCGCGAGGGTGTGCGGCTGACGAACTGCTTCACACCGACGCCGGTGTGCAGTCCGTCCCGAGTTGCGATCCTCACCAGCCGCTACGGCACCGAGGTCGGGATTCTCGATTGGTTGAACCCCAACAAAGAGCCGGAGCGCGGTCTTGATCCGAAGACTCCCGCATGGCCGAAGCTGCTGGCCGGGGCTGGCTATCGCACCGGATTGATCGGCAAATGGCATCTCGGTTTGAAGGACGAGTTCCACCCGTCGGTCTTCGGCTATCAGCACTTCATGGGCTTTCGCGGGGGCGGCAACAGCCCGCGCAACCCCGAATTGGAAGTCGAGGGTCAGGTCCGCAAGGTCGATGGCTTTATCGTTGATCTGCTGACGGATGACGCGCTGAAGTTCTTGCAGCGCGAACCGGGACGACCATTCGCACTCTCGCTGCACTTCCGCGAGCCGCACTCGCCGTATGCTCCGGCTCCTGAGAGCGAGCGACTCGCGTTCGCGGAGCTTGATCCGAAAGTGCCGAATCCCGACTTTCCGAAGCTCGATACCGCGAGCGTCAAGAAGCTGACGCGCGAGTATCTCGCCAGCGTCGCGGCGGTCGATCGCAACGTCGGCCGAGTGCTCGACGAGTTGGATCGGCTCAAGCTGGCGGACAACACGCTGGTGATCTTCACCAGCGATCACGGCTACAACATCGGGCATCACGGGATTCTGCACAAAGGGAACGCCGCCTGGATTCGGACCGAGAATCCACCTGGCACCGCCAACATTCCGGCTGACAAACGGCCGAACATGTTCGACACGTCGCTGCGAGTCCCCGCCGTCATCCGTTGGCCGAAGTCGATCCCGGCGGGAAAAATCGTCAGCCGCACGGTCACGCATCTCGATTGGTTCCCGACGCTGCTGGAGGCGACCGGCATAGCGCTCCCCGCTGGAACAACGATTCGAGGTCGCAGCATGCTCAATCTGCTGCGAGGGGAGGGGACATTCGACCGCTCCGACGACCTCTACACCGAGTTCAGCGTGCAGCACACCATGCGGGCCGACATGCGCAGCTACCGCACGTCCGACTGGAAGCTCAAACGAGATTTCTTGAACACCGACCGGGACGAACTTTACGACCTGCGGAACGATCCTGGTGAGACGACGAACCTCGCGACGTCCGACCGGCCGGAAGCTCAGGCCGCGCTCGCGAAGCTGTCGAAACTCATCCGACAGCGGATGACCGAACTCGGCGATCCCGTCGGCAAGACTCAGGCCGACTGAGCGGGTGAAACGGCAGCCGTTCTCGGTCTTGCAAGTCGGTGGCGGGTCAATATACTCCCGCCTCCCAAAGCGAACCGCTGGGCTGCTTTCCGTCTCAAAAAAGGTGTGAACGTCATGAGTCGCATGTGCGATATTTGCAAACGAACCGCTGGCCGAGGCAACTCCAAGATCGAACGCGGGAAAGCCAAATACCTCGGTGGCAACGGCCGCAAAACGACCGGCATCACCAAACGGCATTACTTCATTAATCTCCAAACCGTGCATATCGAGAAGCCCGAAGGCGGAGCCACGACCTCTCGCGTTTGCACCAAGTGCATCCGCAGCGGTGTCGTCCGCAAGAGCGTCAAACGCAAGCCATTCACGCTGGCTGAGGCCAACTAATCGGCGAGTTTGCCGCATCGAAATTTCCCAAACCCGGTTCCTCGCGGAGCCGGGTTTTTGTGTTGTGTAGGTTGGGATTCCATCCCGACCGGTCGGGACGGAGTCCCAACCTACGGAGCCACCACATGGCCGAACCGCTGACGAAAGAGACCGTCAAGAAAGTCGCACACCTCGCGCGACTGAAACTGTCCGACGCGGAACTCGACCTCTTCACGACTCAGCTCGGCCAAGTGCTCGGCTACGTCGAGTTGCTCAACGAACTCGACACGTCTGCCGTCGAGCCAATGGCGCACGTCGCCGACATCGCCAACGTTTTTCGCGACGATGAACTGCGTCCGTCTCTGCCACGAGCTGCCGCGCTGTCAAACGCTCCGAAGACCGACGGCAAGTTCTTCGTCGTGCCGCAGATTTTGGAAGAGGGATAGAGACACCGTACCGCGACACCATCAGCGAGCCGGCCGGCGTCAGCCCCCGGACGATCAACGAATCACTAAGTCCGGCGGCTGATGCCGCCCGGCTCAACACGGCACCGGCGAAGCATCATGTCCGCAACAGAACTTGTCGCTCGGTTGAATCGCGGCGAAGTCACCTCCGTCGAACTGACTCAACAGTCTCTGCAAGCCATCGCGGAGCAGGACTCGAACATCCGCGCGTTCCTGTCGACGAATGCGGATGCCGCGATCGCTCAAGCCGAGGCGATCGACGCGAAACGCAAAACCGGCCAGCCGGTCGGCAAGTTGGCCGGACTGCCAATCGCGATCAAAGACAACATGTGTACGCTCGGCGTGAAGACGACCTGCGCCAGCCGCATCCTCGAAAACTTCGTCCCGCCGTATGACGCTGGAGTCGTCGAGAAACTCAAAGCGGCCGACGCGGTGCTCATCGGCAAGACGAACCTCGACGAGTTCGCGATGGGTTCTTCGACGGAGAACTCGGCGTTTCAAGTGACCCGCAATCCGTGGAACTTGGAGCACACCGTCGGCGGATCGAGCGGCGGTTCGGCAGCGGCAGTCGCTGCGCGAATGGTGCCGCTGTCGCTCGGTTCGGATACCGGCGGCTCGATTCGGCAGCCGGCCGGCTTCTGCGGAGTCGTCGGGATGAAGCCGACATACGGCCGAGTCTCGCGGTACGGCCTCATCGCTTACGCGAGTTCGCTCGATCAGATCGGCCCGTTCGCAACCGATGTCGCCAGCGCGGCGTTGCTTTTAGAAATCATCTCCGGTCACGACGGCCGCGACTCGACCAGCGTGGATCGGCCGGTGCCGGAGTATTCGCAAATTGTCGAGCAACCTCTGACCGGTCTGCGAGTCGGCATCGCTCGCGAGCACTTCGTCGAGGGACTCGACCGCGAAGTCGAAGCGGCGATCAAGCAATCGCTCGACGTGTATCGTTCGCTCGGAGCCGAGATCGTCGAGCTGACGTTGCCGCACTCGAAGTACGCCATCGCGACGTACTACTTGATTGCGGCGTCCGAAGCGTCGAGCAATCTGGCTCGGTTCGACGGCGTGCATTACGGGCATCGCGCGGCGAAGTTCGACAACCTGATCGACATGTACTCGGCCAGCCGCGGCGAGGGTTTTGGTCCGGAAGTGAAACGCCGCATCATGCTCGGCACGTACGCGCTCTCGGCCGGCTACTACGACGC
>CAMDPK010000255.1 GCA_945904015.1 Candidatus Kuenenia stuttgartensis | reverse complement strand
ACGTCGCCCGTCTTGAGTCCGTCGTCGCTGCCAATACTGATTTCGATGAGAATTGTCCCAGGCTTGTTGAGCTGCAAGATCGCTCCTGCGACTGGAACATTCTTATCCTCGACGTTTTTCTTCTCCTGTTCTTGCGCTTTGGCGACCGCCGAGCGATTTTCCTTGACCTGATTCTCTTGCGACCAGATTTCGACGGTTCCTTTTTGCTCGCTGACCACTCCACCGATCGCCATCCTGCGGCCGTGCGGCGGCTGCGCGAAGTCGTACCAGCGTCCACCCTGTGGCGAGTCCGCCGATCGGATTTCGCGCTTCACGGCTCCCGTCTCTGTGTCGAAAAAGCGGATTGCTTCTCCACCGCAAAGCACGACGAGGCTCTTACCATCGGGCGAGAATCCGCCCGGCTTTGCCCAGCCCGGCATTGTTTGCTGCCACTCCGTGATGCCGGAAATGGCATTGGTCAGGCTCACCGTGGTCGTGCTGGTATCGTTGGTTTTGTCGAACTGCCGCGAACCGATCGCGACCAAGTTACCCGTCGGTGAAAAGACCACGGCATGCGTGCCGCCGTTCGCCTGATTTGTGATGGTGCGAAGCTGTTTGCCGGTCTTGGCATCCCAAATGACCACACCAGTTTCGCTGCGGCCGCGAACGCCCGGTTTGTTCACGTGCCAACGCCCGGCGCTCGCCAGCAGATTTCCGTCCGCGGAGAAGGAGACCGCATCGGCGTGACTGTGTCCCACCAGATCGTGAAGGAGTGCTCCGCTCTTTACATCCCACACTTTGAGCCGTCCGGGGCCTGTGACCAGTTCTCCCAACCGTCGCTCGCCGCCCCAATGGCGTGCGGCATCTTCAAACGAACTGCCGCTTGTCGCCAACCGGGTGCCGTCTGGGGAGAACGCCAACGATCCGATGCTTCCCATAGCTCGCTTGAGTAACTTGAGTTTCTCCGGCGTCTGCTTCTCAGCGAGCTTTTCCGGTTCATCGTTCAGTGCCAGAACAAGCTTGACCAGCTTGCCGGACCGCGCATCGAACAAGTTGACCTGCCCCAGGCTGGTCCCGACGGCCAGAATGGCTCCATCGGGCGAGAATGTGAGCGGTCCGACTTCGAGATGGGATAGTCCTTCAGTCGCGGCGAGTATGGCCTCTTCGTCCCAACTCGTCGTCGGTAACACGACCACAGACTTCCCGGTTTCGGCCTCCAAAATCTCCACGGATCGCTTCCAGCCTTCCACGACGGGGGATGCCTGGCCGCCATGCGCAATGGCAATCAGTTTGCCGTCCGACGAGCAGGCGATCTTCGTGCTGCGGGCAGTGGTGAAGTAATTGACGCGAGTGGGCATGGCGGAGGCGGTGTTTGGCAACCGAGATAGGGCGGCTTTGATCCCGTTGTGAACCTCTTCCGTCCCTTGCACAACCAACGTGAGCGTTCCAGGTTGGTAGGCGGCACGTGTTGCTTTGCTTTCCCACGATGGCGGATCAACGTTGGAACGAAGATAGCTCAACAGCAGGTCAACACTCTGCTTTTTTCCGTCTTTCGACCAGATGGGGAGGTCGGCGATGGAATAGGTCTTCAGCGCCGTTTCCTTCGCTAAGTCGTCCGCTGGTTGACCAGAACTGGCTCGCAATTCCTTGAGGAGTTGAACCATTTGCTGATGTTTCCTGGCGTCCCCGCGAACGACCAGCACCCCGCGGCCAGCGTCGTAGGAGCCGATCTTGTCTCCTCCGTTCTTCGTCGAATCCACTCTCGCCTCAAGATAATGAACGAGCAGTTCAATGTGCTGAGAGGTTCCGTCCTTCGACCACAGCGGCAAGTCCGTGATGGCGTACAATCTCACATCGTCAAGCGTCGTTTTTCGGTTCTTCGACGCGTCCTCGGACTCAGTTTGACTTCCGTCGGTTCCCGATTCGGTCGGTTCGATTTCGACTTCGGCCGTCAGGCCGGCAACGAGATGTTTTGGAACCTCGTCAAACGAGACGATTGCCTCATACCATGCGCTTCGGATGCCTTCGTCCACCCTGGGCGGATCGACGACATCAATCGCTACTACTTTTCCGATAAACGTCTCCTTAGGAATCGCGTCGATCTTGATCCTTGCCAAATCCCCGACACGAACCAGATCGGTGATCGATACGGCAATGAATACCCGCATTTGCAACTGACCTGGTCCAGATCGATCATTCGGACGTGACGGATTTGCAGGGAGCCGCTCAACGACGGCGATAAAACGATTGCGAACTCTTTTGCCCGTTTGACTCGGATCGAGGCTTTGTGTTTCGTCTTTTTGCCTGCGAAATAACAGGTCAGGAACCGTCGCGGGATTGAGTTCTTTCACTTTGATGATCGATATGACTTCGTCGTTCACGACCATCGTAAAGCCACGACTGACAAGATGCAGGTTGATCAAATCGCGAGCTTCTTCCATGGTGCAATCGCGAGTCGTAATGAGGTCCAGTGAATCTCCGGGCAATTCCTGCCAGTCAACTGACAATGCTGACGCATCTGCGAGCCATTTCAGTACACGCTCCCAGGGCTGCCTCTTGATGTTGAAGGAAACTTTTCCGTCCGGGTTCTTGCGAATCTCTGTGTCAATCGGCTGCGGTACATATTTGTCCGCTGTGGGGGTACCGTCGTCCGGGACCGTTACCGTGGCCACGCTTCGCGTCCACAGCAGGTCGCCGAGCCGAGGAGTGCCGGATTCCTTTTGAGCATCTTTGGCTGTCGTCCAAGCGCCGCGGACTTCATTGTCAACCAGCCGGAGCGACACTTTGCCGTTGCGATCCTCGCCTGTTCTCCAAGTCCCGTTGAAACGCCGTTCGACTCGCGACCACTTCAAATGCAGCGTGCCCGATTTGCCGATGCCGAGGCTTGGGCCAGTTGAGCCACGCATGACGCCACCACCCCCGGGAAGAATCGTGTCATCAAAACCGCTATCAGCGGAGCCTTCACTTCCAGCGGGTTGGCGTTTGTTCGGGCCGAAGCCGGCGTTTAGGCCAGTTGAGCCAGGCATCGCGCCACCAGCCCTGGGAGGAATCGTGTCACCAAAACCGCTACCAGCGGAGCCGTCACTTCCAGCGGGTTGGCCTTTGTTCGGGCCGAAGCCGGGGTTTAGGCCAGTTGAGCCAGGCATCGCGCCACCAGCCCCGGCAGGAATTGTGGAACTGGAGTCGCGACCAGCGGAGCCGCTACTTCCAGCGGGCTGGCCTTTGGCGGAGCCGCTGAAAGTTCCCTCGTACTTTCCAGGCCCTTTGGCTTCGAGAACCACGGTGCCCCATTCGTCGCTGGTCCATTGACCGCTGATGTCGGGCGCTTCCGTCGCTTGCATCAGCACCATCCCCAACAATGTCATTCCAATAGTTCCGAGCATGGCGAGCACTCCTTTCCGAGTGGCTTTGAAAATCGAACGGCGACCAGTGGTGTGAGGCACCAGGGACGCTGGCAGAGGCACGGACGTGGGTTGCTGAAGATGCGACAGGCATTGCTCCAGCAATTGGCTGACTTCGCTCGCGGAGGCAAATCGCTGCGCCGGGTCTTTCGACAGCAATCGCTCGACGATGTGACAAAACCACGGAGGCAGTTCCGGAACGAGCGAGGCCATCGCGGCGGGCTGCTCATCGACGATCCGCCGCAGCGTGGCCATCGTCGAATCGGTGCGGAACGGCGACACGCCCGTCGCCATCTCGTACAGCACGCAGCCGAGACTGAAGAGATCCGAGCGGCCATCGAGCGCCTCACCGCGAGCCTGCTCCGGCGACATGTACTCCGGAGTCCCCGCGATGATTCCCCAGCGCGTCATCGACACATCATCGGCGGCCCGTGCCAAACCGAAATCCGTCAGCACCGCGCGTTCCACTCCTTTCTCAAGGAGGATATTCGCCGGTTTGACATCGCGATGGATCAGCCCCTGCCCGTGAGCCGCCGCGAGTCCTTCCGCCGCCTGCATCCCGATGCGGAGAATTTCTTTTAGCTCCAAAGTCCCGCGCGCCTTCAGCCGCTGCGCGAGCGATTCGCCGGTCAGCAGCGGCATGACCAAGAACGGCAGTTGCCCGTTGGGTTGCACCTGATGAATGGCAATGACGTGCAGATTGACCACCGCCGCCGCCGCTTGAGCCTCACGAGCAAACCGCTTTCTCGCCAATGCACTGTGCGCGAGGTGCGGAGCCAACGCCTTAATCGCCACGAACCGCTTGAGTTCGCGGTCGAATCCCTTGAGCACCACGCCCATGCCGCCTCGGCCGATGATGTCGAGTACGTCATAACCACCCAGCCGCCCCAACACCGCCGGGTCATCGGACGGTTCCAGATGATCGACGACGAAATCGGCCGTGGAACATTCCTCGCGCAGCGGCGCGGCATCGTAAAAGTCATCGGGAATGAGCATCGCGGCGATTTCACGGCTGGCTTGCTCGCCTCCCGAAAGCCGCTCCATTTCCGCGAAACACAATTCGCACTCTTCCAGATGGAGATGCAGCGTTGATTCCTCGTCGGCATTGAGCGACCCCGCCAGCGCGAGTTCCAACCGCTCGTGTGAGCACAGTCCGTTCATGTTCCCTTCTCCATTTCTGCGACGACTTCGCGGAGCCTCGCGATGATTCGACACTTGGCGACCCGCACGGCCCCGGCGGTCATCCCCAGTTTGATGCTGGCATCAGCGACGGAAGTCCCTGAAACGGCGACTTCCCAAAAAGCCTGCCACGTCTGAGGACGCACTTCTGCCCGGACCTGTTCCGATGCCAGGTGAAACAGCGCTCGCCGAAGTTCCCGATCAAACTCATCCGTTTCGGGACCATCGACTGCCGGCGGCGACTCCAACAACGAATCGAGATCAAGAGACGATGTTGTCACCTGTCGCTTCTGCCGCCGAACCCAGGAAACAACCAAGTTCCGAGTCACTCGACGCAACCAACCCCGAAATGAACCACGTTCCGCCCCATGCTCCCAGCGTCCAATGTTTCTGTTCACCGCCAGAAACAGCTCTTGCAACATTTCGAGGGCGTCAGCATCCTGCAGGCCGGTTTTCCGCAAGACCCGGTAAATCACCGGCTCGTAGAGCGACACGAACTCCACCCAAGCCTCGTGATCTCCGGGATCACGCAGCCGCAGCAGCAAGCTCGCACGGGTTGTCGGGGTGAGCGTCATGGTCGTTTCCTACCCATTACACGCTCAAAATCCGGCAGCGTTACACGGAATCTGTTGGCGCGTCCCGGATATGCCATGATTCACCAGCGTCAGAGCGATGGCTTTCGCTCTTCGAGTCGTCGTAAAATAGTCTCTTGGGTCGTGATCAACTCGGCACGCAGGGCGTCTGCGTTGGGCAGTTCGGTCAGGTATTTGGACGCGAAGACTTTGGCGTTGATGTCGCCGGTGGCGTACTTCACGACGGCATCGTCCTTGTCGCTGCACAGGATGATGCCGATTGGATCAGACTCGCCGGTAAAGGTCAGATGCTCTTGGGCGTAGTTGAGGTAGAGATTCATTTGCCCGGCGTCGGCATGGGTGAATTTGCCGCGTTTGAGATCGATGAGCACCAGACAGCGCAACACACGGTGGTAGAGTACGAGGTCGATGCGATACCACTCGGTGCCGATCCGAATTCGTTTCTGACGAGCAACGAACGTGAAGCCGTTGCCGAGTTCCAACAGAAACCATTCGAGATGCCGGATCAAGGCGTCTTCGAGTTCCGATTCGCTGTACTCATCCTTGAGGTTGAGGAACTCCAACAAATACGGATCGCGAACTTCGTCTTGTGGGGATACGGCATCTTCCGGTTGGGGTACTTGAGCTTTCGCCAACAAGGCACTCTGCCGTTTCGAGTGTGACGTTCGCTCGAAAAGCTGCGTGCTGATTTGCCGATCCAGTTGTCGAACTGACCAACCACCGCGAACGGCTTCCGCTTCGTAGAAGGCGCG
>CAMDPK010000254.1 GCA_945904015.1 Candidatus Kuenenia stuttgartensis | reverse complement strand
GGCTTGCAGCGCTGCCAGCGTCAGCTTGCCGACTCGAACGGCGCGCGCGAGCGGATGCTGTCGGATTCGCTCCACGACCTCGCGTTTGCCGAGAATGATCCCGCATTGCGGACCACCCAGCAGCTTGTCGCCGCTACCGAGTACGACATCCGCTCCAGCGTCGAGGCTCTGCTGAAACATCGGCTCGGCAGGGAGTCCGAATTCCGCGACGTCGATCAAGGCTCCGCTGCCGATGTCGTCAATCGCGATCACGCCATGCTTCCGTGCGACCGGCACGAGGTCTTCGATCGCCGGCGTCTCGCTGAAGCCGATCACGCGGTAGTTCGACGGATGCACGTGCATGACCGCCGCTGTGTTGGCGGTGATCGCTGCTTGATAGTCGCCGACATGCGTGCGGTTCGTCGTGCCGATTTCGCGCAACACCGCGCCACTGAGCGAGAAGATGTCCGGCAACCGAAACGACCCGCCAATCTCGATCAGTTGCCCGCGTGAGATGACGACCTCGCGACCGGCACAGAGCGCTTGCAGAGTTAGCAAGGTTGCGGCCGCGTTGTTGTTGACGATCAACACATCCTCGCAGCCGGTCAGCGCGCGGAATGTTGCCTCCAACTGATGCCCACGATACCGCCGCTCGGCCGTTGCGAGATCGACTTCGACGTTGCAGTGTCCGCCGAGGTCACTCAACGCTTGCCGCGCGGCGGCTGACAGCGGCGCGCGACCCAGTCCAGTGTGCAGCACAACGCCGGTCGCGTTGATGACACGACTGAGTTGATCTTGGTTCGCAGTCCGAGCTTGCTGTTGCACTTGCTCCGCCAGCAACTCCGTCCATGCCGTCCGGTCGAGCGATGCTTGTCGAGGTCCATCGTTGTTGGACTCGCCATTCGACGAACTGATCCGCTTTCGTGTCTGTTCGAGAACTTCGCGCACCCAAACGAGCACCACTTCGCGGCCGTGCTCGGCAATGAGCGGCTCAACGGTCAGATGACTCAACAGGTCTTGAACCGGCGGTAGGCGTGACAAGATGTCGGACGACATTCGGACCTCACTGACATTCGGAAAATGCTCGCGCATTGTCCGAGGATTCGACACACTCGCCAGTGAGTGAGCCTGAAGACGTGATTGGCCGTGTCATTTCCCCAAGTGCGGTCACGCGAATTTTTCCGATTGGGGGGATTATTTGTTTGCGGTTGAATGGCAAGGCCGGTAATGTCTCCGCCTTGTTGGGTGGAAAACTTGCCCAATTGATCTTTGGAAACTGGTTGAATGTGGGTTCAAGGCCCAATAGTATCGCGCATATGGCTGTGGACACCTTCATCACTGGCGAAGCGCGGCGGACGATCGACGATCGCTTCCGAATCACGCTTCCTCCAGAGATGGCGGAACTGGTGGCGGATTCCGACGGCAATTGCATCCTGGCAAAAGAACGGGCCGGATGCCTGAGCCTCTGGAAAGCAGCCGACTGGACGAAGCGGATCGACGACGGCGTCGCGATCCTCAAGTTGCGGATTCAGGCCGGCAAGATGGAATCACGTTGGAGTGAAGTGCAACGGCTTGGCCGACTGCTTTCGACGCGATCGAAGACGGTCACGCTGGCGAATCGCTCGCGACTGTTGATTCCAGAAGGCTTTCGGGAGTTCCTCGACGTGCCAGTGAATCAAGACGTGATGATTGTCGGCGCGGCGATTTGTGTTGAGATCTGGAATCCGGCCGCCTGGCTGGAAACGTTGCGACACGACATGCCAGAGTTTGGTCCGCTGTTCACAGATCTGTCAGCTTAACGGAGAGATTTCGGAGCTCGTCTTCCGCTCGCGAGACGCGGTCAAGGAGGACAAGATTTTGTTTCGCGAGCGGAACACGCGCTCCGACGATTTGAGAGACCGATCAAGAAACCCACATGGGCAGCCACCTCGCATGCCCGGTTCGAGAATGAGACGCGAAGACTCACTCAGAGTTTTCAATCCCGCTCACCCCGATTGAACGCCTCCATGGCACCACGGAGGATTCATTAGGCAGGGATGCCGCAACTCGCTCGACCGGGCATGTGCTTTTTTCACGCACCGTTCAGACGAAGAAGTCCGGCAATAACTCCGCAGTCGGGTCAACGGCGTAGCTTGATAGATCGCTGATGCCCGAATCGCGCAGGACGTCCTCGTCGAGAAAGAATTGTCCCGTGCATTCGCGGCTGGACCGAGCGAGGATCGTGTGGGCCGCATCAGCGACGATCTCCGGATTGCGACAGCGACGCATCGAATCATCGCCCCCGAGCAAATTGCGGACGGCGGCGGTCGCGATGGTGGTGCGGGGCCACAAGGCATTGACGGCGATGCCGTGAGACCGAAATTCCTCTGCCATGCCGAGCACACAAAAGCTCATGCCGAACTTCGACAAACTGTAGGCCAAGTGCGGCGCGAACCACCGAGCCTCGATATTCAGCGGTGGCGAGAGGTTGAGGATGTGCGGATTCACCGCTCGCTTCAGATGCGGCAGGCAGGCCTGCGATGTGAGAAACGTGCCGCGGACGTTGACTGCATGGACGAGATCAAATCGTTTGGCCGGTGTGTCGAGTGTTGCAGCCAGAAAAAGCGCGCTGGCGTTGTTGACCAGGATGTCGATTCCGCCAAAGGTCTCGACTGTTCGTTGCACGGCCTCGTGAATTTGATCTTCAAACCGGACGTCGCAGAGACAGGCCAGTCCACGCCCGCCTGCTGCGTTGATCTGTTCGACGGCCGTGTGAATCGTGCCGGGTAACCGGGGGTCTGGCTCGTTCGACTTCGCCGCCACGGCGATGTTCGCGCCGTCGCGTGCGGCTCGAAGCGCGATCGCTAGGCCAATGCCACGACTGGCTCCCGTGATGAACAGCGTCTTGCCGGCCAAGTTGGGCATTGACGTGTTCTTTCTTTGCAACGCGAGTTCCCAGGTCTACCAAGCGACTAGTCGTCGGATTTGAGCGCTTGTTTCTTGTTGTCGAGCTGGTACAGCGGCAAGTAACGGTAGTAGACCTCTAGCGTCAGCGCGTGAATGCTGGTCGACATGACTGGGCCTGCGGAGTGTCCAATCGGAGCCCAGCTTCCTTCGGCACAACCCTCTTTGATCTGGGTCGCGAGGAGATGCCGGCGAGCGTTTCGATTCCAGGTGTCCCACTCCGCCCCCGGAAGATTGTGCATCACTTGCGTCGCGTAATACAGGAAATACGAGTCGCCCTTCGCGCCGTTGAGATTGGCCATCACGTAGTTCATCCCTTCGACCATGGCAGGCTCGGTGCGCTTCATGCCAGCGTACTGATTGCAGAGCAGCCCGACTGCGGACATTGCTGGCGATGGGCCTGACTCCGGCATGTACGAGAACAGTCCGCCAGATTTTCCTTTGGCGACGCTGGCCAAGAATTTCTTAGACTTGACGAGCGTTTGTGGGTTCACCGGCAGGCCGGCCATTTGAGCACTCTTCAAGCCCATCAACTGCCAGCCGACCACTGAGGTATCGCCAACGGTGGGCGGGTTTGCCGTGTAGTGCCAACCACCCGAGGAGTCATTTTGTGCGTCTTCAATGAACCGCACGGCCGCCTGAGCCACGTTCTTGAGTTTTTGATCTTTGCTGAGGCCGTAGGCTTCGCAAATCGCGATGGTCGCCAAGCCATGCTCGTACATGCTGCCACCACCCAATCGACCGGTCTTGTCTTGATGGGTCGCCATCCAAAGCAATCCTTTGCGAATGACCGCTTGGTGGGGACCTTTGGATTCGTGAGTCTGACCAGCGGCAAAGAACGGCAGCAGCCCGAAAGCCGTGGCGGCCATCGGGTAGTCAGCACCGGCTCTGTTCGCGCGTGCCGAGCAACTGGGATCCTTGCACTGCTTGGTGAACTCGATGCAACCCCAGCCTCCGTCGGCCGCTTGATGCCGAGCCAACCAGTTGGTCGCAGCACCGACTGACCGTTCTGAATCCGCTGTGCCTCCGCCACTCGCCAGCATTGCCTGCCGAGATCCTGAGCCGCGGCCTCCGAATCCCTCACCAGCTCCGCCGCTACCTCCCTTGTCGCTGTTGCCGACACTACTACCCACGCCGCCGGGACCACGCACTGACGGACCAGTGCCGATCGCAGACACATCAAAATTACCCAAGCCCCCGAAGGAAGGTCCGGTCGAAGCATTGCCGCCACCCGCTGCTTCAAAGACTGCTGAGTTGTCGTTGAACTGCGCGTCTTGCTCGATGGTGGCGGCAGGTGGCTCCGTCAGCGTTTCGGTGTTGAGTACCGTCGGCTCAAGCGGTGTTTCGCCGAGTTCGAAATGCGTGATCGGCGTTTCTTCGATTGCTTCATCGACTTCGGTGTCGAAGAAGACCACTTCCTGCAACAGCTTCTTCGCCTGCGGCGCACCGATCGCGACTCCCAAGACCACGAAAATCAGCAGGTGCATGCCGACGCTCACGCCCCAGAATTTGCCGTTCTCCTTGAACCAAATCGTGACGTTGGCCTTCACTTCTTGCGGCGTTGGAATGGCGTCCTTCAACAGTTTCAAAAATTCCATCATGCAACCCTTCGATTGGAATCCCGTTGTCGCAGGGGATGACTCCGAACCAACCTCATCGATCATGCCGGCTGATGGAACCTGAGAGTTCACTCCAACCGGCCGCAACATAGTACGTTCAACCACTGGCCGGAGCATCCCCGGACGGCGGATTTCTCGGATCCTTGGGCAGTGAGACCGGCCGCGATTCCATGTCGGCGTCGTCCGAGCCTTCCCATTCGGCAAAGATTCCGCCGGATTGCGAGGGGTCTTCGGGTGCTCCGTCATCCAGCCAGCGTTCGATGGCGGCGTGATCTGGCGGTGCCGTCGCATCCAGGCTTTGGTTGACAGAAGGTCGAGTCCGTTTCCAGGCAACGCCGAACACGACGACCGCTCCGGCCACGATGAGCCACTGCCAGAGATATCCGTCATTTCGTTGTCGGCGCAACGCCGATCTCGTCACGTTTTCTCGCCAGTGCAACCGGCCGATGAGCAGCGGAGCCCAGCGTGTCTTGCCCATCGCATCTTCGTAGGTGAACTGCTTCAAGAAGTAGCCGACGAACGTGGCCTCTTCGTGGATGCTGGGCTGGATCGCCAGTTCGGGTGGTTTGTCATAAAAGATGAAGCAATACAACCCGGTACGCGATTCGTTGGTGACGCCCCAGGCCTCATAAACTTGCTTCGCGCCCGCCGAATTCTCTTCGGGGTCGTGAGAGAGGGCCCGCCGCAGACTGACCTTCAGGCCGATCAACTCACCCCGGTATTTTTCCGGGGCTTCGGCCAGATGCGTGAAGTAAAGATCTTTGCGAGATCGTTCCCACAAATCGTCAAACGACTCGGTCATGCTCCAACGCATGAGCTTCCAGTAGGCTGGCATCTCTTCTCGGGCGAGCGGTTCTTTGTCGGTGACGGCCTGGAAAAGGTATTCGGCCTGTGAATGTTCGAGCGGTTGCTGATCATTCGGACCGCTGACGAGCGTTTCGTCGTTCTTCTTTTCCACCGCTGCTGAGTCCCCGTTGGGCTTCGCGGTTGCGGCCGCGTCATCTTGGACATCGTCGGCGATCCATTTCCACATCGCCGGATCGCGTGTCCAATAGATGAGCATCGTGACGACGCCCAACAGCATCACCGTTCTCACCAACCGGGACATGTCGCGGCGAGGGAAGGAGTTCGGGGATCGTGAGGAGCGAGTTGACATGATGGCTACGGCTGCGCGTCCGCGGGAAGCTCGACGAAACTGAGTTTGGTGAGCTTTTCGCCGTTGGGCAATGTCTGCTTTGTGCAGACATCGACGATCTTCATCAGTTCCTCGTAGCGCAGTTTGGAACCGATTTGAATGATGACCTGATCGAAGGGGCTGTTCGCATCGCTGAGCACGGCCTTCAAGCGGCCATCCAGAGCGGAGACGCCCGCGACATTCCCTTCGCCAATGGCGAGAGTTTGAATCCGGCCGCCGGGAGTCGAAAAGGCCGAGATCACGAGCGTGTTGATGGCCTCGACCGCGCTGCGATTGTTGTCATCGTTGCCAGCCTTCTCGCCACCCTGCACTCCCGCGACCGGCTTTGGCGGAGGCAGTTTCAGATTGATCTGTCCTTC
>CAMDPK010000253.1 GCA_945904015.1 Candidatus Kuenenia stuttgartensis | reverse complement strand
TGACCCGCTGCTTGCCCATCCGCCGAGTCAGCAGCACTTGCCCCATCGTGTTGTTGATTTTGTGCGCGCCGGTGTGGTTCAAGTCCTCACGCTTGAGATAGATCTTGGCTCCGCCGAGATGCTGCGTCAGCCGCTCGGCAAAGTAGAGCGGATTCGGCCGGCCGACGAAGTTCTTCAGTATCCCATTCAGCTCGCGATGAAACTCTGGATCGCGCTGAGCTTTCTCGTACTCGGCCGTGAGTTGCTCGAGCGCTTGCATCAGCGTTTCGGGAACGAAGCGACGTCCGAACTCGCCGAACCGGCCGCTGGCGTCGGGAACGTGCGACGTCGCGGAATGCTTGTGAGACGTGGAGGCAGCAGACAGAACCGTGGCAGTCATCGGACAGATTTCCTTGGTCGTGTGAATTGCAGGGTCGGACGGATTTTAGAGGCGAGTGCTTTGTCAGGGCAAAGAATGATGGTAGGCACATCAGCCGCAGGGCGCTAGCCCTCGGTTTGTCCGGAAGTAACCGAGGGCTAGCGCCCTGCGGCTGATTTGGTGAACCCTAATTCTTAGTCGTGACGCAGCACTAGCTCGAACGTCGTTCGCCCTGACGGCGATCTGGTCCCGAATGAGCGGTCTCGACGACGTTCGTCTCCAGGAATCGGGCGAGCTTGTAGAAGTCGCTTTCGCGACGGATGAAACGAACGTGTGTCGTGAGTGTGGCCTGATCGACCAGTTCCTCGAACGGAACGTACTTGAGATCGAATTGTTTTTCGACCGAGACCATCACGCCACTCTTGCCTTCCTCGACCAGTGCCCGGTAGGCACCGACGCCCAGTTGGCTGCCGAGGATGACGTCGTAGGCGTGCGGCCGGGCGCAGCGGACTTCGTAGCCGAGTTGCACGCCATTAACCTTGCGCTTCGAGCCGGTGACGGCGGCATATTGCTTGGCGACTCGCTTTGCAATCCGTTTGCCGAGATCGACGCTGGAGGACGAGATGTGTCCGAACGGGTCGTATTCGACTTCGATCGGCGTCTCTTCGCTGGCTGGCAGGGTCAACGGGTAAAATGCGGCCAAACCTTCAGCCAACACGACAACGCCAAATTCTTTCCCCTCCACTTCCTCGCGATATCGCATCAGGTTGACGATGCGGTCGACGATCATGTCCAGCTTCATGATCTTGTGTGTCACCTTCTGGCCGGTGACGTTGTTCTCGACCTCTTCCGTGGTGAGCAAGGATTCATCGAGGTCTTCAATGCTCATGACGTGGCTGGCCTCGCCGGCCATCGCGGCTCCGTAGGCCAACCAGCCGGCACCGCGGCCCATTGACTCGACGATGAAATACGCACGGCCGGCTTCGGCGTCGGCGAGCAGGTTGCGAATCTCGCCGGCCATTGTCTCGACCGCAGTGAAGAAGCCGAACGTGAAGTCGATGCCGAAGTAATCGTTGTCGATCGTTTTGGGAACGTGCACGATGGGAATCTTGCGACTGCCGGCCGGCAGAGTGTCCTGAAACAATTTCATCTTGTTGGCCGTTCGCAGCGTGTCGTCGCCGCCAATCGAGATGAGTGCATCAGTCTCCAGCGAACAGAGTGCGTCGTACACGGTTCTCAGCCGCGCACATTTCTTGGCGTCTTGCAGATCGGCGAGCGTATCGACTCCCTTGCCGGGATTCTCGCGAGCGGTCCCAATCATGATGCCAGGAGTATTCCGCGTGCGGCGCAGGCGATTGGAATCCAGCGTGATGTAATCTCGGCCGTCCTGCATGGCATGGTCGGGGCTGAACTTCACGAGATTCGAGTAGCCGTTCTTCATACCCAGGACTTTTATGTCGTGCTGATTGAACGACGCGGCGGCGGTTGAAATCACGGCATTGGCGGCGGGAGCGGGTCCGCCGGAAAAGAGCATCGCGACACGTTTGATTTGGGATTTGACAGTATTCGACATGATTGGACTCCTGAAGCCGGGATGCGGCTGGCAGCGGGCAATCGCCCAGGAAATTGGTCATCCAGCCGATCGGGCCGGGATGGATTGAGAGCGCAAGTTGGCGAGGCGATCGCTCGTCAACGGCGGGGCGGATTGTGGTCGTGACCTCGTGCGCGAGCAAGTTTCGCGACGTGAAAAGGAATTGACCTGTTTCCGAAAGACGTCGTATCAACTGCTCCCGTCCGGACGGATCTCGCGCGAGTTCCGCCTCATTTCCGCGAACCGTCTCTCCCTCACAGCCTCGATATTTCAATCAGCCGTGGATCGAAGTGCCGCCGCAAGTGGCCTTCGCCGCGCCGCTGCAAGTTCCGTCGGCGGACGAGGACAAAGTCCGACTGACTTCCGGCAAAAAGTCGGATGAGAAGAGCGAGAAGTAACTCGCGTTGTCGAGCTTCTCTGCCGATTCTGTCAGCGCGCGAGACCTTTCCGGTTGCTCCGCCAAAAAGAGATTCCTTTGTCGCTTGCGAGGGACGAGACCGATATCCGGGATGAATGGATCGGTTCGTGTCGGCATGAGTTGCCGGCGCTGATGTCTTCACGCAAGTCTCAGAGGGGTGCGGAGCATGTTGGACGCTCTCAAGTTTTGCCTGATCCGCAAAGTCGCGGGTCTGTTCACAGTCGCCACCTTGGTGGTCGGAGGAGCGTCGCTCGCGAAAGCTCAAGTCGTTCCCGGCAGCGGCGAGAAGATGACCGAAATCGGTGATGACTTCGAAGATGCCAATTGGTCGTACGTCCCCAATCTGCCCAAGAGCAGCAACAACATCGACAAGCAAGTGCGATACCCGTCTGGAGCGTCCAGCAACAATCGCTGGTTCGAGAGCCTGTTGCGCGGACAGCCCGACGTCGTCGAACGAGTCGAGACTCCAGAAGGCGGCCTGCCGACCAGCAAAAGTGCCATGAAGCTGCGTTCGGTGCAGACCGGGATTCCCGGCGCACCCAGCTACAAGATGCAGCAAGACGACTTCATCATGAACGGCAACAACCGCTTTGGCGGCACGATTCCCGCCATGTGGACGCCTAACGCCGTCGCTCGTGTTTACCTGCCAGCGTTCGATCAATGGGAGAAGCGGACCGGCTCTTCGTTCGGCTTCCGCATCGAGACGCTGACGCATGTGATGAAGCCGGTGACCGATCGCAAGTTCTTCAAAAAGGTCGGGAAAACGAAGCAACTCGACCAAGCCTGGCCGGGCATGTTCTTGCAGCTCAACAGCAAGACCGATGGTCAGAACAAAGAAGACACGGCCGTGTTCGTGATCCGCGCCGATCAGTACGGCCACGACTTTGTCGCCGGCCCGGTGATCAAAGAAACCGGCTGGTGGACGATGGGAATGACGCTCTCACCGGATGGCCGCGTGCATTATTACGCGACCAAAGGGACGGGGCCGCTCAAGCCGTCCGACCACATCGCCACGTCGATGCCGTACGGCGAGCCGAATCTGCAAATGAACACGCTCTTCTTCAATGTGATGAGCGCCGACAATGGCCGCACTTGGTCGACGGAATGGATCGTCGATGACGTCGAGGTCTTCTTCCTGCGTCGGTAATGCCGTCAGAAGGTGATTCCCAGCCGCACGAGCGCTGTGCTCGGCAGATCCGTATCTCCCAGCGTCGACGTGTATTCCAAGGTCCGGCTGAAGACGTACCCGGCCTCGACCAGCCAACTCCGGCCACTGGTCCATTTCCGCTCGTAGCCGGCCATCAGGCGATAGTCGCTCAGCGTGGCGACATCATTGAGGCCAGAGGCTCGGCGAATCGCCCAAGTACCGCCGCCGAACTCTCCGACCAAATAGCCCCAGCGAGCCGAGTCGTCGTCGTGTGAGAATCGCCACGCGATACGCGGGCGCGGAGCCGCGAGTTCCAGTTTCCAATCCTCGTTGGGATTCCAGATCAGGCCGGCGCTCGGAATCGCCTTCACGTCGTCGCGGTCTAAATACAAGATGCCTCCGGTGAACGTCAGCGTGTCGGAATACTTCCAGAACGCCAACGCACGTCCCGGCATTCGGATGGCATCGGAACCGGTGTTGTTCCCATCGCTGTAGAAACTCGGCGCGAGGGCGGCTTGCACGAACCAGCGTTCCCCAATGGGCAGCATCACGACGGTCTCGAACGAGAGGTCGTACAACTGCCCTGGAAGGTCCGTGGCGGTCGAGCCGTTCAAGGCGTGTGCGGCAATTCTCGGCACGAACCACAACGCTTGAAAGCTGGGAAACTCGATGGAACCGCGAGCCTCAAAGCTCGTCACACCCAGGCCACCCGAGTTGGGAGCGATCCAAGTTGCTGTGCCGACGGTCTTCTTCCATTCGATCCACGGAGTCTCGTCATCGGCGAAGAGTTCGTTGGACTCCACGTCCCGTTCCTCCGGCATGACCTCGGCCGAGTCTTCGTTGAGCCGACGCCAATGATCCTCTCGCGGCAACAGGTCTTCCGAGTCCTTGCTCAACGGATACTGGTTCTGGTACGCCGCCCGCCGGATTGGATTCGGCTCGGCAGTCTCGTCGAATTCGTCATCGTGCCAGACGAATCGCACAGGCGAACGCGGCTTAGCGGCAGAACTGGCCGGTGGGTCGAACGGATCGTGCCAGCGAGGCACCTCGTCCTGTCCCCACAACGTGGTGCCGATCAACGTGCTCGCCAAGCCCAGCACGGGCAGCGCACGCCGTAGCGGAAACCGCCAGCGGCGATGCGATCTCAGTCGTTCGATCCAACCGAATAGCACAGACGAGTTCCTCACGAATCAGCGCACTCCGTGATTCCAACTTGAGGATCGTCAGGCCGACTACGTCTATCGAGCAAAACCGGAAGGGTTTGCCGTGTCTGTGCAAAAGGAGCCGTCGTCCCACGCGGCATCACCGGCATTTTGCCCAGACTTTCGACGCCGAGTCGGTCCTCACAACCGCTTTCGTGGCCCTTTTCAGCAAAGCCCGTCGATAGCGAGGAGGAAAAATCATCGCGACCCGCCGACTTATTCCGGCGATGGCTCGCGCGTCAGGAGGACGCGATCTTGCGACGGCACGGACTGCTCTGGGCGATTCTTTTGCTGGCGACGTGTCATTCGTCTCTTGTCGTCGCGCTGGCACGGGAAGTGATGGTCGAAACTCGCTTCGACGATGCCGCCGCATATCCGCCGCTACGACTGATTGACGAACGATCAGAAGTCCTCCCCTTCGAGCACGACGGCTTCGATCGGTTGTCAGATGGCGATGCGGCGATCTTTGAGGACGAACCCCAGTACCGATTCGGCGAGTACTTCGAGTTCCAGATTCTGCCGAAAGGACTGCTCTATCGGTCCTACATCGCCGGCGAGAAAGAACCCCGTTTCAACGCCGTCTGGCTGAATGAATCCCGCCGAGGGCTCGTTTGGGAAACTCAACTCGGCGGCCGAGTCGGCTTGTTGGGCTACACCAACTTCGACGAGGCAAATCCACGAGCTTGGCAACTTGACCTGGAAGGCGGTGCCCAGGCTCGCGTTGATCCGCAACAGGAGTCGGATCTCGAAGCCGTCGACTATCGCTTTGGATTCCTCTCCACCTGGCGGTTTGGCAGAAATGCCTACAAGGCCGGCTACTACCACCTCAGTTCGCACATCGGCGACGAGTACCTGCTGCGAAACCCTGGCTTCCAACGCCTCAATTATGTGCGTGACTCGGCCATCGTCGGCGTGACTCACTATCTCACCGACGACATGCAGATCTACGGCGAAGTTGCCTACGCAGCCGGCCATGAAGACGGCGCGGAACCCCTGGAACTGCAATACGGCTATCAATACACGCCGCTCCGGGCTTATGGACTGAAAGGCTCGCCGTATTTCGGGATCAATGGCCACACGCGACAAGACTTTCATTGGATCACCAGCGTCAACACCGTCGCCGGCTGGCAGTGGCGAGGCGAAGAATCGAACCATCTCTTCCGCCTGGGTCTGCAGTACTACTCCGGTCCCGCCCTGCAATGGCAATTCGCCGGCCGCAACGAAACGCTCTGCGGAGCCGGCATGTGGTTCGATTACTGACCTTCCGAATTTCCGACCTCGCAATTGAAACAGACTGTCATGACGATTGCTCTGACCTACGTCCTGATGAAACGACTGCGTCGCACCGTGAGCCACTTTCAGACACGATTCACAGAATTTGTGAATCAGACGATTTTGCTCCTTCATCGTTCGACACTTGTTGCGTATCCTGTCCGCACCCGGGGGCGATTGGATTCGACTGGGTCACCATAGATGATGGTGGCGTGCCGTGGTTGATCAGCAGGCCACGTTAAAAGCCGATCACATAATAATTGCCAATCGGCAATTCTCCTTGGCAGCCTAGTGCTGCTGCGGACCTAGGAATCCCCGTCTGAGGAGTCCGA
>CAMDPK010000252.1 GCA_945904015.1 Candidatus Kuenenia stuttgartensis | reverse complement strand
AGACATGGGGATGACCTCCTGCGAGTCTCATGGGTTTTCCAAAACTCTCTGCCTCACCTTCGAGGCATCCCCATCTTTTTCCCCTCCCGCCTCCTCAAGGGGGAGCCACGCCTCTTTTCGTCCTATCGCCAACTCCGCGTGACGAGCCGTGTGGCTGAAACTGCCAGAATCATCAGACGAGTGTGTCCGTCGTGAAGCGTTCGGCTCGTCACGCGGAGCGATGACGGCTGCGTTCGGGCGGCTGATTGACACTCTTTTAGGGCGTCCTACAATCGCCCGTTTTCCCACAGCCGATTTCAGGGGTTTTTCCGTGGACGAAGCGATCCGAAAAGCGAATGTGCTGATCGAGGCACTGGCTTGGATTCGCCGGTTCCGGGGCAAACACGTCGTCATCAAATTGGGAGGCAGTGCGCTCGAAGAACGCGACGCCGTGCGCAGTTTTTTGACGGACGTGATCTTTCTGCAATCGGTCGGGCTGCGGCCGATCTTGGTGCATGGCGGCGGCAAGGACATCGACAAAGCGATGGCCGCGGCCGGTATCACCCCTCGCAAAGTTCAAGGCCGACGGTACACCGATGCCGCGACGCTGGAGATTGTCGCTCAGGTGTTGGCCGGAGACATCTGCAGCGGACTCGTCAACGAGATTCGACAGCAAGGCGGCAACGCGATCGGGCTGAGCTTTCGGACTCAAAATTGCCTGATTGGAAAGAAGCTCGAACTCCCCAGCAGTGACGGTCCGGTGGATCTGGGCTTCGTTGGCGAGGTGATCGACATCGACCGTGGATTTTTGGAAGACGTGTGTTCGGCGGGGATCATTCCGGTGGTTCCGTCAGTTGCGGTCGATGCGTCGGGACAGATGCTCAACGTCAATGCGGACACGGCGGCGGCGGCGATTGCTCGGATTTTGAAGTCCGAGAAGTTGGTCTTCGTCAGCGACGTGCCGGGCATCTTTTTGGACCGGCACAATCCGGCGACGTTGCAGTCACATCTGACGGCGGCGCGTTGTCGCGAATTGATCCGCGACGGCATCATCGACGCCGGGATGGTGCCGAAGGTCGAAGCCGCGCTGGAAGCGCTGCAATCTGGTGTCGGCAAAGTCCACGTCGTGGATGGCCGCATGCCGCACTCGGTGCTGTTGGAGATGTACTCCGACACTGGCGTGGGCACGGAGATCGTGCTTTGATGCTCGCCGCTTCTGGATTGCGGCGGTTCATCGCCGCTTTTCTTTTTTGTGGATTGTGATGTTGTTGATTTTTTGAGAGGAGTTTCCCGTGGACGCCGCAGCGACTCGAAGCAGTGCTCAGACCATCGAACAGTTCGAGAAGTTCGTGATTCCGAACTATCGCCGCTATCCGATCAGTCTGGTGCGCGGCGAAGGTTCGTATGTTTGGGACGCCGAGGGCAAACGCTACCTCGACCTGTTTCCCGGCTGGGGCTGCAACATTCTGGGCTACTGTCCACCGCGAGTCGTCCGCGCGATTCAGGAACAGGTCACGAAGCTGATTCACGTTCCGAACACCTGGTACACCGAGGCTCAAGGGGACTTCGCGGAGATGCTTTCGACGCGCGGCTTCGGCAAGGCGTTCTTCTGCAACAGCGGTGCGGAGGCGAACGAGGCGGCGATCAAGCTGGCGCGGCTGCACGCGCGGGACGGACGGTACAAGGTCATCAGCTTCGAGAACAGCTTTCACGGCCGCACGTTCGCGACCGTGACAGCGACGGCTCAGCCGAAGTACCACGAAGGTCTCGGCCCGTTGCTGGCGGGATTTCGATACGCTCCGCACAACGATCTCGACGCGGTGGCGAAGCTGCTCGATCGCGAAACCTGCGCGATCTTGATCGAGCCGGTGCAAGGCGAGGGAGGCATCAACCTCCCGATGGACGGGTATCTGCAAGGACTGCGACGACTCGCCGACGAGAATGGCTGTCTGCTGATCTTCGATGAAGTACAGACCTGTATGGGCCGCACCGGAACTTGGTACGGCTACCAACAATTTGGAGTGCAGCCAGACGTCATCTCGCTGGCCAAGGGACTCGCGGGTGGCGTCGCGGCCGGCGCGATTCTTTGCAAAAATGAACTCGCCCCGGACCTGCGACCCGGCATGCACGCCAGCACGTTCGGTGGCAATCCGCTGGCGATGGCGGCCGGCATCGCCACGATTCAGACCATCGAAGAGGAGGGCTTGCTGGCGAACTGCCAAGCGATGTCCGACCGCTTCCGCTCGCACTTGGAGAAACTCAAGGCCGAACTGCCGATCATCTCGCAACTGCGCATTCGCGGGATGATGATTGGCATCGAACTGAGCATTCCGTCCACGCCAGCCGTCGCCAAGTGCATGGAGCGGGGCCTGCTCATCAATGCCACTCACGACACGGTCGTCCGCCTACTGCCGCCGCTGAATGTCACGGCGGAACAAGTTGACGAAGGCTGCGACGTGTTGGCGGCGGTACTGCGGGAAATGGCCAACGAAGTGTGATTTGCCGGCCGGTTTGAAAAATCGGTCTACGAAGAACTGACCATGAAACATCTCACTTCACTTTTGAACCTTTCCGTGGACGACGTCCACGCGATCCTGGCGAAGTCGCACGAACTCAAGGCCGGCTGGAAACGCGGCGAGCGGCCGGCGCTCTTGCAAGGTTGCTATCTGACGCAGGTCTTCGAGAAGCCGTCGTTGCGCACGCGAGTCAGCTTTGATGCCGCGATGGCGCAGCTCGGCGGGACCGGCAATTTTCTGAGCGGTCTGGACGCGGGACTCAGCGGTCGCGAATCGTTGGCGGACGTCGCCCGAGTCATCAGTGGCTATTCCGACGCGGTCGTGCTGCGCACATTTTCGCAGACGCTGATCGAGGATTTTGCGTCGCATTCGCGCTGCCCGGTCATCAACGGCCTGTCGGACGATGATCATCCCTGCCAAGCGTTGACGGACATCCTCACGTTGCAAGAAATGTGGGGCGACGTGAAGGGCAAGCGGCTGGTCTTCGTCGGCGACGGCAACAACGTGGCCGCGTCACTGGCGATGATCACGTCGATGCTCGGAATGTCGATGACCGTCTGTGCTCCGCGCGATTTTGAACTGGAAGAAAGCCTGCTGCAGGCGATCCGCTTGGAATATCCATCGGCCGACATCACGCAAACCGCGGACCTGAACGTGGCGATGGCGAACGCCGACGTCGTCTCCACCGACGTGTGGGCCAGCATGGGCCAAGAATCCGAGGCCGATAAACGCAGCCGCATTTTCTTCCCGTATCAAGTCAACACGCGGTTGATGGCGAAGGCTCCCAGCGGCTGCTTGTTCATGCACGACCTGCCGGCTCGGCGAGGCAAGGAAGTCACCGACGAGGTCATCGACGGCCCCAACAGCATCGTCTTCCAGCAGGCCGAGAATCGCATGCACCTCGCCAAAGGCTTGTTGGTCTGGCTGCTCGGTTGACGCCTCTGCTTGCAGCTTGATCCAAATGCCAAATACGCTGTTCGCCGATGCCTTCCGAGGAACGGTCCATGACTCAAGACAATCACGACATCGACCCCAACACGCTCGAACGAGACGACAAGATCATCACCACGGCGCTCAATTGGTCGTTGATCGTATTGGTCTTGCTGGGAGCGGTTGGTGGCGCAGCCGCATATTGGTATTTGCGAAAACCGGTTGCGGTCGTCGTGCCTGCGCCGCCCCCTCCGCCCCCTCCGCCCCCTCGCGTGAAGATGGAAACTCCGGTGATTCGGTTCACCGACATCACGGTCGAGTCCGGCATCAAGTTCGTCCACGAGAACGGTGCCTACGGCGACAAGCTGCTGCCCGAAACGATGGGCAGCGGCTGTGCGTTCTGCGATTACGACGGCGACGGCGATCAGGACATCGTCTTCGTCAACTCATGCCGCTGGCCGTGGGATCCGCGCGACATCGCCAAGGATCGACTGCAGCCGACGCAGGCGGTGTATCGCAACGACGGACAGTGCCGATTTTCTGATGTGACCAAAGAGGTCGGACTCGACGTGACCTTCTACGGCATGGGTGTCGCCTTCGGAGACTACGACAACGACGGCGACACGGATTTGTTTTTCACGGCGGTCGGCAAGAACCGGTTGTTCCGCAATGACGGCGGCAAGTTTGTCGATGTGACCGGTGACGCCGGAGTCGGCGGCGTCGATTCGCAGTGGAGCACTGGTGCCGGTTGGTTCGACTACGACAACGACGGCGATCTCGACCTGTTCGTCGGCAACTACCTCGAATGGTCCAAGGAGAGTGACCTCTCGCAGAAGTTCACGATCGTTGGCGTTGGTCGAGGCTATGGCAAGCCGCAGGCGTTTCACGGCGTCTTCCCGTATCTTTATCGCAACGACGGCGACGGAAAATTCTCCGACGTTTCCAAAGAGGCCGGCATCCAAGTCCTGAATGCCGCGTCGAAAGAGCCAACGGCCAAGTCGTTGGGCATCACCTTCGCCGACCTGGATGCCGATGGCCGGTTGGACGTCATGATCGCCAACGACACGGTGCAGAACTTTCTGCTACATAACCTCGGCGGCAAGTTTGAAGAGATCGGGGCGCTGTCCGGAGTGGCGTTCGATCTGGATGGCAACGCGCGCGGAGCGATGGGCATCGACACGGCCTGGTTTCGCAACAGTCCCGCGCTGGGCATTGCGATCGGCAATTTCGCGAACGAGATGACCGCCCTGTATGTGACTAAGTCGAACGATCTGCAATTTCGCGACGAAGCGGTCTCGAACGGGCTGGGGCCAGGCTCCCGGCTGGAACTAAAGTTTGGAGTGCTCTTCGCTGACCTCGACCTCGACAGTCGCCAAGACTTGTTCAGCGCGAATGGCCACCTGGAAATCGAAATCAACAAAGTGCAGGCGAGCCAGCATTACGAGCAGTCGCCGCACCTGTTTTGGAATTGCGGCCCCCAACACGGGACTGAGTTCGAACTGGTTCCGTTGGCCAAGTGCGGCAGCGATTTCATGAAGCCCAGCGTCGGCCGCGGCGCGGCGTATGCCGACATCGACGGCGACGGAGACCTCGACTTGCTGATCGCCAACAGCGGGCAAGCGCCGCGGTTGCTCCGCAACGATCAGAAATCTGGCCACCATTGGGTGAGGTTCCAATTGACCGGCAACGAAAAATCCAACCGCGACGCGATTGGAGCGGTCGTCGAACTCCGCTGCGGAGACGTGACTCAACGCCGCCAAGTCATGCCGACGCGAAGCTATCTCTCGCAGGTCGAACTGCCGATGACGTTCGGTCTCGGCAAGGCCGAGCAGATCGACTCCGTCCGCATCCGCTGGCCGAATGGCTCGACGCAAGAACTGACGGATCTGAAGATCGATCAGACACATCGGGTGCGACAGCCGGATTGACCGCAATCACAGTCGGAAGTGGAACGTCGTTTTGATGTATCGCCACATCCACTCCCACGTCGAACGATGGCCGACGGAGAAACGGGCGCGGCCACGCATGCCGGAACGGAGCAGCGGGATGTCCTCTTCCAGCAGGACGGTCGTTTGGTACGCGGCGCTGACAAGCCGTTCGCGGCCTTGTTCGTCGGTCGTGGTTGGGACTTCGCCGCCGAGCTTGTTGGACAACAGTTGTGGGACGAACTCCAAGTTACGGTCAGAAATCTTTTCGACCTTTCCGACGTAGGTCTTGGCTGGCAAGCTGTCTAACTTCAATTCGACGCCCCTGCCGATCTCGATGTCGTTGCGATCCTTTTGATCGACCAGCAACGTGGCTTGGAATTTGTTGTCCGGCGCGATGCTGCAAACGTGTGTGCGTTCTTCCAGAAAACTGTCTCGGTTTCTGGACTGCAAGGGGGTGCCGTGCCAAGCGGCCAGTTGCAGACGGCTTTCGTCGGCCTTGGGTTCGGGCGCGGACGGCGGAGCGATGACCACTCCGTTACAAGGAGCGTCGATCTTCAACTGCGCGAGCTGATGCTCGTATTCGGCGAGTTGCTCTCTGACGGTCCTCAACTTCTCTTTGGCGATCTCTTCCTCGGCGATCGCACCGGTGGCTCGATGCACGCGAATTTCGGCCTGGACCACGCGGAGTTGGACTTCCATCTCGCGCTTCTTGTCGTCCTTATCGGGATTCTCCAGATCGACGAGCGGATCGCCTTCTTGGACGCGCTGTCCTTCGGCGACGTATTGCTCGCGCAGAAAACCGGGCGTGGTTGAATAGACGTGCTGCACGTCATGCGGCTCGACGATGAACATCGCCTCGACGTGCCAGGGAATCGGCACGAACAGTCCCACGCCGAGGACAGTCACGAGCACCGTGCAGGTGGCGATGATTTTGGGGCGGCTCATGGGTTCGATCCTTGGAGCAGTGACCATTTGGTAAATGTTGTG
>CAMDPK010000251.1 GCA_945904015.1 Candidatus Kuenenia stuttgartensis | reverse complement strand
GTGCTTTCCGGTGTAGGTCCAAACCAGTTTCTTGTCGCGAGTCACCTCGAACACTTTGATCGTGCCGCGTGAACCGTAGCTGGCGATGACGGTGTTCCCATTCGGAAGCCGCTGGCCGCCGCAGGGATCGGCAAACGGCTTCTCGTTGGTGAAGTCGTCGTTGCCGACTTTCCAGATGACCTTGCCGGTGGCGTCCATCTCGACCGTCTTATTTCCGTTCGTGAGATTCACGAGGGTGTTGCCATTTGACAGTCGGATCGCTGTGAACGGCCAGTTTCTGGCTTCTCGTCCGCCGAGGAAATCCATGTCGGTCGAGAACTCTTTGAGCACATCACCGGTTGGCGAATACTCCTTCACCTTGAACGCCAGCAGGTGTGGCACGAGATAGTTGCCGCTCGGCAACTTGCGAGCCATCCGCGTTTGCATGTGCGCGTTGTCGGTCTCCGGCTTGAGCGGGAATTCGAGCACGATCTTTCCGTTGGCATCGACTTCGAGTAGCCGCGGCTTCGGCCCCAACTCGGTGATCAGCGTGCGGCCGTTGTCGAGCCGTTCGACGGTGCCGATCTCTTTGGCTTCGTCCGACCGAGCGAATCGAAACACGACCTGCTTGTCGCGAGTGAATTCCTTGACCTCGTCGCTCCAAGCGATGAGCACATTCCCGTTCGGCAGCACGAAGCCATCGCGAGCTGCCGCTCGGCCAGAGTCCCAAGCTTCGCGGCCGTCTTCATCAATGATCCCCGTGAACGTCGGGCCGGCGATGAAGAACGAATGCCGGATTTCATCGGCGGATGTTGTCCCGCTGATGAACGCAAGAGACACAAGGGCCAAGACGAAACGCAAGATTTTGAGCGGCATGGCGGCCTCATCTGTCAAGCTCGGAATATTTCGGGCGAAGCCGGGGGCGGCATATAAACCGATTTACCACGTTGCTGATTCACATTGCGAGAACGTCACACCAATTCTCGAATCGGCTGCACTCCGTCAATGACGTACTGCGGGCGGCCGGCGAGGTCGTTGATCGTCGTGGTGTTCACGTCGATGCCCAGCGAGTGATACACCGTCGCGAAGACTTCTTGGAATGTGACGGGGCGGTCCTTGGCGTGTTCGGCATTGCGGTTGGTTGAGCCGATGACTTGGCCGGTGCGGAGTCCGCCGCCGGCGAGCACTGCGCAGGCGACTTCGGGCCAGTGATCTCGGCCGCCGACGGGATTGATCTTCGGAGTTCGGCCGAATTCACCCCAGACAAGTACGGTCGTCGTGTCGAGCAAGTCGCGGCGTTCGAGGTCTTCGATCAGCGCTGAGAGCCCGATGTCGAGCATCGGGAAGTGCTCGCGAGCGTTCGAGAAGTTTGTGCCGTGAGGCATGCCGTGCCAGTCCCAACGGCCGTAGGCCAGTGTGACGACGCGGACTCCGGCTTCGACCAAACGGCGAGCCAGCAGGAAATAATCGTTGTTCAACGGGCCGGCGTCGCCGTAGCCGGCGGGCTTGTCGCTGCCTCGGCCGTAGCGATTGCGCAGCTTCGGGTCTTCGCGTTCGAGATCAATCGCCTCGGCCAGTTTGCTGGAGGTCAGGATGCCGAACGCTTGCTCGGTGAATTTGTCCATGCCGCGCAACATGCCGCTGGCATCGACATCTCGCCGCAGCGTGTCGAAGTTTTTCAGCAGCGACTTCCGAGTCCCGAAGCGGTCGGAATCAACGCCGTTCAGGACCATGTCTTTCTTGCCTTCGGCATTCGGCAGGAACGGAGCGTGACTGGGACCAAGGAAGCCCGGCTGACCGGGGTCGGCCCACGTCGAGGTGAGCATCTTCGGCGCGAGTCCAACGAACGGTGGCACTGCGGGATCGACGGCTCCTTGAAGTTTCGAGACTTGCGATCCCATCGATGGCCAGCCGCCGGCAATTTGATTGGCGAAGCGACGACCGGTCTGACATTGAAACGCGGCGTGACGTCCATCCGAACCAACCAGCGACCGGATGATCGCCAACTTGTCGGTCATCGCCGCGAGCTTCGGCAGCAGTTCGCAGATTTCGATGCCGGGGACGTTGGTCTCGATCGGCAGGAACTCGCCACGAATTTCGGACGGTGCGTCCGGCTTCAAATCGACCAAGTCCTGATGCGGCGGACCGCCGGACAAAAAGATGTTGATGACTGCCTTGTGGCGTGGCGACTGTTGGCCAGTTGTGGCGGCGGCTTGTTCGGCTCGCAGAAGTTGCGGCAGCGAGAGCGTCGCACCTCCCAAGGCCAGGCTGCCGATTTGCAAAAAGCTGCGGCGGTCGAGTCGGTCACAAAAGCCGTTCTGCCGGGGTCCAACGATCGTCAGCATCATCACGCCTCCGTCGAGTCTAAAAGTACCGATAGCCTTGCTTTCGGCGGGGCACAGTCTACCACTTCAGCCAACGAATGAAAGATGGCTGATGTGGGTTTGGTTGGGTCGGGTATCCCGAAATGGAGCATGGGCTTCCAGACGGTCACGTTGGGAAAGAATCGTCTGGGAAGCCCATCCTCCAGGGAAACCAGCAGGCTTTAGGCCACGACGATCGTGCTCACCGCGCTTTCCGGGCCGCTGCCTTGGGAGTTCTTGCCGACGACTTTGAAGTCATACGAGCCGGGCGGCAGTGCCGAGGCGTCATAGCTGGTCTCGATGATGCTGGTGGCGACGATGGCGAAGTCTGGATCGCCCGGTCCCTGTTGGAGCACGTCGAACGAGGTCGCGTGGTTCGCAGCGAATTCGAGATGCACTTCCCCCGCGGCGGGCGAGGTGGCGACCGAGATCGTGGCCTGGCCGGGTGCCGGCTGAGCCGGTTCGGTCGGAATCGCGTCGATGACTTCGCGTTCCGGAGTGCCGGGCAGGAACTGAGCTCGGCCGACGATCAGCGCCGTGGTCACGAAGTCTTCCAGCACTTCCGTTTGTTCGTGCAAGTCTCCCTGCGCGAGCTGATATTCCTGATCGACGGTGGCCATGCCGTTCAGCTTCGTCTTGGCCGCGGTGAGGAGTGCGTCGAACGCCGGCTGATCCATCGTATCCCAAGCCTTGAACGCCGTTGCCGAGCCGGGTGGGTTGGGCAACTGCGCCCAGAGCGCCTTGATCGCCTCACTGCGAGCCAAGGTTTCGCGAGCGGTGCGATCGGAAACCGGCAACCGGTTGATGGCCTGTAAGCTGCCGGCATCCGTCCGATAAATCGCTTTCATAATCGGATAGACTTGCGTGCAGGCAATGTGCAGCGCGTCCACCGATTCCTGCAATTCTCCGCGAGCCAAATCCAGCGTCGTGCTCTTGTTCAGGAACGTCGTTTGAGACGCGACGACCGCATCGATCAACGTCTGCACATTCGCCGGAGTTTTCCCCTCTGGCCGATAAGTCGCAATCTGATCCATCGCCGATTTGACAGACTGAGCTTGCAGAATCGTGAAGTCCACACCTTTGAACATGGCAGTCTCTCCTGAAAGGCGGGCGATGCCCGCAACCGACAGGCGAGCCGGACGGCGTCAGCCTCCGGACCTGCGATCGCCTGTTTCTCGTCAAGTTAGCACGACGCGCAAGCGAGTGATTTCGGACTGAACCACTCGCTTGCGCGTCGTGCTAACTTAAAGCACCGTGCGGGGAATTCTCCCCGGCTCGTGGATAATTCCCGCTAACGCCATCCGGCTCGCCAAAAAGATTCACCTCCGACCAAGAACTCGCATCCGACTGGCAGCAAAGCTCGCCTGTCGCGCGAGGCAAGACGGCAGACTGAGAACCAACGGCCTCTGCCGCAGGTCAAAGCAGGAATGAATGAGCAGAACGACTCGCTGCCGCGCGTCCCAATGGATCGACCACGCTGTTGATGGGCACTGACGCGCGAGGAATTGGCAATGAATGGCCAGAAATGGCGGATGAATGGGTAGAAAAGCCCTCTGCCGCGCCTGGAATCGACTCTGAATGGCCGCCGAATGCGATTCCTTTCCAATCAGAAGCGATTTCTTCCCAATCAGCAAGGAAATTCCGGGCGGCGGAGACATTTTCCTGACCGGCAGAGTGTCTGACTCGCCATGCGTGCCTCATTTCCAGCAAAGCAATGCCGGTTTCTGGAGAGTCACGAGCAATGACTCGTTCGGAGTTGGCCAAATTTCCAAGGCTCCAAGGCTGCATTGGGTGAGTTCCTATTTACTCCGAAGGAGTTGCGTCTCACAGCCCAGGTTTGTTCGCGAAGCGAGCTACCCTGGGAAAGAGACCCAAACCGATCATGTACCCCGCAGGGGTTCCGTCACAGAGAATTCCCGATGGACGCAACCCCTTCAGGGTAGATGTTGCTCTTGGCTGGGATCCCAGGGTAGCCGCGATGCGCGGCAACCCTGGGCTATGAGACTCAACTCCTTCGGAGTAAGGACGAATGCAGAAAACTCAAACTTGGAACTCCTGAATTTGTCACTCAGCGAGTCCCACCTGAACACCGGTTGTGACTTCCTGGCAATTGTGTTGGCTCACGGACGCGGCGTCGCGTCCCAGACCTTCACCGTCCCATCCCCGCTGGCCGACGCCAGCCGTTTTCCGTCCACGGTAAACGCCACAGTCAGGACCGCGCTGGTGTGCCCTTTCAACGTGAGTGTCTCCTGACCCCTCGTGGCGTCCCACACCTTCACCGTCCGATCGTCATTGGCCGACGCCAGCCGTTTCCCGTCCCCACAAAACGCCACGCTCAGGACCGCGCTGGTGTGCCCTTTCAACGTGAGCGTCTCCTGACCGCTCGTGGCGTCCCACACCTTCACCGTCTGATCGAAGCTGGCCGACGCCAGCCGTTTCCCATCCGCGCTAAACGCCACGCTCGTGACCCAGTCGGTGTGCCCTTTCAGCGTGAGCATCTCCTGAGCGCTCGTGGCGTCCCACACCTTCACCGTCTGATCGAAGCTGGCCGACGCCAGCCGTTTCCCGTCCGGGCTAAACGCCACGCCCATGACCTCTCCGGTGTGCCCTTTCAACGTGAGCGTCTCCTGACCGGTCGTGGCGTCCCAAACCTTCACCGTTTGATCGTCGCTGGCTGACGCCAGCCGTTTCCCGTCCGGGCTAAACGCCACACTCCTGACCACGCTAGTGTGTCCTGTCAACGTGAGCGTTTCTTGAACGCTCGTGGCGTCCCACACCTTCGCCGTGTTATCGGCGCTGGCTGACGCCAGCCATTTCCCGTCCGCGCTAAACGCCACACTCACGACGCGACCGGTGTGCCCTTGCAGCGTGAGCATCTCCTGACCGCTCGTGGCATCCCAAATTTTCACCGTCTGATTGTCGCTGGCCGACGCCAGCCGTTTCCCGTCCGCGCTAAACGCCACGCTATAGACGATGGCAGTGTGCCCCAACGTGAGCGTCTTCTGACCGCTCGTGGCGTCCCACACCCTCACCGTCCCATCGAAGCTTGCCGACGCCAGCCGTTTCCCGTCCGGGCTAAATGCCACGCTCGCAACCCAAGTGATGTCTTGCAACGTGAGCAGCTCCTGACCGCTCGTGGCGTCCCACACCTTCACCGTCCCATCGTAGCTTGCCGACGCCAGCCGTTTCCCGTCCGGGCTAAACGCCACGCTCGTGACCCTGTCGGTGTGCCCTTTCAACGTGAGCGTCTCCTGACCGCTCGTGGCGTCCCATACCTTCACCGTCTGATCGTCGCTGCCCGACGCCAGCCATTTCCCGTCCGCGCTAAACGCCACGCCCATGACCTCTCCGGTGTGCCCTTTCAACGTGAGCGTCTCCTGACCGCTCATGGCATCCCACACCTTCACCGTCCCGTCTTGGCTGGCCGACGCCAGCCGTTTCCCATTCGCGTTAAACGCCACGCTCATGACCTTACTGGTGTGCCCTTGCAACGTGAGCGTCTCCTGACCGCTCGCGGCGTCCCACACCTTCACTGTCTGATCGTGGCTGGCCGACGCCAGCCGGTTCCCGTCCGGGCTAAACGCCACGCTCATGACTTCGCCGCTGTGCCCTTTTAACGTGAGCAGGTCGCTGTGACAGAGGCGGTCCCAGTAATACCACTCGAAGCTGCGGGGATCATCTGGGCCAGCGGGTTGTCCCGCGATCGGCCGGTACAGGTCGAGTAGCCGGATGGTTTGACCGCCCCGCGCATCTTCCCAAGCGCTTTGAGCCAGATGCATGTGGGCGACATACAGATGCTGTTGAGCCAGCTTCGTCTGCCGGAGCGCGGCATCCGCGTTGAGGTCGGCCTGCTCAGCATGTTTGGCGGCGAGTTGTGTCGCTTCGCGCTCCTTCGTGTTGGCCTGCTCCAGTTGCGTATTCTTGGTCGCCAGCGAGCGGTTCGATTGGTCGATCAGCGAGGCGATCGCCGCGAGGCTCACCAGCGAAATCAGCAGGGTCGCGGC
>CAMDPK010000250.1 GCA_945904015.1 Candidatus Kuenenia stuttgartensis | reverse complement strand
GAAACCGCCGAATCGACCATCGGCAAGTAATTGTCCATGCCCTCTTTCAGATTCCAGTGATGATCCCACCCGCCGTAGTGAACCGTCACGAATGTCGAACCGGCTTCGACCAATCGCCGAGCCAGCAGCGTGCTCTGTCCCCAATTCTGTCGGCCGTACTTGTCGCGAAGCCGCGGGTCTTCTAGTCCGATGTCAAACGCTCGGCGAGCACGCGCTCCGGAAACGAAATCGAAAGCGTCTTGATCGAAACGATCCATCGCCGTGAACAAGCCATTGCGCTCGACCGTGCGCGGAATCTGATCGAGCGTTCGATTCAGTTCGCGGCGATTCTCCAGCCGGTTGATGTTCATTCCCGGCGCGAGATTCAAATTCTGAACCTGATAGTTCGCTTGATTCGGATCGCCACCCGGTTGGAACGGGTCGTACTGCACGCCGAGGAAATTGGCTCCGAAATATCCCGGCACGAGTCCGATGCTGGCGGCATACGGCACGGCCACATAGCTGGGCATCGACGGATGCCGCGAACCACGCTCGCGAGCGATGATCGAACCCAGGCCTGGGAACTTGCCGGCGTTCTGGGCACCGGAGACATTCATGTCCTTTGTCGTCAGCATCCGATGCCCACCCGCGAAGTGGTCGCCGGTGTCGTGATGCAGCGAACGGACGATCGAAAACTTGTCAGCAACCTTGGCCTGCTTGGGGAACAACTCGGTGATCTCGAACCCCTCGACGTTCGTACGGATCGGACGCCACAGTCCGCGAACCTCCGACGGAGCATCCGGCTTCATGTCATAGAGATCGAGATGACTTGGACCACCGTCCAACCAGATCAAGATTGCGGAAGTGTCCTTCTTGCTGCGTGACTCGGCGGAGTTCGCCTTCGCTCGCAGAATATCGGCGAGGCCGGCGCTCGCCATGCCAGCGACGCCCAGTTGGACGAAGCTGCGACGAGTCAGGCCATCGCAATACGGGTTCGGGGAGGAGCCAGCATCAATCTTCAACATGATCGCTCTCCGCAAGTGGCAGGCAGTGATGGACGAACCGAGGGAGTTCGTCGCGAGGGATGTTCAGAAAGTCGTCGTCAGCCTGGGATTCATATCGGCTGAGTTCGATGTGTGGCATTATTGGCTGTCGGCCAGTCTGCCTCAAGCCTGATCCCCTTTCGGCCCGTCCGAGCCAGATCGTGATCCGCCTGAAGGTCGAGTCGTCCGATCGTGGCGGTTATGCTGGCCGCCGCGTGTCCTGCCCGGCCGATTGCCGCCCGCCGAAGGCCGTCAGCCGTGATACCGTTTTCTCCGTCGGCCAGGAGCTTCGCCATGCGTCGCACTTCTCCAGTCGTATTCGCCGTCCTATTTGTGCTGAACTCACTTGCCGCGCGAGCCGATGTCGCCTCCGGCCCCGGCGAAGGCAACGCCGTCGAAAAGTTCAAAGTCACCGTCGTCGCCGGCGAGTCATCCGGCAAAGAACTGGACTTCGTCACCGAACGCAAAGACAAGCCGACCATTTTCGTGTTCGTGTTGGCCGACAAATTCTCTCGGCCAATGGCGCGGTTCATCAAAGTGCTCGACGACAAACTCAAAGCCGATCGAACGGACGTGGACATCGTCGCCGTCTGGCTGACCGACGATGCTGCCAAGTCGAAGGACTACTTGCCGAAGGCATTCGGATCGCTGAAGACAGAACGCACCGCCTGGTCCGTCTTCGCTGGGGAGAAGACCGGCCCCAACAACTTGGGTATCAACCCCGACGCCGACATCACGGTCGTCGTCTCCGATGGAGCGAAGGCCAAATTCAGCAAAGGCTATCTCTCGATCAACGAGACCGAAGTTCCGAAGGTCTTTGAAGCGCTGCCGCCGAAAAAGTAGCCCTGTCGCTCCGTGACAGGAAAGCCGAACGCTTCGCCGACGCCATCAGCACGATCATCACACAGCAGCCATCCCGAATCCAACGCGCGCCCGGCAGTCCTGTCGCGGAGCGACAGGGCTACTTCGCTTCGCGAATCTCGACCGTCACGCTGCCGCGATTGTCAGAGAGTTCGGCGGGATGATCGTTGAGCCGCAAGTAAAGCGTGCCGGATCGCGGTGCCTCGAACACCGACTTGTTGCCGAGCGGTTTCACGTCGATCATCGGTTCGGTTTCGTTTTCTGCTTTCTTCATGGGCCGAATTGTTGCGAGTAATTGCCCCAGCGGCCGGTCGTTGTGATAGCGGAACGTGATCCCATCCGCTTCGCTGACCCACGGCTTGGGTTTCTCCGCAAGCGTGAATTGCCCGGTCGCAACGATCTCGTAGCGGCGATCCTTTTCGACCAACACGCCGCTCGATTGCCAGCCTCGATCGGCGCGAATTTCGGCTCGCTGTGATTTCATCAGCGGTATCCCTTCGCGAAACGTGATCGCGGCTCGCTCGAAATCAAAACCTTCCCAAGCGTCGGCCGCGAACAAGTTCCATTCCGTGACGACCTCCGGCAGATCGGGTTGCAACTCGATCTCGAACGTCTTCCACGCCAGCGGATTGGTCAACGACTTCGCCATTTTGCGAAACCGTTCGCGCGTGCGCGGGTTCACATCAAAGAAAACACTCTGACCCCAAGCCCATGCGTACGACTCGTTGAGAGCCTGAAAGTTCGCAGACTTCCATTCGCTGATGTCGAGCAACTCCGGGATACCGCGCTGCTTCACATCTCGCCGCATCAAGAACAGCCGGTCATGGCCACGAAAATCCGCGCGGTTGAACGGCATCAGCCGAGTCTGCAATTTACCACCAACCAACCGATGCGTTCCAAAGTGCTCGGCCATGCCTTCGAGATGCGAATACGGCACGTCGAGATGCGGAATCGCCCACATGAAAGCGTGAGTCGCTTCGTGCAGCAGCAAGTGGCGACGGTAGTAATCCTGCTCCTGATCCATCATCCAAAACTGATAGCCGATTTGCCGCCCGTGAAACTGATCGAGAAGGTCTGCCCGCAACAAACCCTCGCTCACGAAGTTGGTCTTGTCCTTCATCAGATAGCCGTTGATCTGAAACTCCGACTCGTCACGAGCTGGCGGCAGCTTGCCGAAGTATTCCTCCCACGCGACATAAGCCTGATCGACCAGCGGCGGCAACGTCTTCGCAACCTTTGGGTCGATGTCGGTGAACAGTTTCAGCCGCTTGGACTCGTAGACGTCGATACCGAGCTTCTTCAATTGCTCAACGGTCACCGGCAACACCGGTCGATCATCCCGCACGCGAAAGAGTTCGTCAGCATCCGTCTTCTTGTCCGGTTCGTCTGCCAAGAGCACGAACGGCAGCAGGATCATCGACCAACAGATCATCGCCGCAGTCTTCATCGTCCTGCCCTCATCGTCCTGCCAACGCGTCTTCCAGCATTTGCCGACTCGCAACAACCGCGATAGCGTGTCAGCCACATCGCGACTGTCCGTTTGCGGTCGTGTTTCATTCCTCACGGAATCGGCTCACCACTATGTCTGACTTCATCTACTGCCTGAACTCCAGCACGATCCGGCCGACGCCGATCCTCGAGAAAATTCGCATCGCGGGCGAGGTCGGTTATGCCGCCATCGAACTGTGGCACGACGATATCGACCTGCACCTGTCGAAAGGAGGCCAACTGGCCGACATCCGCCAAGCGGTCAGCGATCAGGGCCTCGAAGTGCCGACGACGATCTATCTCAAAGGCTGGGCCGAACCAGACGCCTCGGTACGGAAAAGCGAACTCGACGAATGCAAACGTCGGATGGAACAGTCGGTCGCCGTCGGCGCGCACCACATCATCGCCGGCCCGCCTCCGGGAGCGTGTGATCGCGCGTTTGTCGGAGCGAAGTATGCCGAGTTGCTCGATCTCGGACTCTCGATGGGAGTCAAGCCAGCGTTCGAGTACCTCGGCTTCGTGGACGACATCAACAGCATCGACGCCGCCATCGAGATCATCACGAACTCGAAACATCCGCAAGCGACCGTCGTGCTCGACCCGTTCCACTGTTTTCGAGGCGGCAAGGGTTTCGAGTCGATCGCCAAGCTGACAAAAACGAGCATCGCAATCTCGCACTTCAACGACACGCCGTCATCGCCGCCGCGTGAACAGCAGCACGATCACAGCCGAGTCATGCCGGGTGACGGCCACATGGATCTCCGCCGCTATCTCGATCTGCTGCGACAAGTCGGCTACCGCCGCTGGCTGTCGTTGGAGCTGTTTCGCGAAGACCTGTGGTCTCGCGACCCGCGCGAGGTTGCCAAGCTGGGCCTGGAAAAGATGCGAGCCGTAGCAGAAAGCCGCTAATACTGCTGGCTTTGAATCGTATAAGACTCGGAATGTGTCTGCCTGCGGTGTGGCATATTTAGCGGGTATGTATTTCCGAACTTTTTTGGAAAATGACATGGTGCCGTGTTGACATGCTGCCGCCGTCTGGCATATTGTCTTCGGACACGCTCAATGAGCGCGTTTTTTGTTGAGATTTGCAAACGCTGAGTCGGTGGCGTAGCCGATACTGAATAGTGATTGCCCAGGTGTCACGCTTGGGATTCGGGAGCGAAAATCGTGAGACACGGTTGGCAAAAACTCGATGCGACAAGGCTAACAGGCCGGCCAGCCCAGCTTGGGTTAGGCAGTCTGTTTGCAGTCGCGGTCGGAGTGCCCGCCGTCGTGGGTCGTCCATCACAAAAGATGGAATGTATTTCCCAGACGAATTCGCACCCGTATCGCCTCAGGCAGTGACACCGGATTATTTCCGCAGGGAGCTTTCAAAAGCCCGGTGTCACAAAGACATCGGGCTTTTTTTGTTGGCCTGATCCGTAGCCACGTTCGCCAGAACGTGGGGAATTAGCAGTGATTGCCCACGTTCTGGCGAACGTGGCTACGAAAGACGTTCTGGTTCATGGTTTGCTGCCTAGTGGGACGCACCGCTGGGCGGCTGGTGGCGGGGGAAAGATGGCTGGTCGCGATTCCTCAATTGCGAATCGGCCGGTAGGGGTTGTGAGCATCGTCGGGGAGGGAGAAATCGCATCGGGAGTCATTCAGGGTGTGGGATAACTTGGTAGTCCGCCGGCTTCGGGAGCCGGAGAGTGCTGGTTCGAGTCCAGCCATCCTGACTGCTCGCTGAGTTCAGTTCGCACAATTCGTCTGACCGTCAGGACGTCGGAAAGTCTGAAAATCCGCCGGCCTTGGGTGCCGGAGAGCGTGGGTTCGAATCCCACCGTCCTGACTGCGCTAAGAGTGTTTCAAAAACTATGTGTTGTTCTGCGCAGAAAATATGCGCCGAATGTGTCTCAGGTGACTCATAAGACTTAGTTCGGAGTAGTTCAAAGGTAGAACGGCTGACTGTTAATCAGCAGGTTGAGGTTCGAGTCCTTGCTCCGGAGCTTTGATGGGAAATACGGAAGGGCAAGCCAACTGGCGATGGCAGCCGCCTCGAACGCGGCCGAGCGTCCTGTGATGTCTTGAGGGTTCGACTCCCTCTCCTTCCGCCTTCGATGTTGTGAACGACGTGTCTTTGACCGAGCGGCAATGGTGCCAGCCTTCCAAGCTGGTCAGGTGGGTTCGACTCCCACAAGACACTCTCGGTAGGTCAGCCTTTCCAGGCTGGCTCGATAAGGAATCGAACGGCAACCGGGTCAGGCTGGAAAGCCTGACCTACTGGTCGGGGATCGTCTAAAGGTCGGATATCGGTCTTTGAAGCCGACGATGGAGGTTCGAATCCTTCTCCCCGAATCGTGATGGAAGTCATCCGGCCGGATGAGGGGCCTGTCCTGAAAACAGGTGGCGGCGCTGAGCCGCTTGTGGGTTCAAGTCCCACGGCTTCCGCTGAACGTAGCTTGGCTCTCTGAGCCGAGCAGTATTTGAAGACAGCTCGGCTCAGAGAGCCAAGCTACGAAATTGTTGTGCGTGCCGGCGGGTGGCCGGGTCATGACGGCGGAAGGTCAACTGTGCCCATCGGGATGCTGCGGATCGGAACGGAAGCGAGACCTCGTTCCCCCGCGTCGCCCGGCGGTCGCTGGAAGCACCGCTCGGAGTGACTCCGATGGAGCCTCACGATTGGCCGGACCCGGCCACCCGATGCAGGCACGACAACGACGAATCAACCTGAAAGGAAAAAGATCATGACGACCGACGACAACTCTCCGAGGCGGCCTTTGCCGCCGGACAACAGCCCTCAAGATGAGGCGTTGAAACGCAGCGACCGTGACGGAGTGCTTGCGCCGTTACTGAAATCGCTGGGTTGGGAATTGGTCGGCGTCGGTGCTGAGTTCCATTGCGACACAGAATCACGGAAGCCAACCGGCCGGATGAGGAGCCTGTTTGGAAGACAGGTAGCGACTCAGTCGCTCGTGGGTTCGAGTCCCACGGCTTCCGCATCGTGCTCGTAGTTCGGACGCCTACGTCCGGACGACCGACCGGACGTAGGCGTCCGGTCTACGTCCTCGCGGAGCAGCTCGGAGTGCTCGCCACCCTGTCACGGTGG
>CAMDPK010000249.1 GCA_945904015.1 Candidatus Kuenenia stuttgartensis | reverse complement strand
GAACTCCCCGCCGCTCCGCTGGGCACGGCATCACAATGCCGCCGCACAAGTTCTCGACAACGTGTCACCAACCGCTGATCCTTCAGCCGTATTTCGATTCCATCCAGCGATGGCTACCGAATTTAATGACTTGTGTAGATACCAATGAGACAAGCTGGATGGGGACGGAACTATTCGCAAAGTGCGTCGTGCGCCCCACGGATGTGCTCGACGTGGAAGGTGGACTCGATGGCGTGCTGAGGCAGACGGCAATACTCACAGCGACCTGCGGCTCGTTCTCGCATCAGTTTTCGCAGAGCCGCATCCATCGTCGCGTGTCACCGTCCGCTCCGAGCCATCGCCGAGCAGGCCTTCGCTTTCAGAATGCCGAGGAAGTCCAGACCCTCAACGATGTCGGCGTATTCAGCACGCTCATGGTGGTCAGCAACCCTTCGTTGGCCTTACCAGCCAACTCGTCGATGCGAGCTTGCGTCGTCGGATTCAGACGCAATTCCGTCAGCCGCTTCGCGACGTCAGGCAGTCAGCCACCGGGTCCAGGATTTCGTCAATGACGGTGCTCATGGGTGAAGTTGATAAGCCTGCTAATTCCATGAATGAAAGGCCGATCTTCACAGGCGCTGGCGGTCTCGTCACCGTCCACCACAACGGCATCGACCGCTGCCTCGCCGACGCGCATGGTTATGTCATCGACGAGATCGTGAGGTAGGATGGGCACCGGTCGTAATTCTCCTTGTCGTAGTGCAGCCGAGAGTTCACATGACTAATAGTTCTTCGGATTCTTCTGAACCAGTTCGACCAACGCGAATAACCCTCGACTCGCTGATTGGTGATTGGAGTGTTTGGGAAACGCACGATTTTTTAGCCTACGACAATCTCACTGGTGAAACGTCGCATTGCAACTTGGCATCGAGTCTTGGGACCGCGTCCTGTGAGCGCGTATTTGGCGAACTCGCCGTGCTTTACAAGTCCGCGTCCAACGGTCATTTCGATTCTGGGATCGTGGACACGGATACCAATGACATCATGGGGCACTGGGTCGCCAGAGGAGTTCGCGTCCTAGTTGCCGGGGATGCCGAAGGTTTTACACGCTTTTGGCGGTCGGCAACCCACTTGTTTCATAATGATGGCATCATCATTTCACGCCTAAAAATTCGGCCGAGCTCGGAGGAACTTGAAGCCTTAGCCGTCAAGGTGCAACGCCCCTTTAAGAGTGAAGTCGTGCTGTTCCTCCAGATCAACGGCGAGTGTGTTATTGGTTCCTTCCATTTGCCACATTCGATTCCGTTGAGTCTGAGTGGCAGTTTTCGCGGTCCTAGCTTTTCTTTTGAAACGGACGACTTGTGGCCGTGTTCCACTCTCTTAGCCGAGCTGTTTGCTCGGCTGCAAAGCGGCGAGTGTCCATTGCCCATGAAAGTCGTCGTTGTCCTGCGGCCAGTGAGTGAATGGAAATGGATTCTCGCTGTTTATCACGTCTTGTCTGTGTCGGAAAAAACAACAGTCGTGAGGAGTTGCTTCACTCACACTCGGCGTGCCGATGACATCCCGCGTACGCAGCAACAAGCAAGTCCCGAAGCTACTGTTGATGGACCAAACGGCTCAGATTCCGTCGCGGCTACTGTCTCCGAACTTTCCGAGACTGCTTTAACCGAGACACGATACCCCACATCTCGGCTCAATCTTCGGAGCATCGAGGACGAACTCCTGCAAGCGCAGGAGGCTTTGTCCGATGCAGAATGGGAGTTGGAGGAACTTGGCGACGAACGTTTTTGGAGTGAACATGAGATCGCGATTGCGGAATCCGCGTTTCTTGCACCTGGCGGAACCGACTCGCCGCAGACCGAAGGACAGTCGACATTAGACGAGATTGAAGAAGAGATCTGCAGGAGATGGCGCGAGTTCTTTGATTGTTGTGACCAAGTCACAGACAAAGAAAATGAAGTCGCATCTTTGGATGCCGAAGTTTGGGAACTCGAAGACCTTCTTGAGAATGGGGTCCGGGAATGGCAGGAGGTGCGAGTCCGTGAGGCCGAACGAATCGTCGCTGAGCTGATTGATGTCAGCGCGTTGCCGTCCGTTGACTTGGCTGAGTTTCGATACGTTGCTGATTATGGCATCTCGGACGACGTTTTGACGCTTCTTCGGACAGTGCTGGTCTATCGCAACGAATTCATGCCGCCACATGGCAAGTCGCATGGTTTGCTGGATTTCTCGCCGTTGATTGGTGCGATGGCTAAGACTTGTGAAAGGCTGTTTTGTGACGCCTTTTCTGTCCGCCGAAGTTGCTTATCCGCTGTTCCCGAAGTCGCTCTTGTCTTGAAAAACCCGAGGCAATTCGATTTTGAAATTCCGGCTGAAGATAAGGAGCACAAGATCGACAAAGGCTCGTTGTGCAACGTGTTGAACAAGATCGAGAAAAATGACTCCGATAGTTGGTCTAGCAATAGGAACGCGGCAATCGTGCTGTTGCTGTTTGGGAGACATCACCAGCCGACCTATCACAATTCGATCGAGATTCGTAACCCGCTTGGAGTCGCAGGGACTGATGCAGACCGGACGAAATTGAGAGTGGCGCTCTACCGCCTCCAATCCTCTCGAAATGGATTCACCCACCATGACGTTGCCACCTTGGACGATGTCAAACAATTCGAGCCTCTTTTTGCGGAGTGCGTTCGTGGACTTGTGGAGTTGCTTTATTCACGGAAATGACTTGGTAAGGCATCCGCGTGTTTATCACCGTCGCCAATTGATATCCGGCGCTTACCATCGACACGGCTCCAACTATCCTTGTCAAACTGCGGAACTCAATCATCGTCTCGCCGAACTGCGTTCGCGCTGAATTCCCCCGCCGCGAGCCTCTCGCTGCTGGCGAGTCGCTGGGCGTCAGCGCTCTGTCTTCCGCCACAACGTGGCAGCCCTATGCCAGCCCAGGCCATCGGCCTGGGTCACGATCACAACAACCAAGAGAAAGTCCCAACGGGGCGGCCCTATTCGTTGTTCGTCATCGGCGATGGCGTGTTTCGTGTCCGTCGAATTTAGAGCCGCCCAGTTGGGGCTATGAACTCGGATGGTTTCCGTTACCCAGGCCGATGGCCTGGGCTGACATGGGGACGTCCCGTTGGGACTGAACCGCATCGAGCCGTCCTGTTGGGACTGGACCACATCACACGGGATTGAACCGGTTTGGACTCGGCTAATCCCACACGTACCGTTCATCAATTTCGATTCCGTGTCGTTGGCACAACGCTCGGAACTCATCCTGAAATGACATCTGTTTGTGATGCTCAACCTGATTGGCGATGTAACGCTTCACTTCCTCGGAATTCGATTCGCTGACGGAGAAGATGCCGTACCCCGCTTGCCAATGAAAATCGCGGTATTGCGGTCCCTGTTTCTTGAGCCATTTGGTCGTCTCGGTCTTGGCCTCTTCGATCACGTCCTTGATCGCAAATTTGCGAGACAACAGACAGAGAGCATGAATGTGGTCCTCGACCCCGCCGATGATCAGCGCGGGAGAATCGACGTTGTCTCGGAGGATCGTCGCTTTGTAAGCGTTGAGCTGCCGTCGAATCTCTTCGTCCTTCAGCCAGGGGCGACGTCCCTTGGTGCTGTAGACAATATGAACAAGTACCTTGGCGAGCGATTGCGACATGATCCACGACTCCGTTTGTCTTTTTGCCTTCGCCTCCTGTCATGGCCCAATCGACGAATCGGATCGGGACGCGCGCGATACGCTTGTTCCGAGCCTTGAACGGGATCAAGGTTGGCCCAACGAATGTCGCCTCTCAGGATGCGGTCCATGCCGTCCGCTCCCCATCGAGCCATTCTTCTGCGAACGCTTGTTCCTCCGCCGGATCAAGCTTCTGACACTCCGCGAGAAACTGAGTGTGCGACTCCAAGCGTGCGATCTTTTCCCGAACAGCGGTCGCGACCGCGTCGCTCCGACTGCGAAACAGATGACCTTCCACGAAGCCATCCAACTTGGCTAACAGCGAAGGCTCCAACTCAATCATCACACTCGCTGCGCTCATGTTTCACCGGCCTTCCCCGTGTTGAGATGTCGTCGATCAACGACGGCGAAAGTATCGGTGTTTCCGAATGAAGTCCAGACGCAACTCTGCAACCGCCTGAATGCGGAACTACAAACTGACGATCGATGTCAAATCGCGGCGCTCAATCATCGTCTCGCCGAACTGCGATCGCGCTGAATTCCCCCGCCGCGAGCCTCTCACCGCTGGTCGTTGTCCGTTTGCTGTCATTCTCCGAACGCGCTGATCTGGTTCCGAGGGTGGCTCCGTCTCGCGTGCGATCCGCTTGGGCATCGAGCGACAGGGCGATCGGCGCGGCTTCATCGTCTGGCTCGCCGATGACCTTCGCCAGTCTCCAATCGAGCACGATCAATTCGCCATACTCGCCCAAGACGATGTTCTGCGGCTTGAGGTCACGGTGAATCACGCCTCGCGAGTGCGCGTAGGCCAACGCTTCGCAAATACTGACGAAGGCGTTGAGCAGACGCGGCAACGACAGCGGATCGGCCTGACCGGCTCGACGCTGGGCGTGATGCCGCTGAATCGCCTCGGACAGCGTTTCGCCCTTCACCAATTTCATCGCATAGAACGGTCGCCCGCCGCGATTCACTTCGTACACCGGCACAATGTTTGGATGCTGGAGTTGCCCGGTGATCTGTGCCTCGCGAATCAATCGCCGCGCGGCTTGGCTCGACTCCGTACCCGGCTTGATCTCCTTGATCGCCACCTCGCGCGCCAAGTCGTTGTCACGAGCGAGCCAAACCTTCCCCAGCCCGCCTTCGCCCACTTCGCGGATCAACGTGTATCGTTCGGTCGTCATCCGTTTGCGTCCGTTGTCGAGAATTGAACCTGCGCCAGCATTTCGCTGCGCCCCGATCAGGCCGCATTCAAGAATTGTTGCTGGCAGGAAGCAACTCTAGAGTGATGATCGCTCCAGTTCCGTTGCGATCAAGAAATCAACGGAACTCGACACCATCGAAGACGCTCTGGCCATCGTTTGACACTGTAGGCGGTGCGTCACATCGCCCAGAGAAGCCTGGGCCGGCGAGCTGCCCGTAATCGTGATCATCCGCGGCCCGTCGGCACTCTCGTCGCCAACCCCGAAGCCCGCCAAGGGGACTTTGGCGAACGGTTCGACGCCGCGTGACAGGCGTCGGAGATCATACGACGGGGCGAAACACCACTTGCCTGAATATTCGGAAGCAACTGGGCAGTTTGTGGCCTCACGCGGGACACAACACTCGACCTCGCCCCGATCCACGTCATACCGCGCTCGGCGCGGGTCTCCCGACCCCGCCGCTTCGCTGGACCGCAGGTCTCCCCTGAATCGCGAGAGACCTGCGGTCGTCCAAGTGCGGGGTCGGGAGACCCGCGCACAGCGCGGATGATTCGGTATTGCCATCGACTTGGGTTCGACGGTCCCACGCTGTCCGGGGCCTAGCGGCCACCGGCTCGCATGAGTCACATTTGCCGCCCGTTTGCCAGACTGAATGAAACTCCTGTCGCCAGGATTCTGTGCAATCCATATTCTCCCCGCGTTCATTTCAGGGAGTTGGACTATGTCTTTGAAACTTGAAACTCGTTCCTCCTTCGCTGAGGCTGCTCGCCGCGTTTACGAGGAGACGCTACGGGCGGAATTAGAAGCCGCACATCTGGGCGAATTGATTTCGCTCGAACCGGAGTCGGGCGACTATGTGCTGGGGCGAACATTTCGCGAAGTCGATCTGGCCACTCAGGAAAAATTCGGACGCAAACCCACGTCGATTTTTCGCATTGGCGGCGGTGCCGCGGTGAAACTTGGAGGAAGTTCCAGTCGTGCGCGGATTCATTGATGAGTTTGGCTTGTCATCCGTCACGGTGGATTTCGGCCAAGGACCGCTCGATTTCATGATCGACACGGGCTTCACCGGCACGTTGATTGTCGGCGAACAATTCTTCGACTCTCTACGCGCCGAATACGCCGGCCCCACGGATGCGGAACTCGCCGACGAAGCGTGGGCCGAATACGAAACGTACTACGTCGAGTTCGATTGGTTTGGCGAAACCATCCGCGCACGCATCTTGGTTGGGCCTGGGAAGACTTGCTTATTGGGAGTGGCACTGTTGATGGATCGTCGTCTTGAAATCGACTATCCGGCCAGTGTTGTGAACATCATCTGACCGTTGAGGTTCATTGCCGCGACTCCACTCGTGGCCAGTTTCTTGAACGAGGCACTCCGCTAGACCGAAGAAACCTCGGCACAGCAGAAGCTGCGACCATCCACGTCAAATCGCGGAACTCAATCATCGTCTCGCCGAACTGCGATCGCGCTGAATTCCCCCGCTGCGAGCCTCTCGCCGCTGGTCGTTGTCCGTTCGCTGTCATTCTCCGAACGCGCTGATCTGGTTGCGAGGGTGGCTCCGTCTCGCGTGCGATCCGCTTGGGCATCGGGCGACAGGGCGATCGGGGCGGCTTCATCGTCTGGCTCGCCGATGACCTTCGCCAGTCCCCAATCGAGCACGATCA
>CAMDPK010000248.1 GCA_945904015.1 Candidatus Kuenenia stuttgartensis | reverse complement strand
CCAGTGAGCTTTCAACTGCGTTGCTTCGTCGGGTGAGTGGCCCGTACGGCAAAAAGAGCTCACGACTGTCAGACACGTTTCTTGAGGAGATGCCGGAATGAAGTGGATTTTGTCTCTCGCCATGTTGCTTGGCGTCGCTGGCACGGCGACCGCTGGGCTGTTCGACCATCACTGTTGCACGCCCGCGCCCAGCTGCGCGGCTCCGTGCGCGAAGGCCTGTGCGCCAAGCTGTGCGGCTCCGGCCGCCTGCTGCGCTCCGACCTGCGCTGCTCCCGCGGCCTGTGCGCCAGCGTGCGCCGCTCCTGCGGCCTGCGCTCCGAACTGCGCTGCTCCGGCCGCTTGCGGTCCGGCCTGTGCGCCGACTTGTGCGGCTCCGGCTGCTTGTGCTCCCGCCTGCTGCAACAGCAATAGCTGCTGCAACAACGGCTGCCACAAGAGCTGCTGGAAGATGCCCAAGTTCCACTGCCCGAAGATCTGCATGCCGAAGTGCCACCTGCCCAAGTTGAGCTGCTGCAAGAAGAGCTGCTGCAACAACGGTTGTGGTAACGGCTGCGGACACAGCTGTGCTCCTAGCTGCGCCGCTCCGGCTGCGTGTGCTCCGAGCTGCGCTGCTCCGGTTGGTTGCGCTCCGACCTGTGCGGCTCCGGCTGGCTGCTGCAAGTAATGTCAACCGCGTGGGATGACTGACCTCGTACTGCGAATCAAACCATCCCACTTCTCTGGCTCCGCAAACGTGAGTGTTCGTCCGGGGGAACGTGCCTTCCCCCGGACACCTCACACGCGGGGACCGACAATTCGAACTTCGCCTTCGGAGGCAACTCCGATTAACAACCCCTGGAATTTCTTTCTGGATGAATTCAGGAATCTGCTCGCCCCTCATTCCCTCGAGCTTTGAGTCGATGACTGATCCACGAAGGCCGACCGCGAATCCCGCGATCGGCCTTTTTTGTTGCGCACGCGAGTTGCATGCGCTACGCATTTGTTAGCACTGCGCGGACGTCTGTTTCGGAAACGTCGCTGACCACCTCAACGTGACCCAATCGTTTGGGAAGAACGAATCGCAATTGGCCGCCGAGCGTCTTCTTGTCGAGCTTCATGCGGTCAATCACTGCGTCGACCGAGTGTGACCAACTTTCCGGCAATCGCGTCGGCAGTCCGCTGAGGCTCAACAACGCTTCTTGTCGACCGGTCGTTGAGGAGTCGATCAAACCGAGCCGTTCCGCCAGACGGCTGGCGTACAACATGCCGATGGCGACCGCCTCGCCGTGGAGCAATTCGCCGAATCCGGCGAGAGCCTCGAAGGCATGTCCGAACGTGTGGCCGTAGTTCAACACCGCGCGCAGGCCAGTCCGCTCGAACTCGTCTTTTTCGACAACGTCCGCTTTCAGACGACAGCAGCGAGCGACCACTTGTCGCAGGATGCTCGGATCACGACGGTTGATCGCCTCGGCCCGTTGTTCGAGAAACGCGAAGAAGTCGGCATCCAAAATCACGCCGTACTTGATGACCTCGGCCATACCGGCAGCAAACTCACGAGCCGGCAGCGTTTCGAGCAACGCCGTGTCGATCAGCACGCCGATCGGCTGATGAAACGCTCCGAGCATATTCTTCGCGGCGGGATGATTGATGCCCGTCTTGCCTCCGACTGAGCTGTCAACGTCCGCCAACAGCGACGTCGGGACTTGCACGAACGGCAAGCCACGCACGAATGAGGCTGCGGCAAAGCCGGCCAAGTCACCGACCACTCCGCCACCCACGGCGATCAGGACCGTTTGGCGATCGGCTTTCGCGGCGATCAAATCATCCCAGACCGCCGCGAGGTTGTTGACCGATTTCGTTTTCTCGCCTGGTTCCAGTTCCGTCAGCCCACAGTTCCAACTAGTACGAGCCAGGCCCTCGCGAACGACATCCGCGTGCGGTCGCACGTTGCGGTCGGTGACGATGTGGGCTAGCCGAGAGCTTCCGGCTCGGTAAACGCTGCGATCCAACCAGCTCGGCAACAGTGCGGGCAATTCCGCCAGTCCTCCACTGACGATGCGGATTTCGTAGCTCCGCTCGCCGAGATTCACATGCACCGAACTGGCATCAACAGCCACAGCCATTCTCCCTCAAAATGTCGAGATAGCGGAACGGTATCGGCCACTCTGTCGAGACGAAAGGATTGTGTATCGCGGTTGTGCAGATGTCGCGAAGAGACCCTTGCGTGCCCTCTTCGGTGCTCCTTTAATCCCGCCCCGGCTCGGAACCGTTTCGGCCATTTCGCGTTGATTGCATTTCTGTTTGAGCGGACAAATTCTGATCAGGACCACGAACGATGACGGATCGCATTTTCAATTTCTCCGCAGGCCCCGCCGTGCTACCCGTGCCAGTTTTGGAAGAGGCTCGTGAGAACCTCCTCTCATTGGGCAAGACCGGCATTGGCATTTGCGAGCATTCGCACCGCGGCAAGGCTTTCCTGGCTGTGTACGAAGAGTGCGAAGCTCTGTGTCGCGAAGTCGGCGGCATCTCGTCGGATTACAAGGTATTGTTTCTCCAAGGCGGAGCGTCGTTGCAGTTCGGTATGATCCCGATGAATTTTCTGTCGAGTGATGCTCACGCCGATTATCTGTTGACCGGAGCATGGTCCGAGAAGGCTCAAGAGGAAGCCGTCCGCTTCGGCAAGACCCACATTGCGTGCAGTAGCAAGGATCGAAACTACTGCTACACCCCACTGACTGTGCAGTGCAGCAGTGACGCGGTTTACGTGCATTACACGTCGAACAACACGATCTTCGGCACACAGTGGCATCGCTTCCCCGAAGTGCCGGCAGGTTCGACGGTGATCTGCGACGCCAGCAGCGACATCTTTTGCCGCCCAATTGACGTGGCGAAGTACGGGCTGATCTATGCCGGAGCACAGAAGAACCTCGGGCCGTCGGGTGTGACGCTGGTCATCATCCGCGACGACCTGATCGAGCGTGGACGATCCGATTTGCCGACGATGTTGCAGTACCGGACGCACAGCAAAAGCGACTCGATGTACAACACGCCGCCGACCTTCGGCATTTTTCTGATGGGATTGGTCTTCAAATGGATCAAGTCAAATGGCGGCCTCGCCGGAATGGAGCAACGCAACCGCGCCAAGGCGGATCGGCTGTACGCGTATCTGGACCAGAGCCGACTTTTCAAGCCGACAGCAGACAAAGACAGCCGCTCGCTGATGAACGTCACGTTTGTGACTGGCAACGAAGAACTCGACAGTCAGTTCGTGAAGGTCGCGACGGCCGCTGGCCTGGATGGACTCAAAGGCCATCGCAGCGTCGGCGGCATGAGAGCCAGCATCTACAACGCGTTTCCGATTGAGGGTGTCGATGCGTTGATTGCCGTGTTGAAAAACTTCGAAGCGAAGCACGCTTAGCCTGGAGAAACTGCGGCACGTGCATTCAGCAAAAAACGCCGTCCCACTTGAGTTTCCCGAAGTGGACCCAAGCGAGGCGGCGCTTGCGATCAGCATCATGCTGCCGCAGCAGGATTTGGATGTCTCGGGTTCCAAATCGTGGGTCTCGATTTGGCTCACCGACGAATTGGTCGCTGGAATAGATCGAACACCGTCTCCTCGTCGTCCTCGTCGGGTTCCAGCACCTTTGAGGCGGGTTGTCGTGGAGTCTCGACGGTATCTGCGATGTCGTCTTCTTCCCAAATTGTTTCGCTCGTCGTCGGCAGTGTTGTCAAAGGTTCCTTCTGAAATTCCATTTGCTCGATCGAGGACTCGGAGTCCAGTGCAAACGGGCTTTCATTCGTCGCGGGTTGCACTCGGCTAGGTCCGCGTGGTCGTGTGGCGCTCGAATCAGGCAGTTCCTTTTTCGCAGGGGGGACAGGAATGGCCGGCTCAGCAGGCAATTCGGGTTTCGGCAGTGGCTTCGATTCGGTGGCCGGGAGTTCGGCCGCTGGGACAGGCTCCGGTGCCGGAGGCTGTGTGAGGTTTGATCCTGATGAATTGGAATAGACCGCGGTGCCGAGTTCCACCGGATCGGATTCGTCGGAAACGAATTCTTCCGGTTGTGTTTCGAGATGGTCGTTGGCGTCGAAGGCGTGGCTGCGTGCCCAAGCGTGACGCACGGCTTGCGCATAGGCTTCTGGATGCGACAGGCTTTCGGAGAGGAAGACACTGTTGTCCTCCATCAACGTTCCCTTGCGGTACTTCATGTCCAAGATGGCTCGGTTGTAGCCGACCAAGCTTTGGTAGTAAGCCTTCTCGGCCGTCGCGAGACTGATCTGTGCTCGGAGCAACAGGTCAACGCTGCCCTTGCCCGCTCGATATTGAGCATCGTTGGCTTGCACGCGACGCTCAGCCGCACGGCGACGATTGAAGTAGGTCTGAGCGGTCTGAAAGGTCGTGTCCGCCTGCCGAAACGAATTGGCCAACTCGTGGCTGATTTCGAATTCTTGAGCACCGAGCGCGGCTCGTGCCTTCGCCAACTTGAGTTCCAAGTTGCGGACCTGCGAATGAGCCGCTCGGAAGCCGATCGGCAAGCTGAACTCGACGCCGACGCCGTACCCGGATTGATTACCAGAGAGCAGGTTTTCGTAGAAGCTCGCGGTCGTTTGAGCCGGGAACGGACCCGGTGGAGGGGCAGGAGCATGATCGGATTTTCCAAAGAGCTGGTCGCCGAAGCCGTTCACCCCAATGCGTGAAACGAGGTCAAGTCGTGGATTGGTCAGACTCTTGGCGGCCTCCAATTGGAACTCCAGGCTCTTGATGTTCCACTTCTGTTTGCGAAGTTCGACTCGGCGCGTCAACGCCTCGACCAGGCTGGTCCGCCAGTCGGGGAGGAACTCGGCCGTGGTCGGCTCATCGGCTGGTCGGATGATACGGCCATCGTTGACGGGCAGTCCGAGCAATCGACGCAGGCGGCCTTCGGTGTTGTACACATTCGAAAGCGAGTTCTCTGAGGCGGCTCGTGCGTCGAAGTAACTGTCGCGAGCCTGCGCTTCGTCCGCAGCGCTGCCACCTTCCAGACCTTGATCGGTCTTGGCTTTCACTTCGCGCCAAGTGTGCAGGAAACTGTTCCGAGCTGTGATATCCGTGTCGTAGGCTCGATAGGCGAGGTACAGCTCCCAGTAGACGTCTTCGACGTCTTTGACCAAGCCGATCGTCGCTTGTTCAAAATCGGCAAGTGCGATGTCGGTGCGGATGCGCGAGATCACCACGCCTTGATTGACCTGCGGAACGTTTTGCAGCGTCGGTCGACGGCTGATTGGTCCGGCGATGCGCGTGAACCGAGTGCCGCCACCCGCCCACAAGGGCTGACGGTAATCGAACTGGAGACCTGGCAATCCAGCGTTTTGAGTCGCGCTGGCGTTGTTCGTGAAGTACGACTGGAAGAGCCGCGGGTTTGTACCGGAATTCTGGTTGAAAGCTTGGTACAAAACATTGTGTTGAATCGAGATTTGTGAGCCATTCCCAAAAATCTTGGACAGTCCGAAACGGGCGTCTCCGGCCTCAGTCCCTAGCGTGTCGCCGTTGGAGATGCCACCGAAGCTGCTATTCTCCGAGATGCTTTGGCTGCGGCCGTAGAGCATGTTCGCGGTGAATTGTGCGTCGAATTCAGACAGCGCGGCCTCGACGCCGTTTTGACCGAAGAGTGTGCTCGTATCTTGCAACGCCGGATCGTAAACCGACTGGACGAAATCGGGGTTCGACAGCAGACGGTTGCCCGGCGAGAGGAATTGGCCGTTGTCGCGGATGATTTCGTTGTTGGCGAGTCCGGTGTGCAATGCCTCTTCGAGACCGAGATTCCAGATTTCATCTTTGCGTGGATTGCGGATGCGGCGCGGTTCGTCGGAGTAGCTGACTTCGTCAGGAGTCTCTTGGTTGACCGCCGGATAGTCGATCGAGGTGGCGACGTCTTTGTAGTGCTGCAAGTCCGTGTCGCCGACGTAGCTCAGCTTCTTTTCGGAAGTCGAGCAGCCGATGAGCAGGCCGCCGCTCAGGACCACGTTGGCCCATTTCCACGGACGCCAGACAGTTCGCAATGGCATGGAAACACCCTTCAAGACGGTCAAGATCCGCCCAATCGTCTGAATCAGTATCGGTTGGGTGGTCGCCGTCGCTTTGGCAAGAGTTTCCGGATGTGCCGGTTGTAGGGTGGTTCAAGGCTCCTGGTTTGGGTTTGATCGGCAGAAACGGCGGGTCGTTTGTGGTGCGGGCGGCTCGCCGGCACGAAATGGCGGAGTTCGATGCAGGCCAGCCGCCCGCACCACAACAAAAAAGCGGAGCCGGCTTTCGCGCGGCTCCGCTTGCAGAGAACGATCATCCGACCACTGACCGATCACGCGCCGCTCTTGCGTCGCGGAGTGACGGTGAACTCATCGAATCGAAATTCTAACTTTCCGGGGTCGGCAATGTTTTGGAAAAGTTGCGCGACGACGCGGTGGAAGTGTGTCTGGCGAATCGAATAGAAGTTGTGTTTGCCGTCACGGCGACAACCGATCAAACCGGCTTCCCGCAGCAAGGCCAAGTGATGGCTCACGGCCGGTTGGCTTTGTTGCAATCG
>CAMDPK010000247.1 GCA_945904015.1 Candidatus Kuenenia stuttgartensis | reverse complement strand
CGCTGCAATCGCGGATGCGGTGAAGTCGATGAAACCTCGGCGTGTTCCGAGCGTCCCGCACTACACAACGTTCTCAGGCCTGACGCCGCAATACATCCGGCCCGAAAGCACGTTTTTCATGGTCGGTGAACGGACCAATGTTACCGGATCGAGGAAGTTTGCGAGGCTCATCAAGGAATCCAAGCTTGACGAAGCGATCGCGGTGGCGCGTCAGCAAGTCGAGAGCGGCGCGAACATGATCGACGTCAACATGGACGAAGGTCTGCTCGACAGCGAAGCCGAGATGACTCGTTTTCTGGACTTGGTCAACGCGAACACCGAAGTCGGCTCCGTGCCGGTCATGGTCGATAGCTCGAAGTGGTCGGTCATCGAAGCGGGGTTGAAGTGTCTGCAAGGGAAGGGGGTCGTCAACTCAATCAGCTTGAAGGAGGGCGAGGAGAAATTCCTCGAACAAGCTCGCTTGGTCCGGCAGTACGGAGCCGCCGTCATCGTGATGGCCTTCGACGAAGGCGGCCAAGCCGTGACCGCAGACCACAAAGTTTCGATCTGTCAGCGAGCATTCAAGCTGCTGACCGAGAAGGTCGGCTTCCCGCCCGAAGACATCATCTTCGATCCGAACATCCTGACGATCGGCACCGGCATGGAAGAACACGCGAACTACGCGGTTGAGTTCTTCGAGGCCGTGCGTCGGATCAAGCAGGTCTGCCCGGGCGCGAAAACGTCCGGCGGCGTGAGCAACGTCAGCTTTTCGTTCCGAGGCAACGATGTCGTGCGTGAAGCGGTCAACGCGGTCTTCCTGTATCACGCGGTCCAAGCCGGTCTCGACATGGGCATCGTCAACGCTGGGCAGCTTGAGGTATACGAGGAGATCGACAAGGAACTGCTGGTCCACGTCGAAGACGTCGTCCTCAACCGCCGCCCTGATGCGACCGAGCGGCTCATCACGTTCTCCGAGAAGTTCAAATCCGCCGGCAAAGGAGAGTCGGCCGCCGCCGTCGAAGAGTGGCGGAACGGCACCGTCGAAGACCGGCTCAAGCACGCGCTGCTCAAAGGAGTCACCGACCACATCGACGAAGACACCGAAGAGGCTCGACAAAAATACGGCCGTCCGCTGAACGTCATTCAAGGTCCGCTAATGGCTGGCATGAGCGTCGTCGGCGAACTGTTCGGTGCCGGCAAGATGTTTCTGCCGCAGGTCGTGAAGTCCGCCCGTGTGATGAAGAAAGCGGTCGCGTACTTGGAACCGTTCATGGAAGCAGAGAAGGCCGCGGGACGAGAGCTGAGGGGCGAGAGCGAGTCGCAGACGCCCGAAGTATCCACCCGTGGCACCGTCATTCTCGCGACGGTCAAAGGAGATGTTCACGACATCGGCAAGAACATCGTCGGTGTCGTGCTTCGGTGCAACAACTTCGAGGTCATCGACCTCGGTGTGATGGTGCCGTGCGAGATCATTTTGCAGAACGCTCGCGAGCGAAACGCACAGATCATTGGGCTGAGCGGCCTGATCACGCCGTCACTCGATGAAATGGTCCACGTCGCACGCGAGATGAAGCGGCAAGGCTTCGAGATTCCGCTGCTGATCGGCGGCGCGACGACCTCGTCGAAGCACACCGCAGTCAAAATCTCGCCGGAATACGATCAGATCGTCGTGCATGTCCTCGACGCATCACGATCGGTGCCAGTCGTCGAGAACCTGCTCGATGCCGACAGCAAATCGGCCTTCGACCGCGAAAACCGGGCGACTCAAGTCCGCGACCGAGCCAGCTTCGCCGACCGACAGGCCCGAAATCTTGTGCCGTATGCCGACGCACTGGCTCGGCGGTTTGCGACCGATTGGGCGACGGTCGAGATTCCGATGCCGGAGTTTCTCGGCCTACGCACGCTCGACAATTTCCCGTTGGCGGAACTCGTCCCGTTCATCGACTGGTCGCCGTTCTTCTCGACTTGGGAACTGCGCGGCAAATTCCCGGCGATCTTCGAGGATGCCGTTGTCGGTTCCGAAGCGAAGAAGTTGTACGACGACGCTCGACAGTTGCTGGACCAGATCATCGCCAACCGCTGGCTGACCGCTCGTGGTGTGTACGGCTTCTGGCCAGCGAGTTCAGTCGGTGATGACATTGTTGTGAAATCTGAAATCTCAAATCTCAAATCTCAAATCTCAAATTTGAAATCTGAAATTTCAGATTTGAAATTTCCAATGCTCCGCCAGCAGTGGGAGCGGCAAGGGCAGAAGGATTTCCGTTCGCTGGCTGACTACATCGCGCCGGCGGATTCGGGACGACAGGACCACATCGGTGCGTTCGCGGTCACGACCGGGTTCGGTTGCGATGAACTCTGCGCGAAGTTCGACAAGGCTCACGACGATTACCAGTCGATCATGTCCAAAGCCCTCGCCGACCGCTTGGCTGAGGCGTTTGCCGAGTGCTTGCACCAGCGAGTCCGCACCGAATGGGGCTACGGCCGCAGCGAGAATCTATCGACCGCCGACCTGATTGAAGAAAAGTATCGCGGCATCCGCCCGGCCTTCGGCTATCCCTCCTGCCCGGACCACACCGAGAAGCGGACACTGTTCCACCTGTTGCAGGCCGAGCAGCACACCGGCATCACGCTAACCGAAAGCTTCGCGATGTGGCCGGCCGCAGCCGTCAGCGGCTTGTACTTCGCGCATCCGCAAGCTCGGTACTTCGCAGTCGATCGGATCACGAAGGACCAAGTCGAAAGCTATGCCACTCGCAAGGGCGTCTCCGTCGCCGAAGTCGAACGCTGGCTGGCTCCGAATCTTGGCTACTGACCGTGTACGCCGACGGAATCGTCGCACCGCGAATGCCACCGTCCGTCCAACGGCCCGCATCACCTGGCCGCCGTCAAGTGATTTGCTAATTGAAACTGACCGGATGGCGGCTCCGGTGCATGCGATCGTGATTCCTCGCGGAAATGCTGTTTGGGGGGGAAGCATTTCAGCCTTGCCGTCTCACCATTTCGTTGATCCAGATCGGAGCGAAGGGTGAGGTGCAACCCTTGGAACAGGGGTAGTCGCGATAGATTCCGAGCTTCTCACCGATCGCGAGAGCCCGCTTGCGGTGTTTGGGGAAGTGAATTCCGATTTCCGCAAGGCAGGCGTTCATGGTCCATTGCACTTCAGGAACGGCGGAGCCCATTTCGGACTCGATGCGATCGAGCAGCGCTGCGAGGTCGAGTCCTTCCGGGCTCTTCGCAACCCGCCCAGCGGTCAGTTGCCAGCCGGCGCGGCCTTCCCACGGGTCATTCGAGGTCATCCATTTTTTGCGCAGGGTCTCTTTGTCGGCATGCTCCTTCACGACGTAGGAGTGGAGCCATTCGGCCACCCACACAAAGGTGACACTTTTCACCATTCGCTCCATCTCGTCGGCCGACAGGAGATCGACTTTGATCAGGAGCGTTGCCAATTGCTGGGCGTCAATGTTCCCGGTCTTCCACAGAGCCAAGGCCAACTCGTGATTGGTCTTGATCTTGTTTGCCAGGATCCGAAGGTCGCCCCGTTTGACGCCGAACTGATTGTCGCCGGCACCGTTTTTGGCGTTGTGCGCACGCGTCTTCTCGTCCCCCAGAGACTTGAGTTGCGCGAGCGTTTCTTGGAGGGTTGTTGGTGCGCTCTTTGCCTTAGCTGGCCCCGTTGTGGCAGTTGGTGCTTTGGATTTGGTGGTCTTCGTAGATGTCGATTTTTTTGCCATTGCTTTGTTGCTCTATGTTCTCGGCCAAGAATGTGAAGAGGAATAACGTTCGGTTCAGCGGGCCGAGCGGTTAAGGACAAAGAACATCGAACAACCAAAAACCTCGAACGAAGCGAACGACTCTGACCGACCAAACGACGTAGCTCGGCTCCGCTGGAACCGTTCGTTAGGCGGTGATTCCTCCGATCGGGTTGCACTGGCGGGCAAGCCGCCAGTGCAACCCAGAAGACGGATACAGTGCCACCCGCTGATTCGAACTATCCTCTTTTCGCCACACGGTGCGAGAGAAAGCCCAGGAGAACAGCCCCTACGAAGGCGACAGGCAAGATGATGCGGTACGCTTCTTGTCCCGGCTCAAACGCGTTAAGGAAACCCCACGGGCAATACAGCGCAACAACGATGCAAAGAGCACAAACCACGCTCGCCAGGATCTTGACCAGTTGTTTGACCATTCGTGCGGACTCCGAACGCTACGGATCAGCCGCCGGAAACCGCCCGGCAACAAACGCATCCACCGGAGCTAAGGCTGACCGGGCGGTTTCCGGTCGGCTGCATCCGCTCGTTAGACCGTGTCGATGTTTTACCTCTTGGACTCGGTTGCGAGTTTGACGGTGGTCTTTGCGTCAAGGGTTGTTTTGCCAAATGTTTCAAAGCTGGCGCGGTGTGTCAGAACCGACTCCGTGAGTCGCCCCGTCCGGCTGTCGAAGTACACGACCCCTTTGCCATCCTGTTCTGTGATTTTTTGTTTGCCCCCATTATCCACGAGCAGCCTCAGTTCCGGCTTCACGTCGATTTTCATAAGCGTGTGCCCATCCTGCTGGACGGGCGCCGCGAGTGTGTAGGAATGGACGCAGGCAACGGACTTGCCAAGGCGACTCAGCTTGTCCTCCCGCCAGGATTCCTTTTCGGATACAGGTTCGTCCGGAAGCGCCACCAGCCAATTGGTCAGGCGATGGCGCACCCCGTCGGCAGTGAAGGCGTCTCCGAAGAATCCTGCCAATTCACGGGTCGTGTTGCCTTCCAGGGTGGAAGCCAATCGCATTGGAACGTCGAACTTGGAGACGCTTCCCTGAGTACTTACCGTGAGTGTAATCTCAGACCCAAGGAGCGAATTGAGGACGTTGAATACGGCCTCGTCTCGCTTGCTCGCCGGTTTCGTCTTTTCCTTCGAGTCGAAGCTGATCTTGCCGATCGCTGCGCCACCCTTCCCATCGGCAGTGAATCTCACGCGCTCGATTGTCACGACAATACCGGCCTCCCACGTTGGTCGTACGCTCTTGACGTGCCATGTAGTGTCCAGGATCAGCGTCTGGCTTAGGTCGAACACTTCCTTTCCCACCGTTGTTTTGGACGAGTAGTTGTCCTCCAGGACGTAGGTCAGTTTGTCACCCTGCTTCCATTTCCACAGCAGAGCAGTCTGTGCCTGTGCGTGGGACGCGAAAAGGATAATCAGCAGACCAAGCAGCAGCCTCGTAAATCGCATGGATCAGCCCTCCATCAAGCGCCGCAAAAGATGCGGCTAGGTTCATGGTCTAACGTAAAAGTTCAGTTGCCGGGCCGGCTTGGTTGACAGAGAACCACGAGAAGCGTGAATGCCGGCCCATTGACCACCTCCGCCTCGGTCCAGTGCGTGATGTGACCATCAATGATCGCCAGCCGTAGCGCTTCCGGGATGCGAGCCATGAGCGGTCCCTTGGAATCAAGGGGTGAAAGAAGTAACCGCACGGATGGTATCGCTGGTCAGTCGCAATTGCCCGCGCGATGTGCCACCCGCGACAGAAGTGGTGAGCCGGGTGCCGTCAGGCCTCGGATTCTTGAGTTGTCGTTTCGCCGCCCAACGACCAAGCTCAGCAGCGGCGGGGCACCGGTGAGCTACTGGTCGCAGAAACGAATCATGCCCCGCCGTCCGCTGCAGCGCCTGGTTCGGCACAGCGATATTTGCCGCCGCGGTCAGGTGAAGCACCTGGTTCGGCGCGATCACGTACTCCGTCCGCTGGGGAAGACGGCGGGGTTGTCGGCGGCTCCCCGCCTTTCCCTCTGGCTGCCATGCCGATCACGATGAACATCATGCCGATGCACACATTCATCATGCCGATCGCTGTGTTGCCAACAAGAACGAATATCAGTCCGGAGACTGCAAACAGCAATCCAGCGATTCCCCACAAAAGAAGACCACGTTTACCGCTTGTCGCCATTCCCAACCTCCGCTTAAGCCGCCGAACGCCCCAAGCTCAGCGACGGCGGCGAAGAAGGGCCATGAATCCAGGACAGATGCCGGGCCGCCGTTCGCTGCAGCGCGTTGTTAGGCGGCATCACGGAGTTCATCTGCGTCACCATCAGTTCAAGGATCCGTAACACAGAAAAACAACAAAGCATATGCTAAGGAAACTCAACGTCACGAAAATGGTTTTGAATGGCTGGGATGCCGGTGGACCGGCGGCCAGCCATACAGCCACAGAAAAACATGCCAGGCCACCTACCCCGTAGATCAAGTGAAACACATTTAATCTTCCAAGCTCGAATGATAAAAGGAAGCCGAACACACTAAAGGCGCCACAGCCCATGAGGAGGATCGCAAGAATCATCCGTACGGTCATCTTCATTGTTATGGTTCCATCTTCATTGTTATGGTTCGCGAGCAAATGCCTGCCGCCTAACAGTCTTATTGAGCAGCGTGCAGCTTAACTCGATCCTGCACTGACGGCTGATCAATCCTGTAAGGGAGCAGAATGCCTACGAAAATGTCGTTCGTCAATCAATTCGATTGAGAAAAGTTCAGAATTCGATAGTGTGTTAGGCTGCGTGCGGCCACCCCTTTCAAGGTCGTCACTTCGATGGTTTCTTGTTGGATTGGTGTGGTGATTTCTTGGCGAGGAGTTTGGCGGTGGAGACGTGGTGGTTTGTCTTGCCGCTGGTTTGTTTGGGGCGCGGTTTCTTGGGACCGCGTTTGCGTTTG
>CAMDPK010000246.1 GCA_945904015.1 Candidatus Kuenenia stuttgartensis | reverse complement strand
CGGTGCATTCACCGCAGAATCGGGGGGCTGACGCCGCCCCGCTCGCCTGAATCTCTCACGACTTCTTCTTCGAGGTTCGCATGTCAGCGACGCTTCCCAACTCGAACTTGGCACACTCCAAAACGGACGTGATTTGGTCGCACAGCGGCGGAAGCTTCTGGCGGCTCGTCTGGAAAGAACTGAACGAGGTGGCTGGCACTTGTGGAGTATTCGCATTGGGGATGCTGATTGCAGCCGTATGGGCTCGATGGGAGTGGGTCCACCGAAACGAGATGTACTCGCTGCCAATTGTTCTCATTCAAGTCGCTGGAATCATTTTTCCCATGCTCGTCGGCGCACGGGCATTTGCGGGAGAAATCGAAAACGGAACCTGGGAGTTGCTTCGCTCAGCGAGCGCGTCGGCGCGGCTTGTGTGGCTCAGCAAGTTGTTGGTGTCGTTCGTGACTTCCGTGGCGATTTCGTTATTCAGCGGCCTCGCGATTTCCCTGTCCCTTTCATACGGAATGTCCATCGGCCTTCTGGGCGGTTGGTTGAAGCTCATGCTCGTGCTGACCGTGTCGATGCAGTGTTCGCTGTGGTTGCGAAGAGTTTGGCTGGCGATGGTCGTCTCGACCGTGCTCACCACACCGCTGGTGTACCTGACGAATTATCTGGTTCCAGAATGGTATCAACGCCGTTGGGCAGGATTGTCGTATTCCGAGGCATTCGGCTTCCAAATGTTGAGTGACCTTGCCTTGACTGTCATCGTCGCGTCGTTCGTCGTGCTGCTGTGGACGACTCAGTTATGGAAGCTGCGCCGAGAGCTGTTCGATCATCCCGCGATCCACGATTCGCAGCGCTGGAACAAGGTTTTTGTGCGGATGCTCTGGAAAGAATTGCTGGCGGTGCGGGACTTCTGGCTGGCGGTCATTGGGATTTTGATCGTGTTCGATGGGTGTGCGTTCTTGGGATTTCGCGTGGTCGAGACTCGTGAAATCGCGATCGTCATACTGGGTGTGATGATGCCGCTGCTGCATTCGTTGGGTTGCGGTGCAATCACGTTCGCTCTGGAGAGAGAAGACGGGACACAGGATTGGTTACGCCGCATCTCGGCTCCGGCTGGCTCCGTGTTCGCCGCGAAGTTGTTGGTCAGCCAGGCGAGCATCGTGTCGCTGACCAGCCTGGTCTTGATCGGAACGCAAGCGGTCGTCGGGCCGGCGAATCGTCTCACCAATGACGGTTGCGCGACAATGTTGATGGCGGCATCGTTCAATGGAGTCGTCAGCTTGGGTGCCTCGCTGCTGACTCGGCGAGTGCTCCCTGCGATGTTCTTGGCATTCGTGGGAGTCGTGGCGATCGACTTCCCGCTCCTGGTCATGGGATCCAGTGCCGCCAACAAAGGGCAACAATTTTGGGGATTCCCGCTCGTGATCCTGCCGTGGTGGCTGTTGGTCGGCACGGTGCTGTTGGCGACCGAGTGGCGACTGGCGGATCGCTGGCTCAACGAGCGGCGCTGGTGGCCGCGGCGTTGGCGTGGCGAGACTCTGCGAGCGATGCCATCGCGTGGGCCAGAATTCTGGTTCGATTGGTCGTCGTCGCCGGAGAAGAAATTTTTTGGACGCTTGATGTGGCGCGAATGGATGGAAGCCAAGGGCTGGCTCTGGGTGGCTCCGTTGATTTTTGCTCCGTCACTGCTGGCTGGCGCTCAACGCGCAGGACATCGCACATCTTGGGCGATCGGATACTTTGTGATTCCCGCATTTGGTGTCATGACATTCGGCCTATTTGTGCTGCCGGCGCTGTTGGGCGTGTGGGCGTTTCATCACGATCAAAGACAGGGCTTGTTTCGCTTCCTGGCGGATCGAGGCGGATCGCCACGACAGATTTGGTGGAGCAAACAAGCCGTCTGGCTGCCCTTGGTTCTCGTGTTGGCTGGGCTGGCAGGTGGGATCACGGAGCTGCAAACGCCGAGTTGGCAGCAAAACGGATTGGGTCCGGGACTGTTGACCGGTCTTGCATTGGTCTTCGCGTTGCAGAGCTACGCGGCGGGGCAGGCGATGTCCCAATGGAATCGCAGCGCCTTGATTTCGACGTTTCTGGCCGGCGTACTCTCGCTGCTCCTTTGCGGTTGGATGCAATTGCTGGCTCAGGAGGTACACGCACCGTGGCCGTATCAGCTCGGAGCGGCGGCGATCCTGTTCTTCGCCAGTTGGAGAAGTTCGCGCGACTGGCTGGAGGAACGTTGGTCGTGGCGCGCGTGGCTGCGCATCGTCTTGAGCACCGCACTGCCGTTCGTCGGGCTGGTCCTGCTGTTGGAGCTTCAGGGCTACCGAGTGTGGTATGCCCTGCGGAACTGGACGATGTTCCGCTGAACTTCAATCGGCTCTCGATTCCAGCACGACGCGCCAGCGAGTGGTTCCGTCGAACACCACTCGCTGGCGCGTCGTGCTAGGCTCTGTCCCGTAAATCGAATGGGCCGCAGGGCGCTAGCCCCGGTTCTCGTCACACAAACCGGGGCTAGCGCCCTGCGGCTGATTTAAGGGACAGAGCCTAAAAGTCCGACACCGGTTCGCCGTCGGAGCGATTGGCGAGACGGCGGAAGGTCGCATGCTCAATGTTCTGGTTGAGGAATCGGATCGAGCCGTCCCCCAGCATGAAGTGCGCACCACCCGTGTGATGGCTGGAGAATCCGCCGACGTACTCGGTCGTGACGGGCACCCCAACTCCAGAGTTGTTCCCTTGCAACGGGAATTGGTTTCGCAGCGCGGTGAGGTTCAAGTTGATCTTGTCACCGGCGTTGCGCAGAGTCGCTCGCGTGCCGCTGATCCAGCCGAGTTCGTCGGTCAGCATCGCCTTCTCGCCGACGAACAGCGTGCTGCTGCTGCCGTCGGTCACCGAGTCCATCGGCACCGCCAGGTTCAACACGAACGCTCCATGATTGCCGTGGTCGATCGCGGCTTCTTCATCGTGCTGCACTCCGGCGAAGCTGGTCGCCGCGATGTTGCGGTTGTCGGTGGGACTTCGGAAATCGCTGGGACAGACGTAGGCTGAGATGACCAGCGCACGAGCCTTCTCGTTCTTCGGATCGTAGGCACCGACCGTGAAGTCGATCGTGCGGAATGCGTTCTGATGCTCCAAGTACGGCAGGATCTGAACGGCCCAGCTCATGTGATAGCCGATCGGCTCGGAACGAACCGGGCCGGTCGGATTCACGCTGCCGGGAGGCAGGACGTTGTGAGCCATCTCGTAGTTGTGAATTGCCAGCCCGATCTGGCACAGGTTGTTTTTGCACTGCGTCCGCCGAGCCGCCTCGCGCGCCTGTTGCACGGCCGGCAAAAGCAGCGCGATCAGGACCGCGATGATCGCGATCACGACCAGCAACTCAATCAGAGTAAATCCGCTTCGTCGGCGAGTTCGCGAAGAGCACGGGCGGGAGAGATGAGTGGAGTGAGGCATGACCAAATCCTTTTCGAACGAAACAAAAGTCTCAAATTTCAAATCTCAGAGATCGACCTGTCGCACACGTCGTGTGCGTGACCGCTGTGGCGAGCTGGCCGGGAAGTCCGCCACGACGGTGACTTCGCGACGTTGCGGTGCATCCTTGACCGGCCGAATTTCAACGACCACGTTCGCGGTGTGCTGGCCGTCGAGTTCCTTGGCCGGCACCGACCAAGTGAAGCCCTCGGACTTCGCATCCGCTTTCAGTCGTCGGCCGGTTTGATCGAAAGCCGACTCCGCCAGCCAGCGTGATTGCGCGATGAATGTCTCTCGCTGAGCTTGCCGGTGGTGCAGCAGAGACATCCGCAGCAGCAGCATTCCGATCGTCGACACAATCGCCAGTGCGACCAACACCACCAGCAACGCGATGCCGGAACGCCGCCGAGTTGTGGTGCGGGCGGCTCGCCTGATTCGCGGTGGATTCTGAACTCGCATCACTGATCACTCCAAAAGCAGGCGAGCCGCCTGCACTCGTCGCAGTTTCAAAACCGTAGCCACGTTCGCCAGAACGTGGGACACACGACTCGCACCCCACGTTCTGGCGAACGTGGCTACGGCTTCTCCAAACGGTGATCGCGGCCGAGCACCGCGATGACGTGTTCGTCGTGTCGCGGTGCCGGTGTGCGACGATTGATCGCCTCGACGTTCGGTCGCCGACAGGTCAACCGCACGCTTTGGCCCAGACTCAAACGGAGCGACTCGTCACCGGAACTGATCCCGCCAAAGAGGACTTCGCCTTCCGGCAACCGATACGTCTCCGTCCGCAGCAGCTTTTCGCCGTCCGTCTCGCGACGAATGACTTGGCTCGCCGTCGCGAGGTAGGCCACGGACTTCGTGTCTGCCGCGCCACTCCGAAAGATCAGCGTGGTGGTCTGATTTTGTGTACTGATTTCGGCAAATTGCGCGGCATGAGCGTCGTCGCGGAAATCGTCGCCGAGTTGCAGCAGCGTTTGGTTCGTCATCCAGACCTGCATCGTGCGACCTTCCAGACGCAGCATCGTGATGATGATCGAAATCGCCGCCGTCGTGATGATGCTGGTCAGCGCGATCACCACCAGCATCTGCGTCAGCGTGATGCCGGAGCGGCGATGCGTAAATTGTGACGATTGGCGTCTCATGGCTGCTCCTTCGTTTCGAAGAACCAAGCCGCGAGGCGAACCGACTGCGGGGCCTGACCGGAGCGCGGCGTCCAACTCAGTTGGACCGCGACTCGCTTGGACGCTGCCGGCTCGGCCGGTTCATTCACGTCCACTTTGAGGATGGCCTGCGGCAACCGCGACTTGACGTTCTCGGACAGCGACAGCTTGCCCAGTTCTTCCGCCGTGAGTTCGCTCCATTTCCGCGGCGTGAGTTGTTCGAGCAGATTCTCCGCTTCACGCAGAGCCAGCAGTCGCTGGTCGGTCAATCGCTGTTGAAATCCGACCGACTGCATCATCGGCAAGAACGTTACCAACGCCGTGCCGAAGACCACCGCTGCCACGAACATCTCCAGCAGCGTGAAGCCGGCGCGCGATGATCCGTGGGGCAGGTTTTCAACCTGCCCTTTCAGAGCGGGCAGGTTGAAAACCTGCCCCACGTTGTGAATTCGTCGTCGCATGTCACATCCTCAACTCAAATCATTCAACAGCTTGACCAGCGGCATGAAGAACGCCAGGCAGATCAGCATCACCAGGAAACCAGCCGCGACCGTGAACACGGGAACTGAAAGTGTCTGTGCCACTTGCCAGCGGTGCTGCAGTGAGCGTTCTTTGGATTCGGCCAGCGCGGCCAAGGCCCATTCCAGATTGTTGGCTCGTTCGGCCATCTCCAGCAGGCTGACATCGCGAGCGTTCAACAGCCCTGCATCGCGCAGCGCCGGCCAGACTCCCATGCCAGCGGTGATTCGACCCAGCACGCGCTCCAATCGCGAGCGGATGTCGTCTTGCGGATGCTTGAGCACCATCGGCATCAGCGCCGCCGGCCACGGCATCTTGGCCACCACCGCGCCGCGCAGCCGCCGCAGCAGGCGTGGCACTTCCGCTTGCCGGCCAAAGCCCAATTTCCACGCCAGCCATGTTTCCGACCAGCCGCGCATGTACGCCTCGCCACACGCCCGCAGCAACGCCAGGGAAAGAATTAAGAACATCGGAAACAACACCGGCATCCACTGCATGCAGATGTCCGAGAGGGTGATCAGCAACACCGTCACGCCCGGCAATTCGGTACCGAAGCCCAAAAAGATCTGCTTGAACTTCGGGATGATGTAGTACATGACGAACGACACGATCGTCGCGGCCACGACCACCACGGACCACAGCCAGATGCCGGTGCCGCTCGCGTTCCCGATCACCGAGTCTCCCTTGAGTGACTGCGTCTGTCGCACCGCACAGTCGCGCAGCGTCTCGGCCAGTGTGCCGGTCTGCTCGGCAACGCGAACCGACATCAGGTCAGAGGGATGCAGCAATCGGCGTTGTGCTGCCAGAGCATCGGACAACGATTCACCGACGCCGATGTCGCGAGCCACTTCCAGAACCTGCGAACCGAATCGTCCCGGATGTGATCGGCCCCAAGCCATCAATTCCGTCGCCAGCGGGCGTTGCTTCTGAGTCGTCGCCGCCAGGAACCACAAGAAATGTGCTCGCTGGGCACGCGACTCCACGACGAACCGCATGACGAACAAGGCAATGAATCCCGGCAGCACGAACGCCACGAACAGCAACAACAATTGCCCGGCCGACGACGAGATGCTGTTCAATCCTAGCGCGAGCAAAATCAGGAATCCCAGAGCAACTTCAAACGACAGAAAAATCAGCAGGCCGATTGATAGCCGTGCCAGCGTATTGACGTTTCGTTTCAACGCCGCTTCGGAGACCTGTTTTCCAATCCCGTCTGGAAACAACAAGGCCGCATCGGCCATTCCCTGCTCACCCAGACGGCGCACTGCCGAGTAACGACTGACGTCACGACAGACTCTGTCAGACAACCAACTCACCACCAGGAACACAAAGCACCACACCAAGACGATGGCAAAGAGCGAGACCATCTCGTCGTCACGCCAAATATCCGGCTGTATGAACAACGCGCAAGACAACACTATTCCGATGAACCAACTCCACGCGGCCCAACGACTGGCGCTGGCAAAGGGCACCAACTCAACTCCATTCTGGTCACTGCTCAGCCAGTCCCGAATACGTTGCACGGTGCGTCGCGTCCACACCAACTGCGGCAGCGAGACTGCAAATAGCAGCAGAAGCACAGGCGGTGCGATCCATTCGATCAACATGTGATTCACGGGATGCCTCTCAACTCCGCCAAACGTAGGGTGGGTCGAGTCATCGAGACC
>CAMDPK010000245.1 GCA_945904015.1 Candidatus Kuenenia stuttgartensis | reverse complement strand
GCTAGCCCCGGTTACGCAGCTTGAACCGGGGCTAGCGCCGCGCGGCTAATTTCTGCAACGCGGATCAAACGGGTCGGGCTTCTTGGCCTGACGTTGGAAACCGGATGTCGAGGCCGACCTCACAATTGTGTCAGTATCCAACGGACACGCTTTCGAGACAGACTCTGACTTCCATCGGTCGATGGCGATCATTTGGTAATGAATCTTCCGGCGATGTCGGCAAGTCGGATTGGCCTGACTCAGGGAATTCCTGAGTCGTCGACAATCGCAGTGGCTCCTGACCATAGGTGATAAATTGTGAGGTACATTTGGGTCGATCTGGATCACCCCAGGAATGGACCGATCCGCCCACGCTCGTTTCCCTCACGAGAGGCTCATCGACATGAAATCGTGCTTCGCGCCGGCGGTGGCGCTGATGAACCGCTTGACGTATCCGTGCAAGTTCGGACTGATCGGCTTGCTGTTCTCTTTGCCGTTGGGGCTGGTCACATGTTTTCTGATCAGCGAACTCAATGACCAGATCGCGTTTTCGGCGAAGGAACAATTGGGCAATGAGTATCTCCGACCCGTCCAACAATTCGCGGCCGACCTGAGGGATCATCGGGGGCTGACGTGGACTCGTGCGAGCCAGCCGAACGCCTTGGAAGAATTGCGAAGGGTCGAGGAACGGTTGCAGCGAGACATCCAAGAGGTGGACGCGGTCGATCGAAAGCTCGGTGAGACGCTGCGGACCACGCAACTGTGGACGGCTGTCAAAGGTAAGTGGCGAACCCTAGAGACCGGCGGCGAACCAGCGTCGCCCGTCGAGCAGACGAATCGTCACACGGCACTGATTGCCGATTTGCTCGCGCTGATGAGCCAAGCGGGAGATCAATCCAATTTGATTCTCGACCCGGACCTCGACAGCTATTACTTGATGGAGCTGACGGTCAATCGGCTGCCGTTGTTGACTGAGCAGATCGGTCAGGCTCGCGGTTTCAGTTCCGGTCTGGGTGGCCGCGAGACGATTTCCGAACTCGATCGATTTCGACTGCGGAATTTGGCGAGCGCGATCGAATCCCAGCGAGGAATTCTCAACCATCATTTCGATGTCTCCTTTCGCGAGACGCACAATCCTGAGATGGCGAAAGAACTCGAACCGCTCGTGAGGCGCAGCGTCGCTGCGACCGGAAAACTCCTCGAACTCATCGCCACCGTCGACTCGCACAACGAGTCACAGCCCTCAGCGTCTGCTGAGGAACTCTGGCAACAAGGCTCCGAGACGCTCAAAGAGTGCGAGCAACTGTATTCTCAGACGTCGTCCGCCTTGGATGGCTTGGTGCAAACTCGCGTCGCGGGGTTCGCTCGGCAACGCTTGTTCGTGGCGGTGGTGACATTGCCGTGCGCATTGTTAGTCGTGTACCTGTTCGTCGCCTTCTATCTCGCCGTCATGCGAACGGTCGCCCAATTGGACTCCGCAGCGCAGCGGTTGCTGAGCGGTCAGTGGGACGACTTGGAGGTGCGCGTCGATACGCACGACGAACTCGGCCAAGTGACCCGTTCGATCGGAGCGTTGGGGACGCGGCTGAAAATCGAATGCACGGCCCTGCGCGAGAGCGAAGAGCGCACGCGACTGATTGTGGACAATGCTCTGGACGCGGTCATCACGATGAACGCGGATGGAGAGATCAGCGGCTGGAATACTCAAGCGGAATCGATGTTTGGCTGGTCGCGTTCCGAGGCTCTAGGGCGTTCGCTGTCAGACACGATCATCCCACCGACGTTTCGCGCGAGTCACATTCGCGGTCTGAAGCATTTTCTGGCGACCGGCGAAGGCCCCGCCATGAACAAACGGCTTGAACTCAGCGCGATCCGCCGGGACGGCAGTGAATTCCCAGTCGAAGTCACATTGTCTCCCGCGAAAGTCGGCAACAGCTATCTCTTCGGCGCGTTTGTCCGGGACATCACCGAACAGAAGCAGTCCAAAGCGGAACTGGAAAGCGCCCGGGATGCAGCCGAGGCCGCCAATCGGGCGAAGAGTCAATTCCTCGCCAACATGAGCCACGAGATTCGGACGCCCATGAACGGCGTGCTCGGCATGACCGAACTCGCACTCGACACCGATCTGACGCAAGAGCAGCGCGAGTATCTCGAACTCGTCAAATCCTCGGCCAACGCGCTGCTGACGGTCATCAACGACATTCTCGACTTCTCGAAGATCGAAGCGGGCAAGCTGCCGCTGGAGTCGCTCGACTTCAGCGTCATCGACTGCCTGGGCGACGCCATCAAGACGCTCGGCCTGCGGGCGCATCAAAAGGGACTCGAACTGGTCGGACACATCTCTCCCGATGTGCCCGACATGCTGATCGGTGATCCGGGTCGGTTGCGGCAGGTCGTGATGAATCTCGCCGGCAATGCGATCAAGTTCACCGATGAGGGAGAAGTGGTGGTGCGCGTGCGAACCGAATCGCGCGGCACCGAGGACGTGCTGCTGCACTTCACCGTAACAGACACCGGAGTCGGCATTCCCGCCGACAAGTTGCAGCTCATCTTCCGTCCGTTTGAGCAGGCGGACGGCTCGACCACGCGAAAGTTCGGCGGCACTGGGTTGGGGCTGACGATCTCGTCGCAGTTGGTCGAGCTGATGGGCGGGCGTATCTGGGTCGAAAGCGAACCGAGGCGCGGCAGCACGTTCCACTTCACCATGCGATTTCCACTCTCACAGAAGCCGTCCGCGCGAGTCAATCGCCAGCCATCGACGAGTCTGCGCGGCCTGCCGGTGCTGATCGTCGAAGACAACGCCGCGAACCGAGGCATGTTGGTCGAGATGCTCGCGCACTGGCACATGCGGCCGACCGCCGTCGAGAACGGCCGGATTGCTCTGGCAACGATGCAACTCTCCAGCAACGCGGGGCAGAAATTTCCGCTCGTGTTGATCGACGCCGAGATGCCGGACATGGACGGGTTCGCAGTCGCCGAACAGATTCGCCGCGATCCGAATCTCGCTGGAGCCACGATCATGATGTTGACCACGACCGGACAATCAGCCGACTCCGAGCGCTGCCGACAGCTCGGCATCGCCGCGTACCTCACGAAGCCGGTCAAGCAGTCGGACCTGTTCGACGTGATCGTCGACGCGCTGGGCACTTCGGCGCTGGAAAGCGAAACGACACACGGACGCATCACGACCGCCAGCGGCAACGTGTCCGAAGACACACCGACTGCCAATCGCTTCATGATCCTGCTGGCCGAGGACAACGCCGTGAATCAGCGAGTCGCAGTGCGGCTGCTCCAGAAGCAAGGCCACACTGTCTCTGTCGCCGAGAACGGCCGCGAAGCGTTGCGACGTCTGGAGAAAGAACGCTTCGACTTGGTGCTGATGGACGTTCAAATGCCAGAGATGGACGGCCTCGAAGCCACGGCCGCGATTCGCGCTCAAGAGAAGTTGACTGGCCAGCACTTGCCGATCGTGGCCATGACCGCGCATGCGATGGCGGGCGATCGCGAACGCTGCCTCGAATCGGGCATGGATGGTTACGTCTCGAAGCCGATTCAACCAAAAGTCCTGTTCGACACGATTAACAGCGTGGTTGCGAAATGGGCGGCCAAGTCGGCTGCACAGCGAGGGCTCAATTCGCATCTCGCCGCTCCGGCCCCCAGCAACGATCGTCACCAGGAACACACGCCCGGTACACCAGCCACCTCAGGCCCACGCCAGCCCCACGTCTTCAATCGAAGCGATATCGTGAATCGTTTGGGCGATGACTTGGAACTCGTGACCGAACTCATCGAACTGTTCCTCGACGAATCTCCAAAGCTGCTGACCGACGTGCAGCAAGCCGTGGAACTCCGCGACGCGAAAGCCATCGAACGGACTGCCCATCGGCTCAAAGGTTCGGTTGGAAACTTCGGCATGAACGACACCTGTGCAGCCGCCCTCCGACTGGAAGTGATTGGCCGCAAGGGTGACTTGACCGACGCCGAGGCCGCTTACCAATCACTGCACGACGAACTGCGGCAATTGCAGGCGGAACTCGCCAAGTGGAACCCCGCAGAGACGACAGCGGTGTCTGCGTAGAGACCGTCTCAAAACCAGCACGACGCGCCAGCGAGTGGTTGTCTTCCGAGATTCTGACCACTCGCTAGCGCGTCGTGCTAGTTTTGAAACAGCGTCGTCGCATCGGCGCGAGGGGTTGAGATTCCCGCGCGACTTCGGTAGACCGGCCTCTGAATTTCGGACTGATCCGAGATCTCTTCAGAGGTGCTGGCGATGGGCGAGCCGTTGTTCGATGGAGTTTCAGCGGCGATCGTGGTCAGCGGTGCCGTGGCGATCATCGTGCTGCGATCTGCCGAAGCCGCGAACTTGGATCGCAGCCGACAACTCAGCCTGATCGGCCATCTGCTGCTCGGCGTCTCGGTAAGCCTGTTGTTGTATCGCTGGGTCGATGCGGTGACGTCGTTGCCGCCAGAGGCTCGTCCCAACGTTTGGCGCAGCGGAGCACTGGCCGTCGCGTGCGGCATCGGATTAGTCGCCGCCGTGAAATCGGTCATCGATCCAACCGTCATCGGTCGCTTCAAGCACTTGACTGCCGCCGTCGGTTGCGCCGAGAGCGCACTGCTGCTTGCCGCCGAGTGGCAGTGGGCACTGTTGTTGCAAGTGTTGTGGCTGGGCGGCTTCGCGCTGGCGAAGTGGTTTTCACCACGAGCGGGACACGAGAAAATGGCTGACGAGTGTGACCGACATCACGAACCCGCACTGGTGCTGTTTGCCTCGTCGGCGTTGCTGCTGTTGTTGCTCGGCACTTGGCAGCATGTCGTCGAACACGAAACCCAGCGCAAAACGCGCAGCCCGCGATACTCCGCCTGGCCACGAGCCACTGCGCTCCGCGACGCTTGGGAACGCACAGGCTGGACCGTGAAGCCGCAACCTTCCGACGACGCAGGTCTGTCGAACACCCCGCCGCGCGAGCAACATGTCGCGTTGGGACTTGGTGCATTGCTGCTCTTGTTCGTCACGGCTTCGCGCTACCAGCCAGAACCCAAGATTGCCGACTCGGAGGCCGATCATGCGGGTTGAGCTTTCGACGTGGCTGCCACTTTGGGATTTCGCAGCCGTGCTGTTCGTGCTCGGGATGGCTGGCGGGATGAGCAGCCGCGACCGCGCGTCCTGGTGGGTGTCGCAGGGACTGCTGCTGCTGAGCGTCGTCATCGGCTTCGCGGCAGCCAGCGCGACTCATCCGAGCGTAGACTTGTTCTCGCTGGGAATTTGGATCCCCATCGCCTGGGCATTGAGTTTGATCGGCCTGTTCCGGATTCCTAAACCCTCAGCGGTCAGTCACACGAATCATGATGGAAGTCTCTGAAGCCGTGGCCGCGGTGTTGCGTGAAGCCTCGCCGTTTGAACCGCAACCGATCCATTTGATGGACGCATTGGGTCTCGTCTTGGCCGAGGATGTTCACGCCGATGCCGACTCGCCCCCTTTCGACAAATCGCTGGTCGATGGCTTCGCCGTGCGACTGGCCGATTGCGTGACGCCGCTGCCGGTGATCGAGACGGTCTCAGCCGGACAGATGCCGACCCGATCACTCGATCACCCGGCCGCGATTCAGATCATGACGGGTGCTCCGCTTCCCGTCGGGGCCGAGGCGGTCGTGCCGGTGGAACTCACGTCGCAAGGAATCGGTGCGGACGGTCTACCTCTCGTTTCGGTGCCGAGCAACGTCGCGAACTGGAAGCTGGGTACGAACATCCTGCCGCGAGGAGCTTCGACGAAGCTCGGTGATTTGGTGGTTGCGGCAGGATCGGAACTTCGGCCGCAAGAATTGGGAGCACTCGCAGAATCGGGTCGCGCGCGCGTGATTGCTCGGCGGCGTCCGCGGGTCGCTGTATTGGCGACAGGTGACGAACTAGTCCCCGTCGAACAGATGCCGGGACCGGGACAAATTCGGAACTCGAACGAGACGATGCTCTGCGCACAACTTCGTCGGGCCGGTGCTGAACCAATTCCGTTGGGGATTGCTCGAGACGAACGCGCTCATCTCCGCGAGCGAATCGACATCGGACTGCAAGTGGACGTGCTGGTGCTTTCTGGCGGAGTCTCGATGGGCGAGAAAGACCTCGTCCCCTCCGAGTTGGCTTCCGCAGGAGTGCGGCAAGTTTTCCACAAGGCGAACGTGAAGCCTGGAAAGCCGATCTGGTTTGGGGTTCTCGAACGAGCGCCGAACTCGCGAACCTTGGTCTTCGGCCTGCCGGGCAATCCCGTCAGCAGTTTGGTCTGTTTTGAACTCTTCGTTCGCCCGGCTCTGCGGCGAATGATGGGTGTTTCTCCCGCCGAATCGGTGGCCGTGAAAGCGCGACTGACTGCTCCGCACACGACCAAAGGGGAACGGCCGACCTATCAGCCCGCACGACTTGAGTGGCGATCGGATGGCCCGATCGTCACCGCCATCCCGTGGGTCGGCTCCAGCGATCTGCGAGCGACCGTCGCCGCGAATTCGATGGCGCTGTTCCCTGTTGGTGACCGAACCTACGACGCCGGGTGCCTGATCGACGTCATCGCGTGGTGATCGAGTCCTACGCCAGCAATTCGTGAATCGGCGTCGTATCTTCGAGCACCGGGTTCGGCCGCCCAGCGTGGTCGATCACCGAGATGTGTGGGTCGATGCCGAGGCAGTTGTAGATCGTCGAGTGAATGTGCGTCGGCTGCACCGCGCGCGTGGCCGGACGAGTCCCGTGCTTGTCGGTCGAGCCGACGATCTGCCCGTTCTTGATGCCTCCACCAGCCAGCAGGCAAAACATCGAGTTGCCCCAATGATCGCGGCCTGGCGTACCCATGCTGCCGGCCGGCCCGCCGTTGCCGCCGTCGTTCATCTTCGGAGTACGGCTGAACTCACCGCACAAAATCACGAGCGTCGTGTCGAGCATCCCGCGTTCATCGAGATCGGTCAGCAGCGACGAAACCGCCGAATCGACCATCGGCAAGTAATTGTCCATGCCCTCTTTCAGATTCCAGTGATGATCCCACCCGCCGTAGTGAACCGTCACGAATGTCGAACCGGCTTCGACCAATCGCCGAGCCAGCAGCGTGCTCTGTCCCCAATTCTG
>CAMDPK010000244.1 GCA_945904015.1 Candidatus Kuenenia stuttgartensis | reverse complement strand
CGACCCGCTCCATCACCGACTGACCCACATCAAACACCCAATGAAGCACCGACAATCCAAGAAACTCCACAGCCGACCCCGGCCGACCGCTCAGATTGCGCCCAGTGCCCGATGCTGGAAAGCCGAAAAGAGATCGCTTGTTTGAGGATTAATTCATTGCGGAACTTCGCTTCACGCCAGTGAGATCCGTTGGTACCTTCTCGGCCAGTGTTATCCAATGGGACAGAAGCCTCACTATTGTTGAACAATCGGTTGTAGGTTGCTGTGGCGCTAGTGCCCGTGAAACGTGGATCGTTTGTATTGACGCCTGTGATCAGCCCCATCCTTTGCCAGACGTTCTTACTAAAACCGAGTGCATGCGCCATCTCATGTGCGACAATCTCTTCAATCTCCCGCTTAGGCCGATTCAGATCATCAACATCAATCTCAATAAAACCTCGGCTCGGCAAATTCGAATCTGACCGGAAGTTGGTGGCGGCGGCCCTGGCGAGCGTTCCGCCAGGACCGTCGATGTTTACAACCCTTACTTCGACGCCAAAATCGTCCACGATGCCTGTGAGAATGTTGCCAGCATTCGGCAGATCACCTTTGATAATTGTTTCCCAGCGTGCAATACCATTTTGGATGGCCGTTTTTTGTTCCGGAGTGAAGGTGGCGTTTCCAAAGTCAATTTCAATCTGATATCCCGGCACGGACTCGCCAAAAATGACTTGAGTCAAGAAATCCGTCACGCGCGCAAGAATGCCCGGCGGCGTTAGTCCATGCCAGCCGGGATGAGTAATGCCGGTGTCGGGATCGGTGGTGACGGTCTGTCCGTCACCCGAAACCGTTGCCGTGCCTTCGATGACGAGTCGGCCGGTTGTGTGGTCGAAGCTCAGGAAGTTCAACTTGGTTCCTGGCTCGGCGTTGAAGACGTTAGGGAAAGTCATCTTGGCCGGGGTGGCGAAGTTGGTGATGCCGGGGGCTTGGACCGTGATGTCGAAGGTGTGCTGCAACACGCCGGGTGGCAGCATGTCACGGACGAGTTCGGGGGGGACGGTGCTGATTCCCACTTGGCCGCTGGCGAGCGGTTGGCCATCGGGGCCGATCAGGCTGCCGGGTTGGATTTCGATGGTGAGTTGTTGCCGCTGCTGTGGCGTGAGGTTGGGCGCGGATTCGGCATCGACGCCGATCATCGTGGCTTCGGTCGTGCTGACGTCTTGCAGAATGGAAAGCTGCAAACGCGGCAGATAGACGCCGAGTTCCAGCATTTGTGAAGCTTGAACGGAGTCATGCTCCATCGCGGCCATGACGGTGTTGGCGATGCCCGGCTGGATGTACAGATCCATGACCATTTCGGGGAAGTAGATGCCGTCGGGCGCGTTGGTCGCCGTGCGGCCGTCGATGGCGAATTTGATGTTGCCGGCAGGGATCGAGTTGAACGTGAAGCGGCCCTGCGCGTCGGTGATGACGGTTTCGTTTTCCAGGCCGAGGATGAAGAGCGTCGCTCCGGCGATGGGACGCAAGTAGAGATCGTCGGCCGTCATCAAGACGCCGTCGGGGCCGGGACGCACGTCGTCGAATGTGCCGGGCTTCAGGTCCACTCCGGGGTCGGCCAGGATGCCGGACAGCGAAGTGCCGGGCAGCGGCGCGAGCGACACGGTCGTGAATTGGTACTCCAACATCCCCCCAGCTTCGCCATCACCATCCGCGTCAAGCTTCATCCGTAGCGCAGGCGGCTCGCCTGCGTCTTCTTCCGCGAAGATGCTCGACCCATCCACATGAATCGTGATCGTCGAAGCTCCCGGCATTGGCGACGCAAAGAACAGCCAGGCAAATGAACCATCGTTGGCCGGGACGATGGTCGCCGCCAGTTTCTCACCCGCCGTGTCGGTCGCGAAGAAGTTGTTGGCGTTGAGCGTGCTCGGATCGACGGAGCGCGTGAAGAAGACTTGCGGGCGGAATGTGACGCCGACTTCATCGGAACCATTCTGCGGCGTGACGGCGGTGATGCCGAAAGGAATCGGTGCGGCGAGATTCACCGTGCGTTCGAGCGTGGTGACGTGTCCGGCCGCGTCTTTTGCGGTCAGCGTCAACGTGTGCGTGCCGACGGCGATGTTCGACAGGTCGAGCGTGGTGTTGAAGCTGCCGGTGGTTTGGTCGAACGTCAGTGGCATGAGGCTGCCGGTGCCGATGCGGTAGCTGAGCGCGGTGATGGTTGAGCCGGTGCCGTCGGCGGTGCCTGTTAGCAATGTGGTGACATCGACGTCCGCGTCGCCGATGGGGCTGGTGAGCGTGATGACGGGGTTACGCGTGTCGAGATTGATCGTCAACGGAATGAGGTTGCTCACGTTGCCAGCGAAGTCGGTGGCTTGGAAGTTGAGCGTGTGTGGGCCGTCGGCGGTACCGTTGGTCGCGAACGTGGTCGGGAGGGTGAAGTTGCCTTCGGCGTCGAACGAAACGGGGGAAGAGGTCGGGATGGAATCCCAACCTACGAGGAGGGACTTCACTCCGACGAGGTTGTCGAGGACTCGGCCGGTGACGGTCACGTTGGTGCCCGTAACGAAGCCGTCGGGTGGCGCGGACAACAGAATGCGCGGGGCTTGGGTGTCGGCGGAGACGTTGAAGGTGTCGAGGACGAAATTGGCCAGCGCTTGGCCGGCGGCGAGGCCGTCTTGGTTGGCTTCCTGAAAATGGATGCCGCCGTAGATGCGGCTGCGGCCGGCTTCAGCGGCGGCCTCTTCAAAGGTGGACGTGAAAAGGCCCTCGGCATTGTCATAGGTGCGTTGCGCCGGTTGGCCGTTGATCAGGAACGCGGGAGACGCGGACACGAAGGTCACATCGTCTCCGAAGACGTTGGTGAGCACGGCGGCGGCGGCTCCGCTGAACGTGCTGTGGCCGGAGACGTATTCGGGGAATGGCGGCGTGATGAGCAACGGACTCCAGGTGGGGTCGGCAGTGGTGGCGTCGTTGCCATCGAGGTCGGCGTGTTGGATGGCGGTGATCGGTCGCCAGAACTCGGATGAGAATTTGGCGTCCCAAGCGACGATCGCGGCATCGGCCAGTGCGACGTTGAGCTGCGCGAACAGCCGCGCGTTGTCGGCCACGCTGTTGCCTTGTTGCTGCGCGACGGTCTCGGCGATTTGATTCCAGTGGCCGGGAGGCGTGATCGTGCCGGCTCCGTCGGCCCAGAACCGCGCGATCGCGGTTTGATCGGCGGTGCGTGTCGAGCCGGTGGCTTTGCCGAGGTTTTTCACTTCGTTGAGTTGCTGCGCGTATTCGGTGCTGGTCAGAGTCAGCGGACCTTCGGGCCGGAACTGGTCGGGGCTGGTCATGGCGAACGGTTGCAGATCGGCCCATTGCGGAACCAAGGCCACGGCGAACATCGGCGCGGTCGGTTGCCACTGACCGACAGCATTGCCCGGCGTGTAGTCCACGAAATCGCGTGAGCCGTCATTGGCTCGTAAATCGAGAATCGCTTGAGCCACGCCGCGGCCGAAGCTCAAGCCGTCGGTTTCCGACGCGCCGTCAGGCACGTCAGCCAACGACGTCGCCAAGAAGTCTCTGAAGAGATCCTGCTGCGCGGGGAACTCGTGCGACAGGATGTGCTCGGCCGCTCCGGCCACGGCGGCGATCAAGGACGCTCCGGCGGGAACGGAGAGCGAGACGTAGTAACCCGGCGCGCCGTCGAACGCGCGGACCACGTCGTAAGCGGCCAGCGATTCCATCGCCAAGATGCGTGAGGCTTCCGGCGGAGTCGTCGCGTCTCGTTGAATCGCGGCGAGCGTCTGGCTATTCCAATCGAGCACCACGTCGCCCGTCTGCTGAAGTTCCACGCGTGTGATCGTGGCCGATTGCTGCGCGGCGTTGCCCACATCGTCCACCGCGCGCACGGTGAACGTGTTGTCGGTCGGCGTGTTCTCAATGAGTGACAGCGAGACGTTGCTGAACTGGAAGCTGCCCGAAGCGTTGGCGATGGTGGTCGCTCCGGTTTCGACCAATGCGATCGTTGAAAACGGCTCTGATTGTCCAATGAGCGTGGCTCGCGCGGCGGAGGTTTCACCATCGCCGACGCTCCCGGTGTCGGAAGAGGGCGACAGGCTCAATGTCGGAGCCGTTGGCGGAGTCGTGTCGAGCACGAAGCTGAGAGTGGCGACGACGGGGCCACGACCGGCCAAGTCGGTCGCCTGGAATTGAACGGAATGCGGACCATCGGCGCTGTGATCCAAAAGCAGAGACGTCGTGAACCCCCAGAAGCCGTTGGCATCGACCGAGACGTTGCTGGCCTCGCCCCCATCGACTTTGACTTGCAGGGTTTTGATGCCGGAGAAGTCGTCCATCACTCGGCCGGCGATGGTCGCGTTGGTGTTCGTGCGAAGTCCCTCGGCGGGGCTGGTCACGGTGACGATTGGCGGCAGCGCATCGAAGCCGACCAACGGGTCGTTGTCCTGGATCGTGAACTTGTGCAGTTTGGTCGCGCCCAACGTCGCGTTGATTGGCACAGCGAGCGTGAGCAGAATCGTTTCTTTCGGGTCGATCCGCTTGTCATCGACGATGTTGATCGGAATGTTCTTGAGCGTCTCGCCCGGTTGGAACGTGACGCTGTTGCTGGCCAGAGAGAAGTCCGCGCTCGTTGCCGTGCCGCCCGCCGAGTAATTGACGGTCACGACTTTGCTGGTCGCTGCCGACAGCAGGACCGCGACGTTTGCCTGACCGATGGCCTCTGCGGCGGTACTCGTTGCCGCGACAAACTTGACGCTGGGCAGCGTGCCGCCGTCCGTGATCGTGGCGGTGTGAATGGCGGTGCCCAACGTCGCGTTGGCCGGCAGAGTCAGGCTGACCTTCACCGTCTCGTTCGATTCTTTGATGCCGTCATCCACGAATTCCAACGAGATGTTTTTCGTGGTCTCACCGGGAGCGAACGTCAGCGTGCCGGCGGGCAACACGAAATCGGCTCCGGTCGCCGTCCCGCCAGTCGTCACGGCGTAGTTGACGGTGATCGTCTCGGAAGATGCGGCCGACAACACGACTGGCAGCAGGTCGAGTCCGATCCGCTCGCTGACGCTGGACGTCCCGGCCTTGAAGCCGACTTTGGGAACGGCGTCGTCATCCTGAATGGTGTAGGTGTGAACGGAATTGGTGCCGAGCGCCGCGTTGGTCGGGGTGCCCAATATGATTTGCGCCGTTTCGTGGACTTCATGCAGTTTGTCATTCACAAGCGTCAGCGGAATCGACTTGCTGGTCTGTCCCGGTGTGAACGTCAAGGTGCCGCTGGGCAACTTGAAATCCACTCCGTCGCCCGTGGCCGTGCCGCCTGTGACCGAGTACGGAACCGTCACCGTTTGACCAGACGGTACCGACAATTTCACGTTCAGATTGGCCGTCGTCACCGCTTCCTTGGCCGTGGAACTGGCCAGTTGAAAGGCGACTTGCGGTGCCGCGTCCGTATCGTCGTGCAGCGTGAGCGTCGTGTCCGTGACGGTTCCCAATTGTAGATTGCTCGGCGACGAGAGCGTGATCTTCACCGTCTCGTCCGCTTCGTCGAGGGCATCCGCCAACAGCTTGATCGGAATGCTCTGGGTCAATGCACCGGTGGGCGTGAACGTCAGCGTGCCCGCCGCCAACGTGAAATCTGAACCGCTGGTGGCAGAGCCTCCCGTGACGGTGTATTTCACGGTCGCGGTCTTGCTGGGAGCGGCCGAAAGTTGCACGGCCGGAAGATTGAAGAGGGTCATTGCGGCCGGCTCGGTCGCCTCGGACGCTGTTGTCGAGAAACTCACGACTGGCAACGTGCTGACCGTGTCGTTGTCTTGAATCGTGTAAGTGTGTGTGGCATTCGTTCCGAAGGTGGCATTGGCCGGCGTGCCCAGTGTGACGGCGATTGTTTCGGAGAGTTCCTGCCGGACATCATTGATGATCGCGAGCCCAATGGTCTGCGTCGTTTGCCCCGGTTTGAACGTCACCATTCCGCTGGCCAACGTAAAGTCCGTGCCGCTCGTAGCCGTACCGCCACTGACGGAGTACGGCACGGTGACTGTCTGATTGGAAACGGCCGACAGCGTGACTGTCAGCTTGGGAGCGACGACCGATTCGGCTCCTGTCGAGGTCGCCGTTGAGAAACTCACACTGGGCGGCGCATCGTCATCCAGGATCGTGACGGTGACGACGGTGTTGGCCAGCGTGGCGAGCGTCGCATTGCTGGGGGCGGAGAGCTTGATCTGGATCGTCTCGTCCGCTTCGTCGCGGGTGTCATTGACGATCGGGAAGCGGATCGTCTTCACGGTTTCGTTCGCATTGAATTTCACGGTCCCGTTGGCCAGTGTGAAATCCGCTCCGCCACCGGTCGCGGTCCCACCACTGACCGCGTACTTCACCATTACGGCTTGGGAGGACGGCGTCGTGAGCGCTACTTGGAACTCAGCCATGCCTGCTGACTCGGAAATCGCCGACATCACCAAGCGGTCCTCCAACGACTCGGTATATCTCGCCAAGTCGGCCAAACGGCAGCGTGATTGCGTCGGTCTGCTGAGCCGATTGCCAATGCGAGAGAAAGCACGAAAACGCCGTAACCAGGAAGACAGCAACATGCCGAGACTCCAAATGCTTGTGCGATGTTGTCAGTTGGGAATTGCAACTCCTTCGCAATGCCAGGGGACATAAAGGTTGTCAACATTCAATGTTGGCACGGAAGCGATGGGCGACGAGTGGATACGGTCCGGCAGAAGGAAACAAGCCATGATCCACTTCGAGTGGTGCGGCCACCATGCGGTCGCTAACCGGGATCGGCTCGCTCTGCTGCCGCGCCGATTCAGAAGCCGTGCTTGGCGGCTGAAACGGCGAGCATTGGAATTGAGGTCTGGACAATTATTCGGTTGGCTCGAATGCGAACGCTCATTCGCCCCTCACGCTGGCCCCCTTTCTGACGCTCATCATCAGCAAGTTGTTTTTGTGGCCCCAAGGCCGATTCTCAGTTTGATGACGGACTCGCGGGGTGGTACCGTGGGCTCAGTCACCCCTTTCAAGGTCGTCACTTCGATGGTTTCTTGTTGGATTGGTGTGGTGATTTCTTGGCGAGGAGTTTGGCGGTGGAGACGTGGTGGTTTGTCTTGCCGCTGGTTTGTTTGGGGCGCGGTTTCTTGGGACCGCGTTTGCGTTTG
>CAMDPK010000243.1 GCA_945904015.1 Candidatus Kuenenia stuttgartensis | reverse complement strand
GAGTCCGCCTCTCACCACTGGCGAACTCTTGACGCTGCAAAGCACCTCGTCGAAGTCGCCAAAGACACCAAGTTCCAAGACGGCGTCATCCTCCCCAAAGTCGCCGCCTGACTCACGACCTCATCCACAACGTTTGACAATAACTCGGTGAAACATCATGTCGATCGCTCCTTAATTGAGAATCGAGACAGACCGATGGAGTTGGCCTTGGGGAAATCGAAAAAACAAAATTGAAATCTTGGTGGCCTAGAGCTAACGGCGGCAACGGTAAGTGAGTACTTTGTGATTTGCAAAGCCGAAAAGTCGCGAATTCAGGTTTCCTTCAGGTTCGAAGAATGATTCTCTCATTGAGCGCGAACCAAGTTACCAAGGAACGGGGACGCAGCAATAACTTCCCGATCCCAACGGGAAGGTAGCACGACGCGCAAGCGTGTGGTCGTGGTCGGAACCACTCGCTTGCGCGTCGTGCTAACAGGACTTCGCGAAGTTATTGCGTCCCCGTTACCAACCTCACTGGCAACTCACTGTATTCCGGTAGCGTAACCCGTTTTCTCCCGCGATTGGACAGGCATAGCGTCTCCACGCGAGCCGCACGAGCAGACGCATAGCCCAGGCGACCTTGATGCCTCACACAGCTCACCATGACTTGCGGACATGGTCCATTCGCTTGTCCGTTGCCGTGTCCTTCGTGGCAATGACGATCGTCGGAGTTTGGGCCGTCCCACAGGTTGCGAAGAGTTGGAAGATCGGCCGATCTGCCAAGCTCTTGAAGGACCATCGGCATGAGGACGCCAAAGAACTCTTGCAGTCATTGCGTCTCGCGTTTCCGCAGGATCCGGAAGTTCTACTGCGTCTAGCCCGTGTTTATCGCCGGCTTGGCGAATTCGAACGCATGTCGACGATTCTGAGAGAAGCCGCCAAGTACCATGCGCCCTCGCGCGCCATCGAGCTCGAATCAACTCTGGCGAAGGCTCAGGTCGGGCATTTGAGTGAGGTCGGCCGGCGACTCACAGAGCTACTCGTGAATCCAGGTGATGACGGTCCGGATATTTGCGAAGCCTATGTGAACGGCTATTTCCTGCTCAACAACGTTGATTTTGCGTTTCGCATCATCGAGGCCTGGAAGGCGGATTATCCCCTGGACCCGCAGCCATTTTTTTTGCGGGAGTCTTCTTTGAGCAACTGGGAATCTCTTCGAAATCTGTTCCCGAACTCCAGCGCGCGCTCGAACTGGCACCGCATCGCAACGACATTCGAGTTCGTCTCGCAAAGCAGTTGTTCGACATCCAAGAAGTCGAGCAGGCCGCCACCGAGTCACGCTTCGTATTGCGAGCAGACCCCGCGAATCCAATCGCGAAGGTGATCTTGGCAAAATGCCTCAACGTCGCGGGCAAACCCGAAGAAGCCATTCGATACCTCGAACAAGTCACCTCCGCGAGTCCCGAAAGTGTGGACGCCTTCGCGACACTCGGTCAGCTACAGCTTGAAGCCCAGCAATACGAACCGGCTGTCCGCTCCCTGGAGCGCGCCGTCGAACTAAAGCCCTTCGATTCTGGTCTGAGGTACTCTTTGGCCAACGCACTCATCGCCGCCGGCCAACACGAGCAAGCGAAACCGCATTTTCAAACGGTCTCGGCAGCCAAGTTGCAGCTCGCGACCATCAATCAATTGAAAGACGCCGTCACCAAAAATCCTGATTCCGCTGATCTCCGATATGAAATCGGGTGGCGGCTCCTCAAGTTCGATGACCCGGTCCAAGGGGAAATGTGGCTACGCGGCGCGCTCGAGATTGAACCGGATCACGAGAAGTCGAGAACCGCGCTCGTCGAGCATTACCAACTCACGGGGAAACCCGAGCTGGCCCGACTCTATTCCACGAATCAATAACTGCGGAGACGCGAGAATTGTTCGTTCAAAGCGTTGCGTGGATTGGCCGCTGGTGGTGGATTTCAGTTGTCGGTCTGACTACTTCGGCACGGCAATCATGTCGAGCGTCAGCGATTTGCCAGCGAGACCGACGCCGAAGACCTGAGCCTTCGACGCGGCGGGCGGTCTTTGCGGATCGTAGAACTTGGGGCGCAGCTCGTTGAGCTTTGCGCTCGCGTCGTTGTCGCTGACGTAGTAGGTCGCCTTGGCCAGATGCCGCAGATCGCTGCCGCTCGCCTTGAGGATGTCTTGAAGCTGCTCGAAGACCTGCGTGACTTGGCCCGTTCCGTCGGTTGCATCCTTCGCGTACAAGCCAGAGACAAAAATCGTGCGCGGATCGTTGATTCGCACGACTCGGCAAAAGACCGGCGATGCGGTCATGCCCGGAGGTGTGATGAATTCGAGTGGCTCAGTCTGCCCGACCGTTGGACGAGCGGCTGCCACCAATTCGACTTCAATGGGCAACGACGATTGCCACTCCACAAAGACGCACGGCGGCACGCTCTTTCCAAAGAAATCGGAAATGGCCCGATCCGCCGCGGCGACTTCGGACATTGGTGTGAGAAAGCTTTTGACTTGAACGACGTCCGCCAAGTCGCCGCCCAAATGCCGCAGTGTGTTCTGCAGGCTGACCAGTGTCTTGCGAGTTGCCTCGGCGAGATCGTCCCCTTTCTCGGCTTGGCCAGAAACGTACAGTCTTGGTCCGGCCGGAAGGATCGCCGACGTCAATCGCGATGAGTTGTTGATACGATTTTGTCGCCTTGTTTCAGCGGTCGGTTGTGCGAGCGCCACCGCGTCGATGCCGAGCAACGCTGCCGGCTTCGGAAGTCGCGACTGCACGAAGCTCACGGCGACGGCCGGCTGTCCTTGCAATCGCTCGGCGAGGAATTGCCGAAACTCACCGGCGACCGTTTCATTCGCCACGCAGACGTTCAACTTCAACAGTTGATTCAACGCGAGACCTTGATCGCGAAGCTCGACGTTCAACTGCTTCCAAACCGAGTCCGCTTGATCCGGCAAAGTCCGCCCTGCGACTTCGCCAAACTGATCGACGGGCAGAAACTGGCGTGTGTGCAGCAACACGGACGAATCGACGACAACCGCCTGGGCAATCCCTGTTTTGGGGTCACCTCCGATGCGCTTGGCCGAGCGGACTGTCACGTCCTCGGCCCGCAGCGAAAGACAAAAACCGGCCAAACAACTCCAGGCCACGATTCGCCGAATCCATGAATTCGGCCGCCAATCTGTCGTCGTCATGAATCACCTCGTTGCATCGCGAATTGCTGCTCGATGAGTTGTCGCAGCGCCGTCACGTCCGATTCCAGTTCTTGAATGCGCCACAAGATGTCCCGTGGAAGCGTGCCGTCGCCGGCCGGAACTGCCGCGGCAGGAGGCGATGATGCCGACGGCTCGACGAGGACCGGCGAACTCGATGCCACCGGATCGCTGCGCGGACAGACTCGGCAATTCGGAAGCAGCAACCGCAGTTGTTGCCGTCGCTGCTCCGACACCTCGGTGCCGTGCAGGCTGAGGTATTCCAAATCCTTCAAACCCACCAAGTGCCTCATGCCCACGTCTGTGACGCGCGTCGCGCCGAGGTACAACCGCTGAAGCTGCGAAAACAACGCGACGGTGGCCAGGTCGGCGTCATCAACCGACGTGCCGACAAAATTCAACTGGCGAACGTCGCCATCGGCGAATAGTTCGATGTCGGGCTGGAGTGCTCGGATTTTCTGGAAGGCGTCTCGAAAGACATCGGTGCTGATGGGATTCATGGTGACTTTCACGAGTTGTGATGACCTGGGATGTGGTTCGTAGCCACGCTCGCCAAGAGTGTGGAGAATCGCAAAAGACCCACGCTCTTGGCGAGCGTGGCTACGTTGGCTTCACTGCGAGCTGGCTGAATTCTTCTTCGCCTTCTTGCCGCGCGGCTCGGCCAGCGGGCCGGCCATTGGCGGTTTTTCAAAGAACAGCTTGTCGCCGGTGACTCGCGGGTCGTTGGTGCGAGTCAGTTCGGACATGAGTTTCTGATTCAGTTCGGCCCGCACCGATTCGTACTTCAAATCGGCCGCGACGTTACGGAGTTGGTGCGGGTCGGCGGCGATGACGAACAGTTGCTCGCGCGGTCGTTTGGCAAACGCGAGGTCGTAGAACGGCTTCCATTCCGGTTCGTTGCGGTGCTTGATCAGCCACGCTTTTGTCGGACTGGAGTCCATGTCGGAGAGCGTGACGCGGGTGTTGGCCGCGAGCGTCGCCGCATCCGGTTCGTCGTTCTCGCCGAGCTTGTACGGGTTGCCCATCGGCCAGCGTTCCGGCTCGAAGTTGATGATGTAGAGGTAATCTTTCGTCCGGATCGCTCGCTGCGGGTACGGCAGGAATCCGTCACGAGCGTCCTCGACATGCCGCTCGCGGCCAGTCAGCGCGAAGCTGCGCTGCGGATCGGCTTGTCCCGACTTCTCCGATCGCAACACCGGCACGAGGCTGCGGGCGGTCATGACCTCTGGCGGCTGGAGGCCAGCGATTTCCAGAAACGTCGGCGCGAGATCCGGCAGGCCGACGAAGTCATCGAGCACTCGGCCACCGCGCGTGCCGGCTCCGCGAATCGCCAGCGTGACGTTCGTGCCGAAGTCGTACAGGTTGCACTTGCCGTGCGTGAATCCCGGCGGGCCGTGATCTCCGCTGACGGCGACCAGCGTGTTGTCGAGTTCACCGATCTCTTCCAGTTTCTTTAGCAGCAAGCCGACCGCGTGATCGAAGGCTTGAATCTCGCCGAAGTAGTCGGCGATGTCCTCGCGCACTTCGGGGACGTCGGGCAGAAACTTCGGCAGCTTGCCTTTGAGCGAGTCCGGTTCGATGCCCCACAACGCTTTGCCGGAGCCGCGCTCCCATGCTCGATGCACGTTGGTCGGGCCGAACCAGTAGCAGAACGGTTGGTCCGGCTTGCGATCCGCGAGGAAAGCCTCGAAGTTGCCGGTCACGTCGCGATACAGCTCGGTCTTGGCCTCTTCGAGCGGTTGGCCCTTCTTCACCATCTGCGTGCAGTTTTCGGAGAAGTTGTTGAACTTGCCTCCGGCCTTTTCGTAGGCGAATTTCTCGCCACCAAACGGAGCGTCGTTTGGCGTGCCGGGACTCCAAACTTTGTACGTCTGCCCGATGTGATATCCCGCGTCGTTGAGCAGCAGCGGGAAGCTCGGAATCTTCGAGTCCCACACGGCCCCTTGCAGAATCGCCGCTCGGCCAGTGCGCCAGAAATACTGACCCGACAGCAACGAACTGCGGCACGGAGTACACGACGGCGCATTGACGTAGGCTCGGCGAAAGAGGACTCCCTCGCGCGCGACCCGGTCGATGTTCGGCGTCTTGATGACATCGTTCATCGAGCCGGCTCCTTCGACCGCCGCGAAGATGCTGGCATATCGGCCCCAGTCATCGGCGAACGCGAACAAGATGTTGGGCCGCTTCGCATCAACGGCGTGAGCCGAGCCTGTCGAGAACCACAGCGAGGTCATGGCCGTGACGAGAAAAATGAGTTTGTTCATTCGGTTCCCTTTTTGGCCTTGGCTTTCTTCTTCGCCGCTGGCGGCTCATCGGACGACTTCTGATCGGCGGGCAGATCGAGTGTGGCCAGTTCGCGAAACTCATTCGTCGCTTTGGTCCAAAGCTGTTCCAGTTCCTGAACCTTCGCCGGCATCTTGCTGGCGAGGTCGTTGGACTCCGCTCGGTCTTTGCTGAGGTCATACAACTCCCAGGTTTGTTTTCCGTTCGTCGGCTGATTCGCCGCAGTGACGAGCTTCCAATCACCCACGCGAATCGCCTTGTTGTTCTCGTGCAGCCACCACAGGGACTCGCGCGAAACAGAACCAGCCTTCGCGAACGCTGGAACCAAACTCTTACCGGGAGCGGGCGGCACCGGCTGGCCCTCCCAAGTTTCGAGACGCTTGCTGCCAACCGCGTCGAGAATCGTCGGGACGAGGTCGATCAAGTGGCCCGGATCATTCCGCAACTCACCGCAAGCGGCGATCCCCTTCGGCCAATGCGCGATCAGCGGCGTCGAGATGCCCCCTTCATGCACCCACGTCTTGTTGCGGCGGAACGGCGTGTTCGCCGCGTTCGACCAGCCAGGGCCGAGACACAAGTACGTCTTGTCCGATCCCGGTGGAGCCGCCTGATCGTGACCGTTGCCGCGAACCATCAGTTCCGCGCTGGCTCCGTTGTCCGAACAGAAAAAGATCAACGTGTTGTCGAATGCCTGCATTGCGCGAAGTTGCTCGACCAGCCGCCCGATCTCGCGATCCATGCGATCGACCATCGCGGCGTGAACCGCCATCTTCGCCGCTTGGAAGTCGTGTTGCTCGGCGGTCAATTCATTCCACGGCAACGGGCGGTTAATCTCGCCAGGGCCGAGTTTCACCAGCGCATCGGGGAACGGATACGGCGGGCCGACCTCGCGCTCCGGTGCTGACAGTCCACAGTTCAGCAAGCCCATCTCTTTCTGTCGTTGCCAGCGAGCGTTTCGCGCGGCGGTCCAGCCGCCACGATATTTGTCGCGATACTTCGCGATGTCCTCAGCGAGCGCGTGCAGCGGGAAGTGCGGCGACGTGAAGGCGACGTACGAAAAGAACGGGCGAGCCGTGTGTTGTTCGGCATGATCCTTCAGGCACTTGATCGCGTGGTCGGCGATCATCGTCGTGACGTAGCTGGGATGTGCCGGATCGACCGGCGGCAACTTCTTGTCGTCCTCGAAATGATTCTGCGGAGCGAAGAAGCTGTTGTGATCCTCCAAGCTGTACGAGCGATCGAAGCCGCCGGCCAAGCGTGCTCCGTCCACATGCCACTTGCCGGAGTGATACGACCGATAGCCGAGCGGCTTGAGCATGTCCGGCAGCAACCGCGCCCAAGCCGGCCGACTCCCCTGCCCTCCCGCCTTCGGACCATTCGGCAGCGCATCGCGCCGCACTTGCTGAGCGTAGTAGCCGGTCAGCAACGCCGCTCGCGACGGCCAGCAGCGGGCCGTGTTGTAAAACTGCGTGAACCGCAGACCGTTCTTGGCCAATCCGTCGAGCACCGGCGTCTCGATCTCGCCGCCGTAGCAGCCGAGGTCCGAATAGCCGAGGTCGTCGGCGAGGATGACCACGACATTTGGACGAGCAGGCTCGGCAGCCATTGCGACCGCCGAGATCAAAAACAAAGCGGCACCGACAAGCAGTTTCATGGTGCGGTCTCAGAACTGTCCGGCTAACGATTCGGCCGGACGTTTGAAAATGTTGTTTGTTAATGGATTACGTTGAATGACGAGCGCGCACGATTT
>CAMDPK010000242.1 GCA_945904015.1 Candidatus Kuenenia stuttgartensis | reverse complement strand
AGCAATGCCGGACGCGAAGAAAGTTTGATCCCGCTGCGAATGGGACGTATGGCGGCGTCGCCGTTTGCGTTTTTGCGCGGAGCGTGTGCGGTCATGGCGGGTGACTTGGCTCGCACGCCGATCAGTGGGCCGCAAGTCGTGATCGACGGCGACGCGCACATCAACAACTTCGGCCTGTACGGCACTCCGCAGCGCGATGTCGTGATCGACATCAACGACTTCGACGAGGCGACCATCGGACCGTGGGAGTGGGATTTGAAGCGGCTGGTCGCCAGCGTGAACGTGGCCGGTCGCGAGAATGGACTCGATGCAGAGGAGCGACATTCGTCTGTGATGCAGTGCGTCGGCGGGTATTCGCTGAATGCTCAGCGGTTGATGAAGCTCGGAATCTTGGAAACGTGGTCGCTGTTCGCCTACGCCGATTTGGAACGGCACGAAGCGTTGTTCAAGGCGATAGGACTTCAGATCGGCAATAAGTTCCGAGCGGTCGTTAAGAAGGTACTGGCGAAAGCTCAACGGACGAGCAGCGGCGCGCTGTTGGCGAAGGTCGCTCGGCGGCAAGCGGACGATGGTTGGCGATTCGTGGAAGACCCGCCGATCCTGACGAGTCTCGACGAGGCCACGCGGCAGAAAGTCGTCGCGTCGCTGACCGAGTACGGCGAGACGCTGCCGCCGGAGTACCGCATCATGTTGCATCGCTACTCGGTCGCGGATGTGTGTCATCGCGTGGTCGGCGTCGGCAGCGTCGGGACGCGAGCGTACCTCGTGCTGTTGTTCGGCAACGGCGACGACGATCCGCTGTTCCTACAAGTCAAAGAGGCGGTCGCACCGGCTCACGCGCCGTACTTGCCGTCCGTCGTGATGCGCGTCAATCACGAAGGTCGCCGAGTTGTCGGAACTCAGCGGTTGTTGCAGTCACTCGGCGATCCGTTGCTGGGCTACACGACCATCGACGGCCGGCACTACTTCGTGCGGCAGATGAAAAACCTCAAGGCATCCATGCCGATCGAGTTTCTCACCGGCGAACCATTCGAGTTCTGGGGCTTTTTCTGTGGAGCACTGCTGGCACGAGCACACGCTCGCACCGGCGACATCGCCAAGATCGGCGGCTACATCGGCAAGTCCAACGCCTTCGCTTCCGCGCTGGCTGACTTCGCCGAAGCCTACGGCGACCAAACCGAACGCGACCACGCGGCGCTCGTCGAAGCCGTGCGGATGGGACACGTTGAGACGCTGGTCGAAACAGAGTCGTGAACGTCGCCACGCTCGCCAAGAACGTGGGTTTTCCGCGAATGCCCCACGCTCTTGGCGAGCGTGGCTACCCAGAGACCAGTTCCACATGACCCCTATCCTGAACAACGAACACGAACTGAATTTTGAACGGGGCGGGCCGTCGTATCGTTTGATGCAGCGGATCGGACTGGTGCGCGGGGATGATCCGTCGGTCCTGCGGCGGATCGTGGCGTTTCTCGCGCTGACCTGGATTCCGCTGTTGATCCTGTGTCTGTTGGAAGGCCGAGCGGTGGGGGCGACGCCGGAGGAATCCTTTCTGTTGGACTTCGCGGCGTACGCGCGGTTTTTCATCGCGGTGCCGCTGCTAATCGTGGCGGAAGTCATCGTCGGGCCGAGGCTGACGTCTGCGGGACTGCAATTCGTGCAGGCCGGCTTCGTGCGTGTGGAAGATTATCCGGCCTTCGACGAAGCGATCGCTCGTGCGGCCAAGCGCCGCGAATCGCCGTGGGCAGAACTGATCCTCGTGGGCATGGCTCTGATCGGAGCCTGGACCTTCACCGCAGAGACCCTCGGCGGCGGCGCGACGGGGACATGGCATTCCACGTTCATCTCCGGCGAGGCGGGCCGGCGGCTGTCGTTCGCGGGCTTGTGGTATCACGTCGTCGCGGTGCCGCTGTTGCAGTTTCTGTTTTATCGCTGGCTGTGGCGGCTGCTGATCTGGTTCCGGTTTCTCTTCACCGTTTCGCGGCTGAACCTGAAATTGGTCGCGACTCATGCGGACCAAGCTGGTGGTCTTGGTTTTCTTGGGATCGCCCACATGTCATTGGGAGTGTTCGCATTTGCTCTGAGCGCCATTCTGAGTGCCGACGCCGCGTTCCGCATCGTGTTCCACGCTGCCGCGATTGAAACATTTAAGATGCCGCTGGTGATTCTGCTGATCGTCACACAGACGACGATCCTCGCCCCGCTACTGATGTTCTGCCCGATTCTGGCGCGGACGCGGCGCGAGTGGCTGCGTTCCTACAGCCTGCTGGTGGTGCGCTACAATCGAACCTTCCACGAAAAGTGGATCGACGGCTCGCCGCCCGAAGGAGAACAACTGTTGGGCAGCGCCGACATCCAATCGCTGGCCGATCTGGGCGGCAGCTTCGAGTTCATTCGCGCGATGCAGATTGTTCCGTTCAGCCGACGAATCGTTCTGCAGCTCGCCATCATCACCGCCTTGCCGGGCCTGCCGCTGCTGCTGCTGGTCGTCCCCGTTGAGAAAGTGTTGGACGCACTGGGCGGAGCGTTGCTCTAGGCACACGGACAACAACCATGACTCACCCAAGGCGTGGCATTACCACGTCTTTCACCTCGAACACCGCTAGAGTACGCCGAAGCGTTTCGATCGTCGGAACTGTCTGTGTCCTTTCTCGAATCTCGAAGGAGAATCCAAACCATGAAACGCATGAAGTTGCCGTTCCTTTGCGCCGTGGCGCTGGGAGCCTTGATTGGCCTGTTCAACGTCTCGAATGGATCAAAGACGGTGGTGCAAGCTCAGGACGCGGCGAAGGCTGCGAAACCGAAAAGCCCGACGACAGATAAACCTGCCGAGCAACCTGATCAAGCCGCTCAACGCGCCGCCATCGACAAGACGACGCAAGGATTTGTCGAGGCATTCTCGCGCGGCGATGTCGAGCAACTCGCAGCCTACCTGTCCGATGGTGCTGAATTAGTCTCCGATGAGGCACCTCCGCTGCGGGGACGCAGTGCCATCGTCCAGGCGCTGACGGATCATTTTGCCGAGCATCCCAAGAAAAAAATCACTCGTGAGGTCGAGTCCTTGCGGTTCAAATCGAAACTCTCCGTGATTGAGGAGGGACATCTCAAAGTGACCGTCGGGAGCGAAGCTCCGAAGAACATGCGCTACAGCCTGGACTTGATCCATGAGGACGGCAAGTGGCTGATCGTCGGTGTTCATGAGTGGCCCTCCAAAAACGCCGAGCTCATGGACCTGGAGTGGTTGATTGGGAGTTGGGAGGCCAAGCGGGCCGATGCCGAAGTTCACACGACTTACGAGTGGTTCGGTGCCAAGTCCTACATCCGAGCCACCACGACGGTGCGCGAAAAGGATCGGACGTTGACCGCCATGCAGATGATCGGAATCGACCCCCGCACCGATGAGCTGCGGATACTGACATTTGAAGCCGACGGAGGATTCGCCGAAGGCACCTGCACGCGCGAAGGGAACACTTGGATCTTTGAGTCGCACGGCGTTCTCGCCGACGGCGGCGAATTATCGGCAACGAACATCTTGGTCCGAGTGAATAGCGACACGACGACGTGGCAGCCGGTCAATCTGCAACTGGGTGACGAGACGATTGACGACCTTCCACCTCTCAAAGTGACGCGGCTGAAAACTGCAAAATGAGTCGTCATCTGCACTGCTATGCAGGAAAGACAGCAATTGAGCGCCAAAATGTTAGAACTCGACGATCATCAGTTGCTCGCGTTGTGGTCGGCCGCTTGCGCTGAGCGAGTTCTCTACCTGTTCGAAGCTGCTTCACCAAGCGACGATCGGCCAAGAGCGGCAATTGAAGCAGCACGTGCATGGGCACGCGGTGACCTCAAAATGACCGATGCCCGCAAGATTGCTTTTGCGTCTCATGCTGCCGCGAGAGAAACAAATAGTGAATCTGCCTGTCTTGCTGCTCGTGCCGCCGGACATGCCGCAGCCACTGCTCACGTTGCCACACATTCTCCACATGCTGCTGCCTATGCCATCAAGGCCATTGCGAAGCAGTGCTCCGAATGCAAACACGACGAGCTACTCGACGCTGAACGGGAATGGCAATTGCTTCAACTGCCCGATCACCTCAGACAAACACTGAAGAATCTGCATCACAAAAAAAGCACGCGAGTTGCGGATCTCGCGTTTCCTGATGGTAAAGCCACTTGGCCGCAACCGCGTGATTTTAGTCGTTGAATCGATCGAAGAATTCACTGAACTTTCAACCAACCTGGAGCATATTGATCATGAAACGTTTAGCACTTGTGATGATTGTCGCCGCAGGCTGCCTGTGGTTTGTGTCCCCCGAGATCTTCGCGCGAGGCGGCGGCGGTGGTGGACGCGGCGGCGGAGGTTTTGGCGGTGGCGGTGGCGGAGCCGGCGGTTTCGGCGGAGGCGGAGGTCGGCCTGGCGGTGGAGCTGGCGGCGTCGGCGGAGCCGGTGGTGGAAGTCGGCCTGGAGCTGGTGCCGGAGGAGCGGGTGGCGCGGGTCGGCCTGGAGCCGGTGGCGTCGGAGGAGCTGGAGGCGCGGGTAAGCCGGGGGCCGGAGCCGGGGGAGTCGGAGGCGCGGGTAAGCCGGGTGCTGGAGTTGGAGGAGCTGGAGGTGCGGGTAAACCTGGAACCGGAATCGGTGGCGTCGGAGGTGCGGGTAAGCCGGGTGCCGGAGTCGGTGGCGCTGGTGGTGTGGGTCGGCCCGGTGCTGGAGTTGGTGGTGCGGGACGGCCCGGTGCTGGCGTTGGTGGTGCGGGTCGGCCGGGTGCTGGAGTAGGTGGTATCGGTGGCATTGGAGTTGGTGGCGTCAGCGTGCGACCTGGTGGTGCTGCCGGGTTGGCGAATGGCACAGCTTTTCGTTCGGCCGCCGTGTTGGGAACTCAGGGGGTGGCGGTCCGAAACGGTTTCGCAAGCCAGTATCCCGGATTGACGGCACGCTGGCTCGGCCCGACTTGGCGACCTTTCACCTGGGCCGCTATGTCGAGTTATTGCGGCTACGGGTCCGAACCAACCTACTACGACTATGGCGCGTCCACGGTTTACCAAGGGGATACGGTCTATGTGAATGGCGACGCGACCGCGACCTCCGCCGAGTATGCGACCCAAGCAACGGCGATCGCAGATGTCCCTCCGCCAGCCAGTCCACCGAAGGACGATGAGTTTATGACGCTCGGTGTGTTCGGCATGGTTCAAGGGGATGAAACGGTTGCCAACCAAGTCGTGCAGTTGCAAGTGAATCAACAAGGGGTCATCCAGGGCGAGTATTACAACGCGACGACGGACACGACCGAGAAGCTCGCTGGTTCCGTGGACAAGAAGACTCAGCGGGCCGCTTGGAAAGTTGGAGAGAATCAGAAAGTCGTCTATGAGGCAGGCATCGCGAACCTGACCAAACCGGAAACAACCATGCTCATCCACTACGGCAGTGAGAAGACCCAGCAATGGACTCTGGTGCGCATCGAGAACGAGCAAAAGTAGGAGATGAATTAAGAGAATTCCTAGAAGCTGTTTCAGAGCCCGATTGTGTCGCTGCCACGTTCTGGCGAACGTGGCTATGGTATTGACTACGTCGCTGGCTGAGATCGACTTCAAGAACCCGTGTCAGATGCTCTTCAAGATGATCGGCGGCGAGACCACAAAGACGTGGGGCACGTTTTCAACGTGCCCATGACGAGCACGTTGAAAACGTGCTCCATGTCGGACTATCCACGTCGAAATACATCCATGACCGAACAACCTTCGAAACACACCCACGTTCTGCGACTGACCGAACGGCTGCACGCGCGAGTCGGTTTGACGCATTACTCGGCGGTCGAATTCCTGATCGCGTTGGTGTTGCTGCTGGTGATGACTCCGTTGGTCGAAGGGCTAAGCCAGGCCGTTCTGATTGAGGGTGTGCTGCTGACACTGGTGCTCGGCTCGGCGGTGCTGGCCGTGGGCGCGGACCGTCGGACGTTGATCATTGCCGTGGCCTTGAGCGTTCCGGCGGTCTTGTCCAAGTGGCTTCATCACTTCGCTCCCGAGCTTGTTCCCGCAGAAACGTTTCCTGTGGCGGCGGTCGCGTTTGTCGGATTTGTGGTGTTCAACTTGCTGCGGTTCGTTTTGAGGGCTTCGCAGGTGGATGCCGAAGTGCTCTGCGCTGGCATTGCGGCTTACCTGACGCTGGGGCTGCTTTGGACATTCGCGTATGTGCTGGCGTCTCGCGTCTCGCGTCTCGCCGAATGCCTTCTTATTTGCCGGCGAGCCAAACAAGCATGTGCTGAGCGGCTTCGATGCGCTCTATTTCAGTTATGTGACGCTCTGCACGGTCGGCTTCGGCGATATCACGCCGGTGTCTCCGGCGGCGCGAATGTTAGCGGTGCTCGAAGCACTGTCGGGCACGATTTATCTCGCGGTGCTGGTCGCTCGGCTGGTCAGCATGTACTCGGAATCAAAAGCCACTTTGAAAAAGGAATCACCATGATGAAGAAACAAGTTCTGACCTTCGGCCCGTGTCTCGCATTGTGCATCGGTCTTTTTGCGGGCTGGTTCATGGCGAGCGACAATTTGGATTCGCCGGCGTTGGGGCAGACGCAGCCGCCGGAAAAGCTGGATCGCACGCACCTGCCGATCCCGGAACCGAAACTTACGCCGATCACGGAACTTGATGTTCGCAAAATCAAAGCTCCGCCGCGGTTTGAGGTCAAAGCTCCGGCCGGTGCGCCGAACGTGCTCATCGTGCTGATCGACGACATGGGGTTCGGACAATCGAGCGCCTTTGGTGGGCCGATCCACATGCCGACGCTGGAGCGATTGGCGAAGAACGGGTTGAAGTACAACAAGTTTCACACCACCGCGCTCTGCTCGCCAACGCGAGCGGCGTTGCTCAGCGGGCGCAACCATCATGTGGGGAACATGGGCTCGATCACCGAGACCGCGACGGCGTTTCCCGGTCAAACCGGACAGCGGCCCAACAGCGTGGCACCACTGGCCGAGATGCTGCGGCTCAACGGATACAGCACGGCCGCGTTCGGCAAGTCGCACGAAACCGCCGCGTGGGAGGTCAGTCCTTCCGGCCCGACCGATCGCTGGCCGACTCGTTCCGGCTTCGACAAGTTCTATGGCTTCATCGGGGGCGAGGCGAATCAATGGTCGCCGGCGCTGTACGAAGACATGACTCGGATCGAGCTGCCTCACGATCCGAAGTATCACTTGATGACCGACCTCGCCAATCAGGCGATCAAGTGGACCAGTTCGCAGAAATCGCTCACGCCGGACAAGCCGTTCTTCACCTACTTCGCTCCGGGGGCCACGCACGCGCCGCACCATGTGCCCAAAGAATGGATCGCCAAGTACAAGGGCA
>CAMDPK010000241.1 GCA_945904015.1 Candidatus Kuenenia stuttgartensis | reverse complement strand
GACTGCGGCGTTGCGTTTCGCCAGTGTCGGGCGAGTGCTGTCAGAGTTCTTGATCTCACCGGACTGTTCCAGCTCTTTGCATCGTGGCCGAACGGAATTGCCGGAGATGCCCAAGGCGAGTTCAACCTCTTGTTGCGTTGCACCGAGTTCGCCACGTTCGGCAAAGAATTGGCGAACCTGCTCGCGCTGCTGACCTGCGTGTGGCTTCATCGACTCGGCCGCTGCCTTGCTGGTTGGTGAACCGGAATGTGGCAATGGATCGTCAGGCGGCTTGTTGGACGGTTCGGTTGGAAATAGGCTCTGCGGAGTCATGGCAACGTTCCTTTGCTGTGATGTTGAAGATTGAAGTCCGAAACGCTCCGTTGCTGCGGGGCGTTCGGCATTTCTGGTGGCTCACAAATCTCTTGGTCCCATGCGTTCGGCTCCGTCGTCGAATTGCGTCGTCTCGGCACGCCAAGACAGGGTGATGCGGCCGGTTGGTCCGCGACGGTTCTTTTCGATCAGCAAGTCGCATTCGCCGGGACGGTCGGCCGGGTCGTAGACTTCTGGTCGATGTAGGAACGCGACGACATCGGCGTCCTGTTCGATCGCGCCTGACTCGCGCAGGTCTGAGAGCTTTGGTCGCTTGTCGGTGCGAAGTTCAATTGCGCGGTTCAACTGGCAGCAGACGACGACGGGCACGCCCAGGTCTTTCGCTAATTTTTTGAGTGCCCGCGTCGTTTGAGAGACCTGCTGCTCGCGAGGATCACGGCGGTTGTCCGGTTCGATCAATTGCAGGTAGTCAATGAGGATCAGCCCCAAGCCGCTCTTGCGCTTCAGGCGACGGCAAATGCTGGCGATGCGATGCACCTTCAGGCTGGCGTTGTCGTCGATCGTCAACGGCATCACTTGCAGTTTGCTCGCCGCCCTCAGCAGTTTGTCGCTCTCGGCTTCGTTGACGTTTCCCGACTTCAAGTGCATTCCGTTGACCCCGCTGGCGATGCTCAGCAGTCGCTCGCCGATTTCCTGCGCGGACATCTCCAACGAGAAGAACATCACCGGCGAATCACTGGCCGCGACGCGGTGCGACATCGACAGGATGAAGGCTGTTTTTCCACAAGCTGGCCGAGCGGCAATCACGATCAGTTCACCGGGTCGCAGGCCGATCAAATGCTGATCGACTTTCACGAAGCCAGTTTTGAGACCGACGCCTGATTGCGTCTTGCGTCGCTTCTGGATGTCGTCCATCACGGTCAGCAGCAGGTCTTTCATCTCGACGTGCTGCACTGGCGTCGCCGCATCGGCGAGTTGTCCGAGATGCTTTTCGAGGGCGGTTGCAATCTCGACATCGTCGGCCGATTCAACCTCGGTCACGAGTTCACGAGCACGACGCACGGTTTCACGTCGCAGCCAGTTCGTGCGGACGATCTTGGCATAGCTTCCAGCGTGGGCACCGTTCGGCACGACATCGAACATCCGCGAAAGATAGTTGTCTCGATTCAGGTCATCGAAATCCGGCCGCGATGAAAGCCGATCCAACAACGTCGCGGTGTCGATGTGCCTGCCCGTTTCGTACATCTCGCGCACGGTCGCGAAGATCGTCTCGTGGCGCGGGCACGCAAAGTGAGCCGGTTCGACTTCGGCAATCTCATCGAATGCGGGTTGGAACACGAGCAACGAACCCAGCAGGCACTGCTCGTGATAGTGCGCCATCTCCCGGCGCTTGGCGTCGTTCATGGCTGGCCTCCCTGACTGTCTGCGGCGACCCAAACGGGCTTCAGCAGTTCGATGGCTTGCGGCACGAACGCTCGCGCCTGCTTGAAGCGACTCTTGCAGATTGCCGAGACCCAAACTCCCTTCGGATTCTTGGCGCGGGTCGCCTTGGGATTGGTGATCTTCAGTCCGAGCGCGAGGACCAGGACTTGCCACCAACGCTCCGGCCCTAGAACGGGCCTTGGCATCGACAGTTGCCAGCGATGCCAGCGATAGACGGCTTGAGCGTCTCGGAGCTTCTCAGGCGATTTGAGAGCGTCCCAAACGGACTTGGCGTCGATGTCTTCTGGCTGCGGAGTCTCGGCCTTGGTGAAGGCTTTGAGTTCCTGCCAGTCCGGCTCAATGATTTCGGCGAAGCCTTCAGTTTCAGTTTCTGAACCACAATCAGAATCAGAATGGGCAAGGCTTGTACGGTGCTGGTCTGGTGCAAGTACGGTGCTGGCACTGTGCTTGTCTGGTGTTGGCACTGCACTCGGCGGGTATGGTGGCGGAATCCCTTTCGACTTTTCCGAGATGTGTGGGCACTGGTGAGCGAGGAATTTCGGAATCGCCAAGTACCTCGTCCCGGCGACTTCGTAGCGAACAATCAATTGCTTCTCGGCCAGTTGACGGAGCATGTCGTCAACATCGCAGTCGTCAGCCGGCAGAACTGCGAGCTTGATCTTGCCCGGCCGATCTTCAAGCCGACCATCACGATCAGCCAGTTGCCACAACCCAATGAACAACAACCGAGTGATCGGCGGCAGCGCGACAAGTTCCTCGTTCTGAAAGAACTCTGGCTTGATGATTCGACTTCGTGCCATGTCTTAGCCGGCGTGATGCCGTCCCCCTTTCTTGGAATTGGGGACGGCGATCGACGTTTCTGGCACAGAGAGGAAGCGGATGACCGCTTGTTTCGACGTGTAGCGCAAACCGCCGATCAACAGTGTTTCGAGCTTGCGGCCTCGGACTCCGTACAGTCGCCAGCGTTGGAGTGTGCTTGGGGCTGGCTTGGTCGGGATCGACTCAGCGGCCTCGCGAAGCGAGATCAAGTCTTCTCGCTCAACGTCAATCGCCATGTGTGTGGTTCCGATTCAAAGTGACAAAACGAACAAGTCACAACGAATCGAAACTTAGCGGCGTATTGGAGTTTGTCCGCGCCTTTTGGTGTCGTTTCAGGTGTCGAAAGGTGTCGATTGGTGTCGATCACTTGAACCGAAGCGCATACCTCTGGCCCGTGCTGCCCGGCAGCTTGACAACGGCCTTCCACGCTTTGCTCACCTTAGCCAGTCCCTTGAGCACGTTGACTGCGGAACCGTGACCGCTCTTTGTGACGAGGTCGCGTTTCGTATGTCCGGCAGGACCAGCCTTCAACAATGCCCCAACAACGTCGTATCGCGCAACCGTGAGAGGTTCGACTGATTTGCCATCCACTTCGGGTTGCTCCGGTTGTCCCTTCAACGTGACTCTTGGGATGGATCCTTTTAGATGTCCGTCGCCCTTACCGCTTGGCACCGCGCCGGCTCGGCTTTCGGTCTTTGGCTTCTCGACCGTCTCATTGCCAGCGTATTCAACACTTGGATTCCCAAGACGATCGTCTTTGAAAGACTGCTTCGCTTGTAGCGAGACTTGCCGCCTTGATCTCATCTTCAGCTTGATTGGATTTGCCCAAGGTTGTGTTTCCCACTCGTCACATGACAGGTTCTTGAGAAGTTTGACGATATCCGACATGCGTTGTTTCGATGGTTCTTGTTCATCTTTCAATTGCGATGAATCGAAACCAACGAGCGCGGCGTTAAAAATCTCTTTGCTCCCACCACAACCGTTCATAACACAGAAATCACAGGCGTCGTCAAACAACCTGCTGAGTTCATCCGTTTCTTCGATTGCCGAGCTCCATTCGTCGGTGAGCGCCGCCGACTCGGCTTCCAGCTTCGCCAACTCAGCCTGCATTTCCGCGATCTTAGCCGGCTTTCTTATACGGGAAATCTGGGCGTTCAATGAATCAATCGCGCTCGCCAGACGCAGGCCCTTCTTTTCCCAGCCATCGTTGCCGACTGTTCCAACACGGAGTCCGCATTCACAAAGCACCCACTTGGCTGCAAGCGATTTCAAAACATGGACAAGGCTAGACATGCACACGTCCTACGGTGTGGTCGTCCTACAAGAAAACGAAGCGGGAGAGCCGGCGTAGGACACTCCGGCGTTCGTGCCGTCGCACGCTCCCGCGTCGCGTGCATTGTACGAGGTCCAACCGCCCGGCCGAAGCGGCTTGTGATGTCCGACGATGCCGGTCTTTTCGACCGCAGTTTGGACACCACACCGATATTCGGGCGAGCGTTGCTTGTGAGTGTTCGACCGCAGGCTTACGTTGGCTGGCATTCATGCCGGCGCGTGGAAAGGCGAGCACGCTTTGCTTGTCGTGGGGCTGTTGCCGCTGGTGGCTCACATTGAGGGGACAATCATGCGAATGACATCGTGGTTTGTGTCGCTACAGAGACGGCTCGGCAGCTTGAAGGGGACGAAGAGTCGGCGGACTCGCCAAGGTGGGACTTCGTGCTGGCTCGAACGGCTTGAGGATCGGATTGTGCCGGCCATCATTACGGTGACGAGCATCGCTGATGACCTGATCGTCAATGGGCAGGTCACATTGCGAGAAGCGATCCAAGCGGCCAATACGAATTCGAGGGTAGATGGCTCCACGGCGGGCAGTGGTGCGGACACGATCCAGTTCGCGGCGGGACTGGCCGGGCAGACCATCACGCTCGGCGGCACGCAATTGCAGATCACCTCACCCCTGACGATCAACGGGCTGGGAGCCACTCAACTCAGCATCAGTGGCAACAACACATCGCGAATCTTCGAGGTGCTCGCCGATAACAGCGTGACAATCTCTGGCCTGACGCTGACCCAGGGGAAGGCCGACAACGGCGGCGGCATCGTCAACAGCGGCATCCTGACGATCAGCAACAGCACGATCTCCGGGAACTCGGTGGTCTATGGCGGCGGCGAAAGCGCCCGCATCAACGGCGGCGGCGGCGTCATCAACAACAGCGGCAACGGTGGCGGCATCAGTAACCTTGGCACGCTGACGATCAGCAATAGCACGATCATCGGGAACGCGACGATCTTTAGCTCTGGGAGTGAAAGCCTCCTCACCAACAGCGGCAACGGTGGCGGCATCAGTAACCTTGGCACGCTGACGATCAACAACAGCACGATCACCGGGAACAACGGCAGCAGCCTCTTTGGCCTAGCTGACAACGTCAGCAACAGCGGCAACGGCGGCGGCGTCAGTAACAGCGGCACGCTGACGATCAGCAACAGCACGATCTCCGCGAACTCTGTGCAAGCGATCTTTGGCTTACCCGCCAACTTCAGCAACAGCAGCAACGGCGGTGGCATCAGTAACGGCGGCACGCTGACAATCAGCAACAGCACGATCTCCGCGAACAACGGTAGCGGCATCAGTAACTTTGCCGACACCGGGAATGCCACGGTGATGGTCAGCACCAGCACGATCTCAGGGAACTTAGCGGGCGGTGATGGCGGCGGTATTCGTAACTTCGCTAGCACCGGCAATGCCAATGTGTCGCTCAGCACCAGCACGATCTCTGGGAACTCGGCGGTCGGTGATGGCGGCGGTGTCAGCAACTTCTCCGACACCGGGAATGCCGCGCTAACGATCAGCAACAGCACGATCTCCGGGAACTCGGTGGGCAATTCTCGCGGCGGCGGTGTCAGTAACTTAGCCAACACCGGCACCGGTACGCTGACGCTCAGCAACAGCACGATCTCCGGAAACTTGGCGAACGATGGCGGTGGTATCTTCAACAACGGCACGCTGACGCTCAGCAACAGTACGATCTCCGCGAACTCGGCGGCAGGGATCGGCGGCATCCTTAACAACGGCAACATTCCCGTCAGCCTGCGGAGCACGATCGTGGCCAATAATTTCAGGGATAACGGTTTCGGGCAGCACATAGGCGATGACTTGAACGGTTCGTTTCGGGTCGAGTACAGCTTGATCAGGTCGCGGGCGAACGCCACCTTCGTCGAGACCGTCCTTGGCTCGAATCGCTACGGCGTGGACCCGCTCTTGGGACCGCTGGCCGAGAACGGCGGGCCGACACTCACGCACGCTCTGCTCGCCGGCAGCCCGGCCATCAATCGCGGCTCCAACCCCACGCCGCACTCCTTCGATCAACGCGGTCTGGGCTTCGTCCGCGCCGTCGGCCGCACCGACATCGGAGCCTTCGAGGTCCAACAGCGAGGCTCCTATCTGGTCCCTGATCTCATCAATCCCGCCAAGCGACAACTGATCGTCGTCGGCTCGCAGGACCGAGACACGATCTCCGTCGCGGTCGCTTCCGGGAAACTCAACGTCACGATCAACGGACTGAAACAGAGCTACCCCGCCGCGAACATTGTCGGCATCGTCGTCCGTGGAAACGACGGCAACGACACCATCACGCTGAGTAGTAGCGTGAAGATCGGAGGCATCCTGGACGGCGGGCTAGGGGACGACATCCTGACCGGCTCGGCAGGCAACGACCTGTTGCTGGGAGGGGAAGGGGATGACAAATTGCTCGGTCTCGGCGGACGCGACGTACTCATTGGCGGCGACGGTCACGACAGCCTCACGGGAGGCTTGGGCGATGACCTGCTGATCGGCGGTGCCACGATCTACGACAACTCGACGGCCGCGCTGCTCGCCATTCAGTCCGAATGGACTTCGGCATCGGATTACGCGACCCGTGCAAAGAACCTCCGCCAAGGCTTGACCGTCGCGCCACGTCTCAGCGCCACTGAAATCTTCGATGGCTTCTATGACAAACTCACCGCCGACGCGGGAACTTCCGGCGGCCTGGAATTGCTGTTCTTCGACGAGTTCGACTTACTCACTGGCGTCTCGGCTGCCACGGAACAGGCGGTGCTGGTGCAATAGCCAAGGATGCGAGCGCAAACGAGCCGATTCGGTTGTTGCCGAAGCCGGCCCCAGCAAAGACACGAACAGCGACACCACCAAAGTCATCGACACGTCGTTCGCGTTCGACTTTGATGCCTTGCTGGCCGAGCTTGTGTGACACAATCTGGCCGTGTCACCTGACATCCCAGCTTGTTGATCACATTGGCCACGCCTTGCGTCATTGCTTCATCTCCACGGTCCACCCCAACCCGCGCAATACCCGTGCGACATCTTCGGGACTCTGCCGCACCATGTCGGTCAACGACGACTCGATATTCGCCACCACGATCGACGCCAACTTTCTCAACACGCTGAATTGCTTCCGCTTGTCGTCTTCCCACGCCTGCGACGGATTCCCATCCGCCTTTTCCTTCGCCTGCGTGAAAGCCAAATACTTTTCGAGGAACTTTCCCTGCGTTTTCGGATCACGGGCAAAACGGTACATGTCGAAAGCCGATGCCGACGGCGCGCCGCTGTCCAACGGCATCAGGTTCTTTAGGCCCATGTGGGCATAGGCCCAATCGAGGTCGCGCTGGATGTCCCGCGATGCGCCGCGCGATGCCAACTCTTCAAGTTGTTCTTCAATGGCCTGCGCGACTGCTGGATCAACTTCCGGTTGAACAGTCGCGTGATATGCCGGTTCGGTCTGCGTCTGAGGCGGGAACTTCACCAACATCGCCGACCATGACTCGTCACACGCCTGCTGCTTGCTGCGACCGGCCTTGCGCAATCGTTGCCGCTCTGCCTCGCGAAACTCGCTGGCTTGAGTCCATCGCCCTTCCGCTCGGAGACG
>CAMDPK010000240.1 GCA_945904015.1 Candidatus Kuenenia stuttgartensis | reverse complement strand
CGGCGAAGTGGACCGTGCAGCCGCTGAGCTTCACGCCGCGAGCCAACACTGCCTCGTGAACGTGATGCCCGTGAAAGCCCTGGCCGCAGAACGCCGGAATCAGCGCCGGGTGAATGTTGAGCACTCGCCGCTCGAAGTCCGGCGGGATGTGGATCAGCGACAGGAACCCGGCCAGCGTGACCAGATCGACCTGGGCCGCGCGGCAACGGTCGAAGATCGCGGTTGAAAAACTCTCGACCGAATAAAACTGCTTGCGAGCAATCACCTCACACGCCAACCCCGCCTCGCGAGCACGCTCGATCCCGGCAATGCCCTCGCGGCTGGCGATGACGACGGCGACTTCGGCATTCAATTCGCCAGCTTTGATCTTCTTCAAAAAGTTGACCAACGTCGTCCCGCCACCAGAAATCAGCACCCCCAACCGAATCGGGCGATTTAGCTTGGGCGAATGGAATGTTGATGTCGGAACGGGAGAAGTCATGCGAAAGCCCTGTTTCATTAGCGAGGATTAGCGGAGATTAGCGTTCCCCTGCGTTCTTCTCGAACAAGTTGGGAACACTAATCTCCGCTAATCTTCGCTAATGAGGACCAGGGATTTTGGTTGGAGGAGTTCGGCGTTCTTTTGCAGGAACTCGTCGCGCCAGCGGTAGTGGTCGAGCAAAGTTGCGGTGTCTCGGCCGAGAAGGTGATACGCGAGATAGATGGCCTCGATCGTCGCGAGTCCGGCGGCCGGGTCATCGAAGACCTTTGATACGCGCGGATATGCCGTTTGGCACGGTGGCAGACTGCGGACGGGCAGGTGCGCGTACTTCTTCTCCATGCGATCGGCGAGCCGCCAGGTGCCGTCGATGACGAGCAACCCGCAGTCGCGATCCGCATCGCAGAGGATTGGTCCTCCGATGCCGAGTCGGACGTAGCCTTCGAGTGATTCCGGGCCGTCGTCGGGGTAGGTCCAGAAGATAAATTCTTCTCGCCCACGCAGCGGTTCAACCGAGCATTTCTTCCGGTTCTCGCGACGGTGAACGACGATGATCGTGGGTGGGTGAATCGACACGAGGGTCAGTCGCCTTGGCTCCGCCTCGTGGAACGAGGCGGCTACGTTGATGGTGATGCTGCGGTGGCAATAGAGTGAGTCGGCTGGTCGTTCGCAAGCGGCGCGATGTGGAGTGGGTTTGATGACGTTGCTGTTGTGTCCCGAATGTTGCCAGTGGCGCGAACCGACCGAAGGTCGATGCCCCGTCTGTGCCGGGACGCTCAACATCGCCATTCCCGATCCGTCGTTGGAAACGCTGGCGGACGAAATTGGCGACTTGCAAGGACTGCTCGGTGTGGCCGAGCTTTCACGATCACATTTGCCGAACCTTGGCCGATTGTTTGCGACCACCAGCGGCTTGCTGTTCGTGCCGAACGAATCGCGAGTGATCGTCTTTGCGAACGACGATCGGGCGGACGCTGCGGCACGGCGAGGCAGCCTCGACCGATGGATCGTTCGGTGGTGGTCACGGCTGAGCGGCCGCATGCCGGCTGTTCGATTTACTTGCGAGCGTCGAACGAGCGGGTTGGCGGCGAGTGACCGGATCGCACTGGCGGAGTTGCTACGCAGCGATCCGGGGCTTTTGTTTTGGTCTCGCGGAGCGATCGCGAGTTGGCGGCGGCTGCATGGTCGCTGGGAGTTCCTGCGGCCGGATGATCGTTGGTGGCCGGAGAAGATTTCGATGCGTGATCGCGATGGCGATCGTGCTCTACAAACCTGGTTGGAGACAACAGCGTGCCCGCTCCAAGTGAATGTTCGCTGACGGAATTCCTCGATCTGTTGCATGAGTCGTTGAGGGACGATGTCTGCTGGGGAGTCGTGCTCAGCCAGCCATGCCAGGGCGGAGATTGTGCTGCGGACGCACCACTGCAAAAACTGACCGCTCGGCCGATAGAACTGTCGGGCGAACGGCGATATCAGCTTGCCGAGCGGCGAGGCAATCAAGAGTTTCATCAGAACCTCAATGCCGACGAGTTGCAGACTCGGATCACGTCGGACTTCGGCGAACAATTTGAGCAAGCGGATCTCTTCACACCGGACGCCGACTACTCGGCGCGAGTGATTCGCAAAGACGTCGCGCGCGTCATGCGCCGCAAGCCGTCGAAGTCGGCTCCGACGCTGACGCACGATCGCGGCAAGCAATACTTGATTCCGGAAGGCCGGCCCTGTCCGTTCCTGGCGGAGATCGGCGTGATGACTCCGGCGGGACAGGTCAAAGCGGCGAAGCAGGCGAAGTTCCGGCAAGTGAATCGGTTTCTGGAATTCGTGGACGACGTCTTGCCGGAACTGCCGGCGACGGGAGTCCTCCGCGTCATCGACTTTGGCTGCGGCAAGAGTTACCTGACGTTCGCTCTGCATTATTTGCTGACGGAGCTACGCGGCCGCGAGGTCGAGATCATCGGGCTCGACTTGAAGGCCGAAGTCGTGCGCGATTGTCAGCGGATCGCCGAGAAGCTCGGTTGTCATGGCTTGAGATTTGAAGTCGGCGACATCGCCGGCTACGCGACTGCGGGGCCGGTGGACATGTCGGTCTCGCTGCATGCCTGCGACACGGCGACCGATGCTGCGATCGCTCAGGCGGTGCGGTGGCAGGTGAAGGTGATCCTCGCAGTGCCGTGTTGTCAGCACGAGGTCTTCGGTCTGCTGCCGGACGAGAGGTTGCCGGGATTGCTGCGGCATGGCGTCGTGAAGGAACGCTTCGCCGCGCTGGCCACCGATGCCTTGCGAGCCGCACTGTTGGAGGCGGTTGGTTATCGCACTCAGGTGATTGAGTTCATCGACTTGGAGCACACGCCGAAGAATCTGTTGTTGCGAGCCGTGCGAACGGATCGGCCGAGTCCAGAGAGTCGCGAGCGATACGAGCAATTGAAGGCTCAACTTGGCTTGCGAGGTTTCAGGCTCGAACAACTGCTACAGACAGAACTCGATGCACTGGCACTAAACAAGTGACACGTTTAACGTGTTATTCCACTTCCATTCCCCTCACAGGAGCCAGTCATGCCCAATCAAACGTCGTTGGAACAGGTGGAACTCGCGGAACTGACGCAGACGGTGGATGACGGCCGAGTTGTCGGCGATCCGTTCAAGTTGGCGGCGGCAACGCGGACGTTGCTCGATTCCCGGCTGGCGGATTTGCAGGGCAAGGACGCGGCCACGCTGACGAGCGAAGGGGATCGCGCCACCGCGTCGGCCAATCTGCGAGCGGCTCTCGATCAACTCCAGAAGCTGCTGCGTGATGGGTACAACTTCGTGCAGGGCTTGGGGAGCTTTGCCATCACCGATGCCGATCGGATCGGGTTGTTCACGGCGTATGGTTGGGAGAGCGGACTGGTCGGTATCTTCAATGACGCGCGGGTCGAGGCACTGGCGAATCAGGCGATCACGGTCACGCCCACGATTGCCGATGCGACGCATCGTTATCCGGCGGCGTTGCTGACGTTGATCACCGCGCAGCTCGCGATCGTGAATACGAACCAGCCGATCGCGACGGGCGGCTCGGCGCAGGGGGCGACCGACGCGCGAGACGCCGCGCTGGTGCTGCTGCAATTGATCAACGCGCGGGTGCGGTTCTTCTACTGCAATGCGAGCGACGATCTGGACCAGACGGCGGAACTGGTGAGCATCGGCCGCCAACCGCGTCGCGACGCTGGAGCCGCCGCCGCGCAACCGCTCCCCGCCGTCCCCGGCCAGGCCACGTTCAATGCCGCCGATCTGAGCCTGAGCGTGTCGGCCCTGCCCGATCACGCGACGACCCTGCGAGCCTTCCGCCGCCCCGCCGGAGGCACCGCCGAACTGGCCGGCACGTCGGGCACCACCACCGTCTCGCTCACCGACCTCGGCCCGCTCACCACCGGCGTCACCTACGAGTTCTGGCTCGTTGGCCACAACTCCCAAGGCGACGGCCCGCAGAGCAATCACGTCACGCATGTCGCGACGTGATCCAGAAAAAAGGCGAACCAACAATGATCCAGAAAAGAGGCGAGCCGAGGAGCGTCAGCTCCCGGACCGATTCGCGTCTGCAAGACGTCCGGGGCCTGACGGCCACCGGCTCGCCTGTTCCCGAAGGTCGGCACCGCCGAGTGTGGCCCGACTTCGCCGAAGTCGGGAGCGTTCGGCCCAAAACCGGCTTGAGCCAAGCCGGTCTACACTGCCAGCGAACTGAACGACCTCGCGACCGACACGCGGACCCCCTATGTCGCTCAGTTCGACGCCGCCGACGCCGGCAAAACCGCCTACTACTGGCTCCGCTGGGAAAACACCAAAGGCGAAACCGGTCCCTGGTCTGCCGCCGTGTCGGCGACAATCACGGGGTAGGCCGTCCATGTGCCGTTTGGGAACGCGTGAAAACAAGTCAAACATGGCCCGCACCCACACACAGCGTGATCAATCAGGATCGCGACCGTGCGATCTATCGGAGGAACGGCACATGCCAAACTTCAGAGTGGCTCCAGACGGCGCGCTCCTAGAACGTGTCGCCGAATTCACGTTCGAAGACAAAGATCGCGTTCAAAAGTTGTATCAACGCGATCGAGACGGCTATGCCAACGCGATTGCAAAGCTGGTGCAGACGCTTGCAACCTCCGCAAAGATCGTGGGCAAAGATGGTCCCGCGAATACAGTTTCTTCCGGCAAGCTCAAAAAACGACTCCTGACAGCGGGACGTCTCGAATATTTGCCGTTCTTTGACGACGAGCGTCGCAAAAAACTTGAGGAACCAGCAAATGAATGGCTAATCGAGAACTGGGACAAAATCTGTAGTGAGTTGATTGATCCCAATTCGCAAGCAGAAAGCGCGATGATCGGTCATTTGGGGCGTGAGTTTCATTTGTTCTTTCTTCAAGAGGATTCGCAATGGAGTTCCGCCAATTACTCGACGAGCAAAATATTTGAATTGCCTAAGGGCGTTCTTAGGAGTCTCGTACGGCCGATTAAGGAGCTTGGGAAAGAATACGGAGTCCCGTTCAAGAAGGGACAACTCGCGAGTTGGGTGAGCCAAGTCGTAACTAGCCATTTTCGGATTTTTGCCGAGTACTGGCAGTATCTCGGCAATGAATCCGGCGACGAATATATGCCAGCCTTTACACGGTCTTCGCTGCGGTTCCTTAGCAAGGACTCTCGGTACGGACAGATTGAAACACTTGTCATGCCCTTCGTTGCATTGGCCGCGATTAAGAAAGTGAAGAATCGAGGCGATCTCGTAGAGAGAGTCGTCGAGTGGTGTGATAAAGACGGAAAGGCCATCGTTAGCGGATTGGATGATCTTCAAACGGCCTTCCGGCGCGAAGGAGAGGTTGACCAAAAGCAACGCGCGGATGCAACGCAAGCAGTTTTGAAGTCAAAACACTCGAGGGCGGGAGTAATCACGTTGAATCTCTTAAAGCTAGGTCTGTCCATCTCGAAGAAGTACATAGACTTCGAGGCGGCAAAGAACGTTGCAGACTTTGGTGTAAGCAAGAGTTACCGATGGCTGTGGCAAATTCGTGATCCGGACGTGCACACTCATTGGCGTGAAGAACTCAAACGTCTCCTAGATCGATGATGACATCGCGAGTGGCCGGGGTTCTCAGAAGCTGGGTGCCGCAGGTACAGGAAACCTTGCTGGAGATTCAACACGGAAAGAATCTCAATTCCTGAACAACATCGGCCCTGAGTTTCTTGTGCTTCGCACTCAGCTTGCGGCAAGCTGGCTACGCGCGGAATACAAGATTTAATCGGTAATCAGCCTTGCTGAAGCCTTGTTTCTGAAGATTTCGTACAACGATTTGTAAAGGCCAGCCATGCTATGAGAATCGTCACTCCAATTCATCGCTTTTTTTCTCTCTTCCGCTTGGCAGGTTTCTTTCGCGATTGTCGTGGCGGTTGCGGATGAGCTGTTTCAACAATCGCCCCTTTCGCTAAAGCCTGCGTCGTTTCCGGACTCGAAAGCGCTGGGAGGCCCCGAAAACGCCTGAAGAAATTGACGAACTTAGAGTCCCGCACGAGCAGTCGTTGCTCAAGTTCATCAATTGAAAACTGATAGACTTTATTGGCAAGCGATGTAACAGCTCTTTCGCTCGCTTGTACCTCAGCAATAAACCGCTCGATGTCCTCGCGGTATTTCTCGCGGGCGGCGGTCAACACCGTGAAGACAATGATGAAAACAAACAACATCAGGCAGCCGACTTCAAGGTAACAAAGCAATCGAGCCCACTGCGTCACCGCGGCGATCGGTGAAACCTCGACCGTGGAAAAAACGCTGAGGCTGAATCCCAAGAAATCAAAAAAAGTGGCCCCTTCGGCATCACTAAATGATGATGCATTTACGAAATTGAGGCCCAAAAACTCAACTGCAAATCCAACAATGATTTGAAAAGCGGCGAAAAAGACTGTTAGCATTAAATACAAATCCACCTTGCGACTGCGTGCCACCTCATAAACACGATCTGCTGCGAAGCCGAAGCCGAAATTTGTGATATAAAGTAACTGCATTTTTCCATGCCGATCTGTTTCAATTTTTTCCGGATTAGCTCCATTGTTATCGGCGACAGTAGCCGCAAAGTGGCAATCCCATTCGCCGCTCTCAATCTTCTGCCGCATTTGACTTACAAATGCCGTAAGCCCATGAAACACAGTGGCTGCGTATGCTTTCCAAAGCGCCTTTGTCAGCGTAGCGGCGATGTACGCTCCCAAAAGGATCATGCTTGTTACAACAGCGATAGAGTTCTGCGATTTCCAAATGACGAATGCCGAGATGAATCCAATGGCATGCATGGCGAACGTCCGCCGGAATGCACGAAATGCGTCGTAAGCGGCGGGCAAGAACGCGAAGACGATCGGCCAGTTCAAGTACATGCGCTTGGGTATTTTCCAAAGCACAACAACGACGGGAAAACAGGCTACATAAAGTAGAAACCAGATTCCGCGTCGACCCAGCACTAGCGACGATAATGCCGCGAAGGCAATCAGAAGCGGCAATTTCATCGAGAAGAAGGTAGCAGAGATTGGAAGTGCCTCGACGATAAGGCGCTCAAGATTAACAACGCATTCGTTGACGATAATCCAAATCCAAATTACGGTTCCGATCACATCCCATACTAACGAGGGCGGCCCCGGCTTCATCGCGATCTCCCTTTTATTATCAACCGTAACGGGGTCTTTATCGTAACGGGTCTAAGAAATGCGTATGGCGGTTGAGTCTATCCAGCTACAGATGCGCGGCAAGGGCACGCAACCGTGGTTCGGACGCGTTCGAAGTTCCGCGGGACCGTCCGAGAATGGCGTGCCTCGGCTTTCGATGACCCACGGAGCACGTTTCAAATTCTCTCTTTGACTGGAGCTAGTGATGCACCACGGCGACGTTTCCCCGGAGATCGCTCAAGGTCTGCTGGCGCTCAAGAAGCGGATTGACGCCGCGAAAATCCCATCGTCCAAGCTCGACCAAACCATCAATGTCGCGGTGTGGAATGTCCGCGAATTCGGCAAGGTCCGCCGCACGCCAGCGGCCATCCACTTCATCGCGGAAATCCTGGGACAGTTCGACCTCGTGTCCCTCGTCGAATTGCGGAACGATCTGACCGACCTCGGTCGCGTGCTCCCGATCCTGGGGCCGAGTTGGGACGTCGTGTACTCCGACTGGAACGACGA
>CAMDPK010000239.1 GCA_945904015.1 Candidatus Kuenenia stuttgartensis | reverse complement strand
AGCAACATGGCGAGAGACAAAATCCACTTCATTCCGGCATCTCCTCAAGAAACGTGTCTGACAGTCGTGAGCTCTTTTTGCCGTACGGGCCACTCACCCGACGAAGCAACGCAGTTGAAAGCTCACTGGGACTCGGTGGTCACTAGGCTCCAAAATCGGCAACTCGGTTCACACAACTCACACGACAACTGCCGTGATGACTTGGGTTCGCAGAATTCGCCGGACAAAATGTCGAACGTGCCGACCGTGCCGACCAACCCCATTCAGAAACCGATCCAACCATGATGGATGTGCTTGTCGCAGCGATGTTGACCTTTGCCGTTGCGGTCGGCTGGATCGGAGTTGTCCGCCTGACCCGCAGCGTCCTCCACACGTCGCTGACCGCCGCCGCTGCGTGGGCGATTTGGTTTCAGGCGACCTTGACGGTTACTATGATCGCAACGATCGCGAAGAGTCGAGTGCCACTCGGCATCCTCGATCAACTTTGGTATCTGACCGCCGTGAGTGCCCTCTGCCCGTTCGTCGCCGTCCTCGGAGCACGTCGCGGTCGACTGCTGGAGTGGAGCTGCTTCATCGTCCTGCCGCTGATCGTCGTCCTCGAATGGCCCGCAGTCGCCCAAGTCGTGCGATGCTGGAACGGGCAACGCCTCGACCTCGAATTGCCGACGCAACTGGGCTATGTGGTCGTGCTGGTGATGGGAGTCGGTAATTTCATCGGCACACGATTCACTTGGTCAGCCTTCGCCTGTGCGGCTGGCTGGGCTTCCGTCGTTTTTCTAACCCATAGTTCCATCGAAAATTCGTGGATGCAGCGTGATCCCGCGTTCTTTGTGAGCGTGTCCCAATTCTGCTTTTGGCGATGGGCATTTCATTTAGCCGATCAGCAGAAACAGGCTGATAGTGGCTGGAAACGAGTGAATCTCGATTTTCGCGATTACTTCGGAGTGGTTTGGTCAACTCGGGTGTCGTCTCGCATCAACGACGTCGCAAAGCGCGAGCAGTGGCCTTGGATGCTGACCGCTAATGGTCTCGAATCTGCCGCAAACCACAGTCAATCGACGAGCGATCCGCAGGCGGACCCGCGAGTCGATCACGCCTTCCGCTGGCTTTTGAAGCCGTTTGTCGATCCCGAATGGATCGACGAGCGGCTCACAACTTCCACGGATCGCGCTGCGGGCGGCTGAGCAACTTGTTGGCGTCCTCGTCGTTGACGAAGCGTTCCTTCGCGGGATCCCAATTCAGCGGTCGGCGGAGGTCGTAGCCGATTTGGCCAAGCTCACAGACCGTCGCGGAGCGATGGCCGATCTCGACGTCGCAGATCGGCTTCTTGCGCGAGCGAATCGCGTCGAGCCAGTTGCGGTGGTGATTGTCGGACGACTCGATGTGGAACTCGTCGGGGCCGATCTTGGCTTCCAAAATGTTGGCGGGGTTCGATTCGATCTTGTTTCGATCGACGTAGAGCGTTCCCTTTGTCCCCTCGAACGTGCAACCGCTGGGGCCGCCGTGGTACATGACGACGCCGTTGGCGTAGGTAAACTTCAGACCTGTCGTCGCCTTGTCCTCTGGCGGTTCAATCTTCACCGGGCCGGAATTGTCCATGCCCAGCGCCCACTGCGCGATGTCAAAGTGGTGCGCACCCATGTCGGCCATCCCGCCACCGGCATACTCGCGGTAATTGCGGAACGCCGGAAAGTGATTGTGGATTCCCTTCGGGCACAAGATTTGGTTGTAGCCCCGTTCTGGCGACGGCCCATTCCAGAAATTCCAATCGGTCCCGGATGGGCACTCCTCGGTCGGCAGATCGCACGTCACGGCCGGGCCGCCGATGCCGACGCGCACCGCCTTGATCTCGCCGAGATGTCCGTTGCGAATGATTTCCACCGCTCGGCGGAACAGGCCACCGAACTCGCTGCGCTGCTGGCTGCCGGTTTGAAACACGCGGTCGTGCTTGCGAGCCGCCTCGACCATCGCTCGCCCTTCGGAGATCGTCAGCGACAGCGGCTTCTCGCAGTACACGTCCTTGCCCGCTCGGCAGGCCATCACCGCCGGGATCGCGTGCCAATGATCCGGCGTGCCGATCACCACCGCGTCGATGTCGTCGCGAGCCAGCAGCTCGCGGAAATCGACGTACGCCGCGCAGCCTTTGTACGAACCAACGTCCTTCTGCTTGGCGTAGCCCTCTTCGACGATCCGCTTCGAGTCCTCGCGCCGCTCAGTGACGACATCGCAGACCGCGATCACCTGCGTGTCGCTCGTCCCGACAAACCGCTTCAAATGTCCGCGCGACTGAATCCCGATGCCGATGAAGCCCAACCGAATCCGCTCGCTGGGAGCCGCGAACCCGCGCGCCGGAGACGACAGAATCATCGGCCCCGCAGCAACAACAGCGGACGTGGTCAAAAACTGACGGCGAGTGAAACGTGACATGACGAGATTTCCATTGGAAGATGGCCGCCCTCGGCCGTCTGTGATTTGGTGATGAACTCCTGTGAACCAAGGGACGGCCGAGGGCGGCCATCCTCCGCGTCTGTTGCCGACTCACTTCTTGACTGCGGCCGGAGCCGGCTTGAGGTACTTGTTCAATCCTTCGAGCGTCAGCGACACGGGTGCTCCGCCCTTCGGGATTTCGACTCCCGCCGTCCAGAGAATTCCGTTGACCAGAAAACGCCGATAGCCCTCCTCAGCCAAGCTGGCATGCAGGTGCGTGCCCGTGAAGTTGAATGACCGCCCGCCGTTGGGACGTTCGTAAAGCCACGCGACGATCGACTCATCGGTCAATTCTTGGCTGGCCGCTTTCGGTGAAACCGTGCGGAGCAACGGAGTCACCCCCTTCATCTCCGGCACGAATCGAAGTTTGAACAGCCAGCCGTCGTCGATCTGAAACGGCGTCACGCCACGGCTCGCCGCGTGATCGGCAAACGTCCCGAATCGCGTGACCCAGTGTGCTCGCTGCGAATGTCCCTTTTCCCACGCCGCCCCCATCAAGTCGCGCATCCGGTCGCCAAAATCTTTCGGCACATCGACGAACTGATGCAACCCGATGAGTCCGACTCCTTTTTCATCCGTCAGTTTTCGCAATTGCGCCATCCGGTCGGCCGCGAGAAGTGCGTGCTTGTCGCCACCATCGAACAGGCACACGATCGCTTTCGCACCAGCCAACGTCTCCGGCTTCTTCGGCCAATCCAGCGCGAGCACCGGAGCGACTCCCGGCGTCTGCTTGAGCAAGTCCGCCAGCACGGCACAGCCCGCGACGTACTCGTGCTCGCCCGGTTTGAACGAATTCGATCCGGCAATGAGCACGATCTTCGCCAGCTTTGAGTCCGTCGGCGACACTTCGATCGATAACTCTTGTGACCAGAGTGATGCCGGCAACACTCCCAACAGCAATCCGCAGGCAACCCACAACGATCGTCGAACCGTTCTCATGATCGGCAACTCCAAGCTGTTTGACTTCGAAAATGGCGAAGGACCATGACAGCCACGTCGGCCAATCGGCCGGCAGAATACCGGCCGATCGGCAGCTCCACGAGGGACAGGATGCGGCCCGTGTCGTGGCCTCACGCCCAGCTCGGCGATACCTTCTCGGTGAAGTTCCGTCCCCATTCGCGTGACCACCAGCGAACTCAAACCGACTCAGCATGAACGTCGTCCATTTCATCACTCGGCTGATCATCGGCGGAGCCCAGGAAAACACGCTACTGACCGTCGAGGATCAGCACCGCGACTACGGCGACAAAGTCACGCTCATCACCGGCCCCGGCCTGGGCCCCGAAGGAAGTCTCGACGAGCGTGCCCGCCGCGGCGGCTTCGACTTCCGCGTCCTGCCGGAACTGCATCGGTCGATCCGGCCGTGGCAAGATTGGAAGGCGTATCGCGCCCTGATCGCGATGCTGCGCGAAATCAAACCGGACATCGTCCACACGCACAGCTCGAAAGCGGGCATCCTCGGCCGAGCCGCCGCCGCGAAGCTCGGCATTCCCGCCGTCCACACGATCCACGGAGCCTCGTTCCACTACGGTCAGAACCCGATCGCTCACGAGCTGTACCGGCTCGCCGAGAAATGGGCCGCTCGCCGCTGCGAGAAATTCATCAGCGTCTGCGACGCGATGACCGACCAATACGTCGCCGCCGGCATCGCCCCACGCGAAAAATTCGTGACGATCTACAGCGGCATGGAAGTCGAACCGTTCCTGTCACCACCCCGCCCGCGCGACGTCGTCCGCCGAGAACTCGGTCTGCAACCGGACGACATCGTCATCGGCAAGATCGGACGGCTGTTTCACCTCAAAGGCCAAGAGTACGTCATCGCCGCCGCACCAGCCGTCGTTGCCGAACATCCAAACGCCAAGTTCCTGTTGGTCGGCGACGGCATCCTGCGCAGCGAATTCGAGCGGTACATCGCCGACCTCGGTCTGAAAAATCACTTCGTCTTCAGCGGACTCGTCCCGCCGAGCCGTGTCCCCGAACTGATTCACGCAATGGATATCGTCGTGCATACCAGTCTGTGGGAAGGACTGGCCCGCGTGCTGCCTCAAGGCCTGATCGCCGGCAAACCAGTCATCAGCTTCGATATCGACGGCGCTCGCGAAGTCGTCGTCTCCGGCGAGACGGGCTATCTGCTCCCCCCGCCTCGGCTGAGCGACCGCGTGGTCGACGTCATCGCCGACAGCCAACAACTTCCTCATCCGATGCGGAAAAGCGATCTCTCGCCCGCGCGGCTCCCCGGCCCGTCGCCAGCCGAGTGCGTCAACATGCTGTCTCAAGCGATCCAAAACCTGATCGCCGATCCCTCTCTCCGCGAGACCTTCGGACGCACCGGACGCGAACGGTTCACCGAACAATTCCGCCACCAAACAATGACTCGCCGAATCCGCGAAGTTTACGCCGACTTGCTCACCCCATCAGTCGACATCTCGCCTCGCGCACAATCCGCTCCGCTTCATCCGCCGAATTGGCCATCGCCGTGAGGTGCCCCATCTTCCGCCCCGGACGAGCCGACGACTTGCCGTACAAATGTAATTTCACGTCCGGCAGCCGAAGCGCCTCCGCCCATCGCGGCTCACCGTTCTCCCAAACGTCCCCCAGCAGATTTGCCATCGCCGCCGGCCGAAGTAACTCGGTCGATCCCAAAGGGAGTCCGCAGATCGCTCGCACCTGCTGCTCAAACTGACTCGTCACGTTGGCATCGAATGTCAGATGCCCCGAATTGTGCGGACGCGGAGCCAACTCATTGATCAGCAGCCGATCATCGCGCGTCAGGAACATCTCGACGCACAACACACCCACGACATCGAGCGACTCCAGCACTCCCCGCGCAATCGCGTCCGCTTCGGCTGCCACGCGAGGCGAAACACGAGCCGGTGCCACCGTGACATCCAAAATGTGATTCGAATGTGAATTCTCCAAGAGACCAAAACTGACAAACGCACCATCCAACCCTCGAGCGCCAATGACAGAGACCTCCAAACGGAAGTCGACAAAGCCCTCCAAAATCGCTTCGTCCGTCCCCAACTGTGCCCACAACGTCGCGGCCTCTTCCGGCGATTGAATCTTGGCTTGCCCTTTTCCGTCATACCCCCATCCCGCCGTCTTCAAAACGGCCGGACAACCGAGTTCGCGAATCGCGATCTGCAATTCCTCGACCGATCGAACTGCTCGGAAGGGCGTGACTGGAAAACCCTGCTCGCGAAGAAACGTCTTCTCACGCAGCCGATGCTGCGTGACATGCAACACCTGCCCCGCAGGCCGAACAGGAGCAAACCGAGCTGCAACCTCCGCAGTCGCCGATGGCACATTCTCGAATTCAAATGTGACGACCGAAACCCGGGTCGCGAAATCTGAGACAGCCTCCAAATCGTCGTAGCTCGCGGTGATTTCTTGGTCGGCGACCTGGCCGGTTGGCGAGTCGGATTCCGGAGAGAGCGTGTGAACTCGATATCCCAACTTCCTAGCCGAGATGGCAAACATTCGGCCAAGCTGCCCGCTGCCCAGCACACCCAATGTTGCTCCTGGCAAGATTGTCTGAGACTTCCTTTGGTCCTCTCCATGGCTCACGGCAACGTCTCCTGCAAGACCTTCTGAGTCTGCTCATCATGGAAGGCTCGCAGCTTCTGCCGAAGTTCTGGTCTCGATGTTGCCAAGATTCTCACTGCCAGCAGAGCGGCATTGATTGCCCCCGCTTTTCCAATCGCCATCGTTGCAACCGGAATCCCTCCTGGCATTTGAACAATTGAAAGCAGAGAGTCCAATCCCTGCAACGCCTGACTCTGCACCGGAACACCGATGACCGGCAAGATCGTGTGCGAGGCAACCATTCCCGGCAAATGAGCGGCTCCTCCAGCACCGGCGATGATCACCTCGATGCCTCGCGACTCGGCCTCACTCGCGTACTTGGACATCAGCTCGGGGGTGCGATGAGCGGAAACGATTCGATATTCGTGGGGCACTCCAAACTGGGACAACAAATCCACGGCATGACGCATCGTCTCCCAGTCAGATTTACTGCCCATGATGACGCCGACAATTGGCGCTACGAGAGAATCAGCCATCGAACAGTCTCCCGGATGGAGTTCCAATCTCACACATGAAATCAAGACCCACATTGGGCAGAGATCGCGGCTCGCGAAGCACCTCAAGATAAACGATCAAAGCCAAGCAAACGCATAGACATCTGAATAACCGGAAACCACAAAAACAATGATGGCGACCAACTGACGCTGGTCGCCATCCGTTTTGATTGCGTGCATCTCAAGCAACTACTTTTCACCCTTTTCGGTTTTGTCGCTCCCCTTCTCTTTGTCACTGGCCTTCTTCTTCTCGGCTGCCTTCTTTTGACTCTCTTCGCTGACGGACTGAAGAGTCTTCTTCTGCTCCGGAGTGAGAACGGCTTCCACTTCAGCCTTCTCTTTAGCTCTCAAATCCGCAAGTTGCTTTTGCAACGCAGCGATCTGATCGTCGTATTTGCCTTGAATCTCATAGATTTTCTTTCGTTGCTCATCACTGATACCAATCTTCGCATAGTTGGCCGGAAGGCGATCTCCAGACTTTGCAGCCTTCTTTGCCTCCGCGCCTTTCTCGGTCTTAGCCGCCTTGCCTGACTCTTGAGCGACCACAGACGGACGCGTCGAAACACAGACAACTCCCAATGCAACCAACGCACAAGCCACGACACTTAAGAATTGCTTCCTCACGGTGTTCTTCCTCAGGGGCTAGAGATAGACAATGGAACGAAATATTCCATCTGACTTGGACAACAATCACCGTATCGCTGACAAGCCACGACAGCAACTCAACCCAAAAAAAATCCCGCACAGTTTTAACTGTGCGGGACTCTTATCAAAAATGGTTGGTGGTCAAGAGTTCTCCAAATCGAAGCGATGGTGTGCTGGACGAATCCAGCTTGCGAATCAAAATCCTTAGAAAGGAGGTGATCCAGCCGCAGGTTCCCCTACGGCTACCTTGTTACGACTTAGTCCCAATCACCAGTTTCACCTTAGGCGCCTGCCTCCCTTGCGGGTTTGCTCAGCGACGTTAGGTGCCCCCAGCTTTCGTGGCTTGACGGGCGGTGTGTACAAGGCTCAGGAACACATTCACCGCGGCATAGCTGATCCGCGATTACTAGCGATTCCAACTTCATGCAGGCGAGTTGCAGCCTGCAATCTGGACTGA
>CAMDPK010000238.1 GCA_945904015.1 Candidatus Kuenenia stuttgartensis | reverse complement strand
TGCGATCTTACTCATCACTCGAAATCCTCCGTGCGCGTGAATCGAAGAGTTTGTTCACACCCTTCAGAGACGCGAATCCCTCGGAAGATTTCGAGCTTTTTCAAAATGTCATCAACTCACCCGCAAAAACATCGCTTGGTTCAGGGCTAGTGTCCTGTGTTGCAAATTCGTTTACAAACTTTCCCCACGATTTGTCGGGATTTGAAGCGGATTTCAATGCAACGAACTTACAACTCAGGACACTAGGTTCATCCCGTATTCCAAACGCGGCCGCGTTGTGCGCTACCACCGCGAACAACTCGACGCTTGGCTGAGCCGCAAGTCGTGTCCCGGCCGAGTAACACTTGCGAATGCTCGCTGAGTGTGTCCACCGAATCCAGTTCTGTCATCAACAAAAAACGCCCACACGGTGCCAGGCGCAGGGCGTTCATGGATAAGGAACCAATTGGCCATGGGGAGTTTACCACGACATGGTGTCGACAACGCGTCCCCAGCATCAGATGCAGAGAGCAACCTCGATCACCGCCAGGGCGATCTGCCATTCATCATCGAACTCGACGGGGTATCAGTCGATGTTATGCAGGATACGGTGCGCGATCCTGAGCAGCGGCGGCAAATTTATGGGCAATGTCTCGATGCCGATCACATCCGGATTGACCTTCGCAACATTCGGGACTGGTCCCGGAGACGGTGAATGTCCAACGTGGGAATGCACTGTTGTGACCTGCCCGCTATCATTGCCGCCTGTTCCGCTTTTGCGTTCGTTTGCCATGACTGTCCCCTCGCTAAGCTTGGCATGACTCGTCCTCCTTGGACGGATCCTACGAAGGAAACTGAGAGAGAGTGCAAATTGCGGAAGGAAGAGGTGAAGTGTCTGAAATTATCCATACCCAAGGATCCAAAAGAGTGTGGCAAGCTGACGCAGAATGCGATCGATATCCTGGAGGCGTACATTAAGGACAAATGTGACAAAAAGAAATAAGAAGTCTTCGCTGGGAGGTGTTCGGCTATGAAAAATGCGTTGGTTCCAAATAGAGTGATATGGACATGTATAGTATTGCCGGTGATGCTTATTGTGTTCCAATTTGGTTGCCGAGAAACGACCTCGAAGAGTAAGACAGGAAGCATTATGGTGGAGGATGATGCCTTACGTCGCGCCGTCGCGGAATTAAAGGCGAAGGAGTTATTGCATGAGAGTGATGAGTACACTGTTCGAGTCGTGAGAGATAACGACCAAGGTGAGTGGCGTTGTTATTTAGAGATTCTGCCACTAACTCCGGATATGGGGTATACCGTGTCTGTTTCCGACGACGGACAAGTCACGGTATCAGGGCTAGCGCGCACTCTGGGAAGGATGGGTAACTGGCTGGCGCGATTGAGAGCATGAAATTATCGTTGTCTCCGTGTGACGCGAATGGATCGCGTCTTGTTGAGGGCTTCTGCACGGAGGTAATTGATGTTTGGGTCTGAAGAGTCGAGTCTGAAGTCGATCGCGGAGCACTTTGAGGAACTTGCCGATCCGCGGTCGGAGGTGAATCGCGAGCACTTGTTGGTGGACGTGATCGTGATTTCGATTTGTGCGATTCTGGCCGGAGCGGACGGGCCAACGGCGATTGCGGTGTGGGCCAAATCGCCGAGCGTGGCCGCGTGGCTGAAGCAACACTTGGCATTGCCCAACGGGATTCCGTCGAAGGACACCTATCGTCGTGTGTTGCAGCGGTTGCAGCCGGAAGCGTTTCAGCGTTGCTTCGAGTCGTGGTTGCAGTCGCTCGTCGGAACGCATGATGTGCGCTTCTTGGCGATTGATGGCAAGACCCTGCGACGCTCTCACGATCGGAAGCACGACCTGGGAGCGTTGCATCTCGTGAGCGTCTGGGCCACCGAGCAAAAACTCACGCTGGCTCAAGTGGCGACATCGGAGAAGTCCAACGAAATCACGGCGATTCCGCAGGTTCTGGACTTGGTGGACGTGAAGAACGCCATCGTGACCATCGACGCGATGGGGACTCAAACCGCGATCGCCGCGAAGATCGTGGATGGTGGTGGCGACTATGTGCTGCCCGTGAAAGGCAATCAAGGCGGGCTGGAACAAGCGGTGACGGAGTTCTTCGCTGATCATCTGGAAGACAACTTTGCCCGCGTGAAAGTCAGTCGGTTCGAGACCACGGAAACTCATCACGGCCGAGTGGAGAAGCGGTCGTACTTCCAAGTCAATGTGCCGGACGACTTGCCGGGCCGCCAGCGTTGGAAGGGACTCCGTACTTTGGGCTTGGTGATCCGCACTCGTGAAGTCAACGGCCTCGAGACCGATGAAATCCAATGCTCGATCAGCAGTCTGAAACGCAACGTGAAGCTGTTCGCGAAAGCCGCTCGCGGTCATTGGGGCATCGAGAACACTTGCCATTGGACTCTCGACATGACCTTCCGCGAAGACGAGAGCCGCACCCGTGATCGCCACGTCTGCGAGAACCTCGCTTGGCTCCGCCGCTTCGCCTTGGGACTGCTCAAACAACACCCCAACACCAAAACCAGCCTCGCCATGAAACGCCGACAAGCCGGCTGGTGCGTCTCGTTCCTCTCCGAAGTCCTCTTCAAATCAACGACTTAGTGAGCGCGGACCCTGGTCTCCTGTCGCTATTTCACATGGCGACTGTTTCGTCGCGATGGCGTTTTCTACGCCGACGGTCGCGGCGGAAAATTCAAGCTTGGAAAGCACTCGCTCGGCACGCGCGAGCGCGAGATGGCACTCGAAAACCTTCGGCGACTCGATGAAGCTAAGGCCGTCGAACTCGGCTTGGCGGAAGCCGCTTCGACTGCGGCTGCCTCGACGCCGACCATCGCCGAAGGGTGGCAACTCTTTTTTGAGCATTGCGAAGGGAACCCGGTCATGGGTGGAGCGTCGCCAGCCACCATTAAACGATATTCCGCCGTCCGAGATAAACATCTCCAATTCTGCCGCAAACACGGCATTGAGACCTGGCAGCATTTCGACGAACAGGCTCTGCGGAGATACGGCAAGTGGCTCGCCCAATCCAGTGCCGACCGCACGGTTTACTTGGAGTTGACGTTGTTCAAATTTGTGAACGGATGGTTGATCGATCAAAAGCGACTGCCAGCAGCGGCCAAGCTGGTGCTTGTTCTGAAAAAGCCCCAAGGAACCGACACCTACTGCTATCGTTCGGCCGAGGTCACCGCTATGGTCGAGCATTGCCGCGCGAACAAGAATCTCGGCTGGTTGGCCGACGCGATCGTCGGCTTGGCACACACCGGCACCCGGATCAGCGAGTTGGCTGGTCTCCGTTGGAGTGATGTTCACCTCGATAGCGGTATCCTGCGCATCGCCGATGAGCGATCAAGCCGTCGTAAGCGTCAGGCTGGTACCGCTCGGACCACCAAAGGAAAACGGTCGCGCACGATTCCGATTCACACTGAACTGCTCGAACTGCTCGGCGGCATGGCGCGGCAGGCCGACGGATTTGTTTTCCATGCGGCCCGTGGCGGTCGCATTCGTTCGCGAAATGTGCTGGAGCAATTTATTCGGCATGTGATCGAACCACTCCAGCCAAAGTACCCCGTGCTGGCCGGAGAGATCGGCTTCGAGCATGGCCGGCTGCACAGCCTCCGTCACTTCTTTTGCAGTCAATGCTTTCTTGGCGGTGCCTCGCAAGGCGAAATCCAGGAATGGCTGGGCCACGCCGATTCAAAGATGGTGGAGCACTATCGCCATTTGCGTAGTGAGGATGCGCAACGTAAAATGAACCAGATTCGGTTTTTGGAGCAGGCCGATGGTCGGCCCGCCATGAATCGTGAACCCGGCGTCGATGGCGGCCTCGGACAGTCAGGAGAAGATCCACACAACGAACGAGGACATGAGTGAGACAAGCGACCGCTCGACTGTAGTCATGAACCTCCAAACGCTTCGGATTGTCTCAGTGCTTGTCCCAGTGACTGGGACAAGCGCAAAACGCTCGCCAAAAGTGATTATTGATAAGCCACTTACGGCGAGCGTTTGAGAACCAAGCGGAGAGGGAGGGATTCGAACCCTCGGTACCCTTACGGGTACACTGGTTTTCGAGACCAGCACAATCGGCCGCTCTGTCACCTCTCCGACGCAATGGATTGCGTCATTCGCGACTGCCCACGAAGGGGGCGAATGATAACGGGCGTTTTGTTGAAACGCCAAGTGAGGGAATTGGCGCGTCGCTGAGTGATTCTTGCGAATGCAGTGCTCACGAAACGCAAACTGGATGCGGAGCTTCGCGATGAGATTCAGCGCCAGCGCGGGCCGTCGATTTGATCGACTTTCAGAACATGTTGAGGCCGCGTGTAAAGGGTTGGGCTGGACTTGAAGCGGTCGCGGTTTTCTGGCGATGCGAAGAGAAACAACTCGCCATCGAAGTACGCTCCGAACTGCGTGCTCCCTGGGATGGCACGATCCGAAGTCCACAGGACGACTGGGTCGCAGCCGAGCAATCGTGGAGCGTACTTACCAGGGTCCGTTTTGAATTCTCGGTATTCTTCTTCGTCGCACAGCAGGTAGACGACCCCTTGATAGACGAGTGCGAATTCCGTTTTCCCCTTCCGCCATTGGCGATGCGTTGCCAACGAAACTGGGCTAAATCGGTCCAATCCAACCAGCAGTTTCTCGACCGGTGCTGGCGACTCTTTGCGAACAGGTTCGACCACCGGCGCAGTTTCGGGAACCAGTTTGGACGTGAGCCGTTCATCCGCTGAGCGATCCGGTGGGGTGTTCGCATTCGGTGGCGACGATTCTGTCCGGGTGACTTGTGGCTGGACAACCTCTGATCCCGGAACGTCCTCTCGAGCAGGAATCTGCTCCAAGGCTTGCCGCATCTGACCCAGGTACATCTTGCGATCACGCCTCCCTTCCGATTTCAAAAGCACCGTCCCATCGGGAGCGATCACCACATCGGTCGGCAGGAGTTTGATCTCAAATCGATTAACCAAATCGGGGTTCTGATCGTAGTCGACCATCGCCGCGACGAAATGTCGCGACAAGAAGTCGCGTACTTCGGAATGATGCAAGACATCCTTTTCCATATCGCGGCATGGTCCGCACCATGACGCGTGGAAGTGGATCAACAACGGCCGCCCTGATTGCTTGGCGTCCTTCGCAGCTTCCGTGAAGTCGTGCTTCCAGGCATCTGGCTTGCTCGCGCCGATCGCCGTCAGGCTCACCCAAATCAACAACCCGGCAGACATGGCCGAGCCATACAGCAGTCGATTGCGTCGCATCTTCTCACCTCATCCAGAAACCGTTCGACGAGTGCCGTCCGGCATCTTTCACCGTTCGTCCTGAACAGCTTGCCCTACGCGGGTGCCCCGCTTCTGGTTCTATCGACCTTGAGCAGCGAGAAAATCAGATCGGCTCTGCCGGTTTTGCCGAAGCTGCAACCCCTGTTCGGCGCGAAAGGCCACTTGGTGAAAGTGGGCAAAGTTGGCGGTGCCGGTCCGAGATGACTCTGCCTGAGCCGCTCAACGATCGACCGCACAGGCATCACCAATGGAGCGGCCCAACCGTTTCCCAATCTTCGGGGTCGGACATCGGGCGGACGATCTGTTCCAAGCGGTCGAGATCACCGACCTCAAGGGCACTCGAACTGGCAATGCCGGCTAAGTCCAAGAAGTTCTGGAGTAATCGATGCCCGCCCGTGGTCAGCACCGACTCGGGGTGAAACTGCACCCCGAACGTCGGCCAACTGGTGTGTTCAAAAGCCATCAGCACGCCATCCCGCGTTCGAGCCGTCGGCCGCAAGCAGGCAGGCAGCGTGGCTTCCGGAACGAACAGCGAGTGATACCGAGTTGCCGTCAGCGGATTCGGTAAGCCGACAAAGAGCCGCGTGGCATCATGCTCGACGAGGGATGTCCGGCCGTGAAATGGCTCAGCCGCTCGGATGACTTCGCCCCCCAGAGCCGCCGCAATCGTTTGATGACCAAGACACACGCCCAACAACGGAATTTTCGATCCCAATTGCCGCACGACATCCACGCAGATTCCGGACTCGTTGGGCGTGCATGGGCCGGGCGACAACACGATCGCCGCTGGTCGCATCGCGGCCACTTCGGTGACGGTGACGCGATCGTTTCGCACCACAGAAACTTCCTGACCCAACTCGCGGAAGTAGCGGGCCAGGTTGAAGACGAAACTGTCGTAGTTGTCGATCAGCAGAATCATGGGGCAGAAGTTGAGGGTTGGGGGTTGGGGGTTAGGGCTTGCAACATTCCTGCGGCCTTGTGGAGGGTCTCTTCGTATTCGGCGGCCGGATCAGATTGCGCGACAATTCCACCTCCGACACAGCATTGAATCCAGCCTCGGCGAATCGTGAATGTCCGAATCAGGATGCTGCTGTCGGCCGAGCCGTCGAAGCCGACGTAAAATAAGCTGCCGCAGTACGGGCCGCGCACGGTGGGTTCCAGTTCAGCGATGATCTGCATCGCCCGAACCTTCGGAGCGCCGGTAATCGAGCCACCGGGAAACAACGCCGCCAGCAAATCCCAGGCATTGAGTTGATGGCCGGCTGAGTCTCGGCCCAGTGTGCCACGAACCACCGAGACCAAATGCTGCACAGTCTCGTAGGTCTCGACAGCACACAAACTCGGCACGCGGACCGAACCGGGCGAGCAGACCTTCGACAGATCGTTGCGGAGCAGGTCCACGATCATCACGTTTTCGGCTTGGTCCTTCTCACTCTCGCGCAGTTCGTCTTCGGTGAAGAGGTCCGCTTCCGGGCGATGCCGTCGCCGCCGAGTTCCCTTGATTGGGCGTGTCTCGACCACGTCGTTTTGCACACTCACGAATCGTTCCGGAGATGCGCTGGCAATTGTCCAATCGTCGTGAGCGAAGTATCCCGCGAACGGTGCTGGGTTGAGTTGCCGCAGTCGCAGGTACAAATCGAGTGCGTCTTCGCGAACAGGAAACAGCAGCCGTTGCGACAGGTTCGTCTGGAAGATGTCCCCCGCGCGGATGTATTCGATGACCCGTTCCACCGCGAGGAGATATTCGTCTCGTGAGAAGTTGCTGCCCCCCACGTCGAAGGGGCTGCGTGTGAACGGGTGAGGCACCTTTTCAACGTGCTTGAACGAGCCGGGCACGTTGGCAACATGCCCCACGTTCAGCCGAGCAATCACCGACTGCATTCGCTCAAGCGCGCGGCGTTCGCGAGCTGTGCCCTCGGCGGGAAAGCCGTGCGAGATGACCCACGCCCTGCCGAGTTCGTGATCCCACGCGATGACCCAGTCGTACAGTCCGACCGCCAGCCACGGCAGTTCGAATTCGTTGATGGCGGGGCGCGTCAATCGTTCCCACGCGCCACCCAACTCATACGACAACAGTCCCGCAATACCGCCTTGAAACGGCGGCAAGTTCGGCACTGTCTCGCTGGAGAAGCGTTGCGACCACACGCGCAACCGAGCGAACGGATCGACGCCGAACGGCACGCTGGCGAGTTCCTCGAACTCAAAGGGTTCGGCCGCGAGAAACGAAAAACGGCCCAACTCGGGCCGACGCGACGCGCTGTCGAAGAGCACGACGTTCGGCCAGTCGGCGAACCGACGCAACGTCTCAGCGACATCGGGCGGCGGATCAAGCGGCTGAATCAACGGCAGCGACATCGGCTTCACACTCAGGCGAGCCGGGCGGCGTTAGCCCCCGAACTGACCTTTGAGGGGATGTCCGGGGGCT
>CAMDPK010000237.1 GCA_945904015.1 Candidatus Kuenenia stuttgartensis | reverse complement strand
CACCGACTGGCTTTAGGCTTGGGAGTCGAAACGAGACGATCGAGTCATTTCTAGTGATTTGTTCGAACCTCAGAATCGGACACCTGGTGGCTACCAGCCGGCCAGCAAAATCGTTCTTGCTTGTTAGCCCCAACAGTGAATGATTGAAGCTTCAGGCAACCGTGTCAGATCTGGTGATGCCCCGACCATTACGATTGCCAGCGACGCTTTCTATCGCCGGGTATGACGTTTAGAGCGACGAGGCGCGTGCTTCGCAGATCGCTTACGTTTCCCTCAAGGAGCATTCAATGGCGCACGATCTGGCGACGACAAACGGCAAAACAGCGATGGCTTATTTCGGCGAAGTGCCGTGGCATCGGCTGGGAACGAAACTGGACAATCCAGCCACAGCCGAGGAGGCCATTCAAGCAGCGGGTTTGGGCTACGACGTTGAACTCACTCGACTCGTGACGGTCAACGACATTCCGGTTCCTGATCGGCGAGCGGTCGTTCGTCAGGACACGAACCAAGTCTTGGGCGTCGTTGGAACGACTTACAAACCTGTCCAGAACCGGCAGTGCTTTGGATCCTTCGGTTCCGTAGACCGATGCTCTATCCAATTGAGCTAGGGGTGCGAATGCGACAACGCAGATGGTGTCGAACGAAGGGCGGACTTTCGTCCGCGACGGAACAATGTCAAGGAGCGCCCGTCAATGCGAGTGGGGCGATTTTCAAACCTTCGATTCAAGTCTTCAATCGAAGGGTCGCACAGATTGCTTCAAGCGGTGTTGGGTGCATCATTCGGGTGCGACTCGATCAGCAACACGACCCAACTGACGAGCGGTGGTTCACCTGCATCAACACCGGCCGCACAAGACCCAACTTGACGCTGCGAAACTGGGCCACCCGCTAAGAGCGCCTGCACGGCTGCGGCGTGCGGGAGGATTTCATCACCTACCTGCCGTCGCTCATCGGGACGATGCAGCCGATTCAATACCAATCGTGCTTCATCAGCGATCGCAGCCAGGACGAGGAGTTCGCTCGGCGGCTGCACGAGAAGATGCGTGGCGAAAAGCTGCGGGTCTGGTTCGCTCCGGAAGACATGCAGGGAGGCCAGAAACTCATCGAGCAAATCGACCGAGCTATCCAGGTCAACGACCGCCTGCTGCTGGTGCTCTCGGAGCACAGCATGAACAGCGAAGGGTGAGGACCGAGCTTCGCAATGCGCGCCAGGCCGAACTCTGCGAGCAACGCCAGAAACGGTTCCCCATCCGGCTGGTGAGCATCGATCGCATCCGCGCCTGGAGCTGCTTCGACGCCGACACCGGCAAAGACCTGGCCGTCGAACTCCGCGAATACCACATCCCCGACTTCTCGAACTGGAAAAACCACGACGCCTTCAAGTCCGCCTTCGCCGACCTGCTCTGCGATCTGCAGGCATGACCTCGTAGGCTACTTCGCATTCTGGCCGACGAACACGTCCCCGAAGCGTTAATGAGGTGGTCTGCATTTCGGATCACGATTCTGTGGGCGTGAGTCACCGGAGTAGGTCGGCCTTCCTTGGCCGACATGACGGCCTGGGAAGGCCGTCCTACGGTGGGAGCAGAATCGTTTTCGGTCCAACGGAATTCCGTGGGGAGCGAAGCTTGGGGACAAACTACTTCACGCCGGATGGAAATCGCGGTATCTTGCTCGCCTATGTGTGAGCGTGTTGGAGGAATCAGCTCACGTCGCATTCAAAAAACGAGGTCATTGATGACATTCGATCTGCTTTCGCGTCTTGAGTCTCCGCGGGATTTGCGGGGATTTTCGGAAGAGCAGCTTCGCCAATTGGCCGCGGAAATCCGCGAGGCTCTCTGCTCGGTCTGTTCCGACCGCACTGCTCACTTCGCCAGCAACTTGGGCGTCGTCGAGTTGTGCATCGCGCTGCATTCGGTCTTCGATTTCTCGAAGGACCGGCTGATCTGGGACACCGGGCATCAAATCTATCCGCACAAGCTGATCACCGGCCGCTTCGCCGAGTTTGAGTCGATCCGCCGCAAGGGCGGCTTGATGGGTTATCCCAATCCGGCCGAGAGCGACTACGACCTGTTCATGACCGGCCACGCGGGGGCGAGCGTCTCAACGATGCTGGGGTTGAAAGTGGCCGACGATCTGTTGCACGCCGACGGTCGCAAGGCAGTGGCTGTGGTTGGCGACGGAGCCTTGCCGTCCGGCATCATTTTCGAAGCGTTCAACAATGCGGCCGGGCTGAAGAAAGATTTGCTGGTCATTCTCAATGACAACAAGATGGGCATCTGCCCGCGCGTTGGCGGCTTGGCCGAGACGCTCGATAAAGCTCGCGTCGCTCCCTTTTACAACGGGCTGAAGCGCGACGTCGCGTGGCTGCTCAACAAATTGCCGGTCGTTGGCGAAACGATGGAGCATGCGCTCGCCCAATTCAAAGACGCGGTCAAAGGTTTCTTGCACGGCGGAATGCTGTTCGAAGAAATGGGCTTTCGCTACATCGGCCCGGTCGATGGACATGACCTCGTCGCCATGCGGCGATACCTCGAAATGGTCAAAGACGTGCGAGGTCCGGTGCTGCTACATGTCTTCACGGAAAAAGGGCACGGCTTCGAGCCGGCTTGCCAAGACCCGGTCAAGTTTCACTCGCCGTCGCCGTTCACTCGCACCGAGGACAACGAGATCGTCCCGGTCAAAGCCTCGTCCAGCCGCGCGTACACGAACGCGATGAGCGATGCGATTCACTTGGCGATGAAACGCGACACGCGCGCCTGCGTGCTGACCGCCGCGATGTGTGCCGGCAACGCGCTCAACAAGATTCGCCTGGAGATTCCCGATCGCTTCTTCGACACCGGCATCTGCGAAGGCCACGCGGTCGCCTTCGCCGCCGGCATGGCCAAAAGCGGGATGCGGCCGATCGTCGATATTTACAGCACGTTTTTGCAACGCGGCTTCGACCAAATTTTCCAGGAGGTCACGCTGCAGAACTTGCCCGTTGTGTTTTGCCTGGATCGAGCCGGCCTCGTCGGCCCAGACGGTCCGACGCATCACGGAGCGTTCGACAACACGTACCTGCGCTGTTTCCCGAATATGGTGATGATGGCACCCGGCGACGAAACCGATGTCGCTCCGATGCTCGACTTCGCGTTGAGCCACGACGGTCCGACATCGATCCGTTACCCGAAGGCCAACGTCGCGCGAGTTGAACGACCGACGACACCGGTTGAACTCGGCAAAGCCGAGATCTACGAATGGGGCAGCGACGGCATGTTCATCGCCTTCGGAACACAGTTCGGCGATTGCGTCCGTGCCGCTGAGAATCTGCGAGCGGAAGGACTCGACGTCGGTGTCATCAACGCTCGCTTCGCGAAGCCGCTCGACACCGACACGATTCTCAAAGCGGTCGAAGAGTGCGGCTTCGTCATCACCGTCGAGGAAAGCACGATCTGCGGCGGCTTCGGCAGCGCGGTTCTCGAAGCTGCCAACGACGCCGGTCTCCGCACCGATCACATCAAACGCCTCGGCCTCCCCGACCGCTTCATCGAGCACGGCGAACGCGCCGAGTTGCTGGCGGATGTCGGTCTCGATGTCGATGGTCTCGTGGCTGCGGCCCATGCGATGTCGAGCGTCGAATCGCAGCCTTGACGGGCACTTCCGACTGGCACCGTCGGTTGTGGACTCACTGGCCACTCGACGCAGGGTTATTTCAGCCGGTACTCGAACAACGTCTCGTAACTTGCGAGACAGCGATCGAACAGGGCCGAGAGCGAAGCGGGGACTTGATCGGGCTTGGGGCGGTAGGGGCGAAAGCCAGTGGTGGTTTCGACTTCTTTGTACCAGTGCTTGGCCCAAGCACCGTCCGTTGGCCGCAAGCCCGGTGCCCACGCCAGCATCGACTCTTGAAAGTCGAGATTCAATGCATCGCACAACAAACCCAATGTGCGGCGAGGTTCATTGAGGACTTCCACCGAATCAATGACGAGCGGTGTCACGCCGCCGTTCTGGCGGAGCCAGTTGAAGATTTCGAGTTGTTGAGGAAAGCCGGTGTCCTCATCAGTTGGGTTGGGGACGATCTTGATGTACGACGTCAGCACATCGCGCGGATGGCGGATCAAGAAACAATTTGTCACTCGTCCCAACCAATCGCGGTCCATGTGCGGCAGCAAGTGATGCGTCATCAGCTTCTGATAGAAGAGCCGCTTGCCGTCAGGAATGGGGCCGGTCAGCCAAGCGACAACTTTTTGCCAATCGGTTTCTCCGGCAGCGATGACCTCGTCTTTTCCAGGGTGATCTTTTTGTGTGGCGTGGAGGTAGTGCGCATAGAACGGCTCGTCGCAGACGACGCTGTCGTTGCGGTTGCCGAAGGAACGCATCATGGCAGTCGAGATATTGCGCGGCCCCGACCACATCGCGAGGCGGAGTGAATTGTTTTCGGCAGGCATCAGGAATTCTCGTCAGCGGCGTTCGATGGGAGAGCCGGCGGCTGGTTCGCCTTTTGAGCGGACTTTGTTGTTGGCGTCACGAGCATCAGCACACCGAACAGAATGATCACGACCGCGAAGATGCGGGTGAGCGTCTCGTTCCGGAACTGTTTGACGGTGTCCGCGACAAAGTAGCTGGTCAGCGTCGCCGCGATGGCGGTGATGATCGCGATCCGCCAGTCAATCAGGTCGTTCTTCACATGCTGAGCGGTCGCCGCGATCGCCGTCGGGACGATGACGGCCATCGACGTTGCGAGGGCGTGCTTTTGGTCCAGCCCCAGCAACATCCCGAACGCGGGAACCATGATGACTCCGCCGCCGACTCCGCAGAGTGCGGCGAGCACTCCGCTGGTGACGCCGATCGCCAGCGGAACAAGAAATGGGAGCAGGAATTTCATGGTGTGTCTCGCAGTTCCCAAAAAGGCGTCTTCAAATTCGGCCGATGATCTCTGTGGTCGGTGACGTTAGCTGCCGGAATTGTGAGGGGCAAGTTGCTGTCGGTTGCGGTTTCGTTGCGATAGTTTTCCGCCACCGTGCGGTCATCGTGATGACGCCGCGTTTCGCTCTCACTCACACGTCTGATTTCAGGAAGTCTTGCTCATGACAATTCGTCCGAATCGAGTCAAACAGAAACTGAAGGCTGGCGAGACGGTGTGGTCCAGTTCGCTGCGTCTGCCGGAACCGGGCCTGTGCGAGGTGCTGGGCTACGCCGGCTGGGACTTCGTGTTACTGGATGGAGAGCATGGAGCGTTGGATGCCACGACGCTCGATCGTCTCGTTCAGGGCTGCTTCGCCGGCGGCACGACGCCGATCGTGCGAGTGCTGCGGCCGAATGATCCGGAAGCGGTCATGCACGCGCTGGATCTCGGAGCGCAGGGGATCTTGATTCCACATTGCCGCACCGTAGAGGATGCGCGACGGCTGGTGTCCGCCGCGATGTATCCGCCGCGAGGAAATCGCGGGTTCGGTCCTGGCCGAAGCACACTGTGGGGGCGAATCAGCGGATCGGAATACGTCAAAACTGCGAACGACGAAGTGTTGTTGCTGGCGCTGATCGAAGACCCGGAAGGGGTTGAAAACGTCGAGGCAATCGCCGCCGGTGGTCTCGACGGGTTATGGGTCGGAACCGGGGACTTGGCGCTGGGCTACGGAGTTGGTGCCGAGCGCGATCATCCCCTGGTGATGCAAGCGGCGGATCGAATTCTCGCCGCCTGCCAGCGGCACGGTATCGCCTGCGGGTATCCCGCGCGGAGTGCCGACGAAGCTCGCCGAGTGGCTCAACAAGGCTATCGCCTGATCGGCTTCGGAGGTGCCGAGCAGTATGTTATGTCCGAGTCGCGTCAGTTTCTGACGGAGGTCGCACCGGCCGGCAACCATTGAACCCTGCATGACTTGACGAATTGGCGGAGTTGCTTCGCGGAGTGGCGAGGGGTAAATAGCTCTGACGCTGTGGAGTGGCGTGAGGGGGTGTGAGCGGCGATGGCTCTGATGCCGAAGATTCTGTTGTTTAGCCGACGGCGAGACCGCATGTCGGCGTTGGCCGAACAGCTCGGCGGCAAGTTCGAGGTTGTCGCCTCCGATTCCGTCGAGTCGGGATTGCAGCAACTTCGAGAAGGCAACTTTTCGGGAGTCTTCTTGTGTGGCGAAGAGATTTCGCCCGCCAGCGCGATAATTCAAGCCGGCGGATTGCTCGATCAACTTCCCGACGGCTACGCGCTGCTCGACCCGAACGAACGTGTTGTCTGGTGCAATGCCTCGCTGCGGCGGCTGGCTGGTCGCGAAGCCGATGGTGAAGGGCTGCCCTTCTTTGACCTGTTTAACAATGCTCAATTGCAGGGGCCGGACTTCACGCCGATCAACACGGCGTTGGCCACGAATCAATCGACGCACGGCCTGATGCAGGTGGTCGGCTCGCGTTGGCTGGAGCTGCAGATCACCCCCGTGTTTGGAAAATCCTCGGAGACTCCGCTCGGCTTGATCGCCTTCGTGCAGGATGTCACCACCGAAATCAACGAGCGCGATCGGATGAAGGCCATTCATCAGGCCGGCCTGGAATTGGGCGACCTGACTCCGCAAGAAGTGCTGGAGATGGACTGGGAGGAACGCAAAGAACTGCTCAAGGCCAAGATCGTGCATTTCACGAAAGACCTGCTGAAGTTCGAGACGGTTGAGATTCGGTTACTCGGTCACGCGGACAACAAGCGGCTGGTGCCATTGCTGGTCTACGGCATGGAGCAAGCCGCCGTCGAACGCGAACTGTTCGCCGAGCCGACGGGCAACGGAGTGACCGGCTACGTCGCGGCGACCGGCAACAGTTATCTCTGCCTGGATACGGCCCACGACCCGCTGTACCTGGTCGGGAATGCGACGGCCCGCAGTTCCTTGACCGTGCCGCTCAAACGGCATGACGGCATCCTGGGCACGTTCAACGTCGAAAGCTCGCAGGAGAATGCGTTCAACGAGAAAGATCAGGAGTTCCTGGAACTGTTCAGCCGCGAAGTGGCCGTCGCGCTCAACACTCTGGAATTGTTGGTCGTGCAACAGAGTGCCGCCGCGAACGAGAGCATGTCGCTCATTCTGAATCGGGTCGCCCAACCGGCGGATGACATTCTGGTCGATGCGTCGCAGTTGCTGGAACGGTTCATCGGTCTCGACCCGGAATCGACCACTCGGCTGCAGCAGATTTTGCAGCACACGCGCCAGATCAAGCAGTTGATTCAAGAGGTCGGCAAAGAGATCGCTGTGCCGGGGGCAGTCCCCGATGTCGCCGCGGTCTCCGCTCACCCGCTGTTGCTCAACAAACGGATTCTGGTGGTCGACAACGATGCTTCGGTGCGCAGTGCCGCTCGTGAATTGCTGCGCCAATTCGGTTGCCAGGTCGAGGCGATTCACTGCGGAAAAGAGGCGTTTGCGCTGGTGCGAGCGACCCACTACGACCTCGCCATCGTCGATATCAACCTCTCCGATATGACCGGCTTTGAGTGCTTTCGCGACCTCAAGCAGATTCACGAGAACTTGCCGATCATCCTGATGACCGGCTTCGGTTACGACCCCGGCCACTCGATCGTGAAGGCTCGGCAGATGGGCTTGAAGCACGCGCTTTACAAACCGTTCCGCCTGGACTTGTTGCTGACGTCCGTTGAGGGCGCACTCAGTCCGCCGACGGAGATGAAGCTGCCAGTGACGTCGTAACGCGGTGACGGCTACGTAAAACTTGTCACCTCATCATTCGCTCTTGCGGCTTTCCTCTCGCGGAGCGAGCGGGCTACATTGCTCGCGATGCCGAACGACCCAACTACGACTCTGCAACTTGCTTTCGACCTGGTGTGGTCGCTGCCGGTTTCGCTGCTG
>CAMDPK010000236.1 GCA_945904015.1 Candidatus Kuenenia stuttgartensis | reverse complement strand
CAAACGCAAACGCGGTCCCAAGAAACCGCGCCCCAAACAAACCAGCGGCAAGACAAACCACCACGTCTCCACCGCCAAACTCCTCGCCAAGAAATCACCACACCAATCCAACAAGAAACCATCGAAGTGACGACCTTGAAAGGGGTGGTGTGAGCACCCCATCATCCGGGGGAGTGATCAGCGAGTACGTCAGCGTGTCCCCATCGGGATCAGAGTCGTTGGCGGTCAGGCTGCCGCTGACGGGCGTGTCCTCCTCGGTCGTAAAGGTGTCGTTGCCGGCGGTCGGGACGGGATTCGTGACGATCCAGTTGAAAGTTTGCGAGGTTGTCGCTCCGAACGGATCGGTGGCCGTGATGACCACGGAATACGGACTACTCACCGAGGCCGAATGGTCGATCGTGCCGGCAATCACGCCCGATCCCGGATCAATCGTCAGGCCCGCTGGCAGGTTGCTCGCCGAGAATGCGAGCGTGTCGCTCATGTCCGGGTCGGTGAAGTGCGACGCGACGCCGAACGTCACGGCGTCGTTGTCCTGCGACGCCTGCGCGGGGATGGCCGTTGACGTGGGAGAGTCGTTCGTGCCGTTGACGAGTACGGTCAGTCTGGCCATGACGGCGCTGCCGTTGCCGTCGTCGGTGGTATACCAAATCGAGGTATTGCGAGTTTCGCCCGTCGCCAAGTCATCGAAGTCGGTTCCCGGAGTGAACGTGTAATTGCCGTCGGTCTCGATCACAAAGGAACCGCCCTGACTGCCGGAGACGCTGACTCCAACGTTGACCGCCACGCCGTTGACGGCTGCCACGACCAGCGGGTCGCCATCGGGATCGACGTCGTTCGTGAGCACGCTGCCGGTGGCCGACACATTTTCCGTGGTGCTGTTGAAGTCGTCGAACGCTGACACCGGGACATTATTCACGACCCACTGGAACGTCTGCGACGTGAATGCTCCCGCAAGATCGGTCGCGGTGATCGTGACGCTGTAGGGACTACTCGCCGAAGCGTTCGAGGCCAGCATGCCGGTGATCACGCCCGTCGCCGGATTGAGGCTCAGTGTCGGCGGCAAGTTGGAAGCCGAATACGTCAGCACGTCGCTGGCATCGGGATCGCTGAAGGTGCTCGACACATCGACGGTCACGACATCGCTGTCGTCGTTGACGCGATCCGGAATCGCCATCGACGCCGGCGCGTTGTTGGTACCGGACACCGTGACCGTCACCGTCGTGCTGCTTGTCCCACCCTGTCCATCACTCGCCGTGTAACTGACCGTGGTCGAACGCAACTCGCCGATGGCCAGATCCTCGAATGCCGTTCCCGGATCGAAGGTGTAGCTGCCGTCCGCATTGATCGTGAACATTCCGCCGTTCGATCCGACGACCGCCGCACCGACATTCTCTGCAACGCCGCTGACCTCGCTGACCGTCAGTGTGTCGCCGTCGGGATCGCTATCGTTCGAGAGGACATTGCCGGTGGCCGGCGCGTTCGCGGCTGTTGTCGCAGTGTCCGCGACGGCCAGCGGAGGATCGTTCACACCAGTCACACTTCCGCTGACGTTGCCGATGTCGCTGCCGCCGTTGCCGTCGCTAACCGTGTAATCGAACGCTGCCGGGCCGTTGTAATTTCCGCTCGGAGCGAACGTCAGCGTGCCGTCGGCATTGAGGCTCACGACCCCAGTCGCGATCGTCACTGGACTGCCAACCGAGATCGCCGTGCCGTCGATCTGCGTGACCGTCAACGAGTCCCCTTCCAGGTCCGTGTCGCCAATCAGCACGGGGATGATCACGGAGCCCCCTTCGGACACCGTAAACGCCTCGTCGTCGGCGACCGGCGGATCATTCACCGGTGTGACGTTGACCGTCATCGTGCTCGGTGCAGCGACGAAATTCGTGGCATCGCCGACGGAGAACGTGAAGGTCGTGTACGGCGAACCGTTCTCGTTGGCGTCGGGGCGAAACTTCAGATTTCCCGCCGTGATGTTCGCGGCGGTGATGATCTGCCCGGCGGTGACGGCGACTCCGCTGAGCAGCACCGTGCCATCGACCGGCAGCGTGTCGATGCGGACTCGCGCCAGCGAACCGCCGTCAACGTCGCTGAACGGGAAGTCGCTCGTTGCGAATGAGAAGTCGGTGTCTTCGGCGGTCGTGACCGTGCGGTTGCCGCCGGTGGGTGCGTCGTTCACGGGCGTGACGTTGACCGTCATCGTGCTCGGTGAGGCAACGAAGGTCGTGGCATCGCCAACCGCGAAGTTGAACGTCGTGTACGGCGAGCCGTTCTCGTTCGCGTCCGGCCGGAACTTCAGATTGCCCGCCGTGATGTTCGCGGCGGTGATGATCTGCCCGGCGGTGACGGCAACTCCGCTGAGCAGCACCGTGCCGTCCACCGGCAACGTGTCGATGCGGACTCGTGCGAGCGAACCGCCGTCCACATCGCTGAACGGGAAGTCGTCGGTCGTGAACGTGAAGTCGGTGTCTTCGGCGGTCGTCACCGTGCGATTGCCGCCCGTCGGAGCGTCGTTCACTGGTGTGACGTTGACCGTCATCGTGCTCGGTGAGGCGGCAAACGTGCTGGCGTCGCCGACCGAAAACGTGAAGGTCGTGTACGGCGAGCCGTTCTCGTTCGCGTCCGGTCGAAACTTCAGATTGCCCGACGTGATGTTCGCAGCGGTGATGATCTGCCCGGCGGTGACGGCGACTCCGCTGAGCAGCACCGTGCCATCGACCGGCAGTGAGTCGATGCGAACTCGCGCCAGCGAACCGCCGTCAACATCGCTGAAGGGGAAGTCGCTTGACGAGAACGTGAAGTCGGTGTCTTCGGCCGTCGTGACTGTGCGGTTGCCGCCGGTTGGGGCGTCGTTCACGGGAGTCACGTTGACCGTCATCGTGCTTGCTGAGGCAGAGAACGCGCTGGCGTCGCCGACCGAGAATGTGAAGGTCGTGTACGGCGAACCGTTCTCGTTCGCGTCTGGTCGGAACTTCAAATTGCCGGACGTGATGTTCGCGGCGGTGATGATCTGCCCGGCGGTGACGGCGACTCCGCTGAGCAGCACGGTGCCGTCCGTCGGCAGCGTGTCGATGCGGACTCGCGCCAGCGGACCGCCGTCGACGTCGCTGAACGGGAAATCGCTCGTCGAGAACGTGAAGTCCGTGTCCTCGGCTGTCGTGACCGAGCGGTTACCGCCTGTCGGAGCGTCGTTGACCGGCGTGACGTTGACCGTCATCGTGCTCGTCGAGGCCGCGAACGTCGTGGCGTCGCCGACGGAGAACGTGAAGGTCGTGTACGGCGAGCCGTTTTCGTTCGCGTCCGGCCGGAACTTCAAGTTGCCGGACGTGATGTTCGCAACCGTGATGATCTGCCCCGCCGTCACGGCAACTCCGCTGAGCAACACGGTGCCGTCCGTTGGCAACGTGTTGATGCGAACTCGCGCGAGTGTCGTGCCGTCCACGTCGCTGAACGGAAAGTCGGAGGTCGTGAAGGTGAAGTCGGTGTCCTCGGCCGTCGTGACCGTGCGGTTGCCGCCGGTCGGAACATCGTTCACCGCAGTCACGTTGACCGTCATCGTGCTCGGTGACGCGGCAAACGTCGTGGCCTCGCCGACGGAAAACGTGAAGGTCGTGTACGGCGAGCCGTTCTCATTCGCGTCCGGCCGGAACTTCAGATTGCCCGAGGTGATGTTCGCGACCGTGATGATCTGCCCGGCCGTCACGGCGACTCCGCTGAGTAACACCGTGCCGTCGGCCGGCAGCGTGTCGATGCGAACGCGCGTGAGCGGATCGCCGTCGACGTCGCTGAACGGGAAGTCGGCCGTCGTGAACGTGAAGTCGGTGTCTTCGGCGGTCGTGACCGTGCGGTTGCCGCCGGTCGGAGCGTCGTTCACCGACACGACCGAAATCGTGCTGGTCGCCGTGTTGCTGGTCGCGTTCGAGGTGTCCTGCACGGTGACGGTGATCGTGCGGGCGGTCGTGTTCGGCGTTTGGCTGTTGTTGCTAAATCGGATCTGTTCGATCGCCGTTTCGTAGTTTGCCAAGCTGGACGAACCAGTCAGCACGATCAGCGTCGAAGTCGAAGACAGATCGAGTGAAATCCCAGCCGGCAACGCACCGCTGACGGAGAGCAGATCGCTGGTCTGCGGATTGGTCAGCGTGATGGTCGCTCGGTTCAGGTTCGTGCTGTCGGTGTCGGTAATCAGCGAATCGGTGTCGGCGATCCGGACCGCCGCACCGTCTTCCGTGAAGGTGTTGGAGAATCCGGTCCCCGCGCCGCTGGCATCCAGATCGAGCACCGGGGCGACGTTGAACGTGATGTCGTGCAGGCTGATGTATTGCTCGGTTGGATCGGCCAATCGTCCGGACTGATAGACCAACGTGATCTGCGTAATCCCGGTCTGATTGAACGTGAATGTTGCGTTGCCGTTGGCCGAGGTGCTCGCATTGGATGCCGTGCCCGTGACCTTGTTCACGCCATCGAAGCTCACCGTAGATCCGACCGTCACCGACGACGGATTGATGGTCGCGCCGTTGTTGGCCGTCGCGATGATTTGATCGGTCCAGGTGCTGAGGTCCACGTCAAAAATCGTGAAGCTGACGTTGGAGACTCCGCCCGGATGCGTGAAGCCGATCACCACCGTGACCATTTCGTCGCCGATCGTCGTCTGCGATTCAAAGTTCATGTCCAACAGGACAGATTCCTCGACGGGCGACAGGCCGCCGGTGTTCGTCGTGTCGTCGTTGGGACTGCCCGAAAAGAAATCGTCGGTGTCTCCGGTGATTGAAAAACTGACCGTGCCGCCGCCGACCGAAAAGCTTTGGCTCAGCGAGCCGCTGGTCCAATCGACCGTGTCCCAATCGAGCACCGCGAGCAAGTACTGCCAGCCCTGCTGAGCCTGCTCGCCAAACGCAATGCGGGATTCGACGAATCCGACGCTGCGTTCCAACTCCCAATCGCCGCCGAGCGCCGCGCTGCCGGTCGCATCGCTGGACGCGGCCACATCCGCGCCGGTGAGCTGCGCCAGCGACTCTTCGGCCGCTCGCCCCAACAGTCCCTCGGCGAAGTTGCAGCCGTAAATCAGAATGTCCGCGTCCAATGCCAGAGCCTGTCCAATGCGGCCGAGTTGCTCGGCGTACCGGTCGTGCATCGAATCGAGATTGAGCGTCGCCTGACCGAGTTGCAACTCCCCCATGCTGCCGTGCGAAACAATGTGAATCGCGTTCAGTCCGCTGCGCTGCGAGAGCACTTCCGCGATCTGGTCGATGCCATCGCGGTTCGCGTCGAGCAGCACCACTTCCGCACGCGGATCGACGCCAGCCAGCAGCGTCTGATAGTCCTCGACTGAAACATCCACGAAGACTAACTCGTGCCGCACGTCGGCCGTTGCCGCTTGGAGTTCGGACGTCTGCTCGTCCGAAGTCGTCAGCAATTGCCGCGCGACCTCGTCCGAGTTCAGCAATACTCCCGCAAGCGAAGCGTCGGCAGCGTTCGGTTCGATCGCCGACGTGGTCGCGCCATCGACCGTGGCCGAGCCTGACGAAACCGCACCGGGAGTCAATTCTTGGGCACGGTTCGTCGCGCTGCCCGTCAGATCGGCAATCAACTCGTCCAGGTTGTCGAGCGTTTCGATCAGCCGCACTTCGGCCGGCTCCGCGATGCTCGAATCCGCAGGCATCGCGTCTTGAGCCGCCTGAGCTTGAGCCAACTCCGCATCGACATCCACCGGAGCGACCGGCCCCGCATCAAACAGCAGCCGATCTTCCAACCGTTCCAACAAAATCCGTCGCCGCGGCGCTGGTTCCGGCTCAGCCTTTCGCGGCAAACCGACCAGACCGTTGGCGATCAACGAGCGCAACAAAAATCGTCCCATGAGCCACCATCCCCGCGAGCGACTTGCGCTCACAGATCCTTCGGAATGTTCCGTCCCACCGAATTGTTCGACACGACGAAGGCGCAGAATCTGCGCCAGCCATGACGTCTCGGTAGCCTTTCGGAACCGTAGGTTTCAAGGCTTGAACCTCCTTGAACGAAGACCTTGCCGATCAACGAAACGCGGCCAGTCACGAGAACTGAATCGGTCGCAACGGTTGTGGGGAGGGGTCAGGCGAGGGGCGAGTACGAACACGATTCGCGCGGCGATGATTTCGGCTCGCGCCAGCGCGTGTTACCATCGCGTCGCAATCCCCTAGCCCCTAACCCCCAACCCCTCCTCACATGGCACACCTCGATCACGGCTCCGCTCATCCGAAAGAAATCGAAGATGACGTTCAGGTCGCTCGGCGCTCGCGCATCGGCTTGCGGCTGTTCGCCGTCTACTGCGCGGCCTACGGCGCATTCATGCTGCTGAATGCGTTCGCTCCGAAAGTCATGGAGACGACGTTCGGCGGCGTGAACCTCGCCATCTGGTACGGCTTCGGCTTGATCGGCGGAGCGCTTTTGCTGGCGCTGCTGTATGCCTGGTTGTGCCGCGAATCACCCCCGGAGTCGCCAGTTGCCGCCAAGCCGACACACGGCCAGAATAGTCAGTGAATCTGACAGACGCTCCGCGAGATCAAGCCATGTTGCATCCCGAAACGCTCGAAGCCTACCGCAAGATGACGCCGTCCGAACGGTTGAAGATCACGCTGGAGATGACTCGCGAGAACACGAAGTTCTTGTTGAGCGGCCCGCCGGAAATCGTGGCTCGGCGATTTGAATTGCTGCGGCGGCAAAACGACGAACGCAATCGCAACATGTTGACTGCCATTGCTCGGACGAGGTCACAAGATGACTGATCTCACGGCGGCGTTGTACGACATCGTGGATGTGCTGGAGGAATTGCATGCTCCTTACGTCGTGATGGGTGGGATCGCGGTTCGGGTTCATGGCATTCCGCGACCAACTCATGATGTCGATTTCACGATCTCGCTCCCAAGGTCTTCCTTGCCACAATTCTTTGCCAAGGCGACCGAAAAGGGCTTCACGGTTCCGGAAGCCTACGAGTCAGGATGGGTGGATCAGGTGGCTGGCATGCCGCTCGTCAAACTGCGGATTTACCTCGAAAGCCACGGCGTGGATGTTGATGTGTTTTTGGCGGAGTCGAATTTCCAACGGAGTTTGTTGAGCCGCCGGCAGTCTCACGATTACGAAGGGCAAGCCATCGCTTTCGTCAGCCCCGAAGATTTGATCCTCTTGAAATTGGTCGCCAACCGCCCGCGCGATTTGTTGGACGTTGCCGACATGTTGTTCGTGCAGGGGCAACTCGATGAAACGTACCTGAGACTTTGGGCCGAAGAGTTGGGGGTGCGCCCGCAGTTGGACAAGGCACTCGCGGAGTCCAACAGTTCGTAGTTCCGCCTTCAGGCGGTGTTTTCGCCAGCCCGGACGCTCTCATATCGGTTCCGCCTAAAGGCGGGACTACGAACCTGGAAGACCTCGATGATCTACGAACGTTCGACTCTGGCTGTGGCGATCTTCGCCATCTTCGTCGGTATCACGCTGGGCCTCAGCTTCTATTTGGGAAGACGAGCCAAGTCGGCGTCCGGGTACTTCGCGGCGGGTGGCGGGATTCATTGGTTTGTGAACGGGATTGCGTTTGCGGGGGACTATCTCTCGGCGGCGAGCTTTCTGGGTATTTGCGGGATGATTGCGTTTTACGGGTACGACGGTTTTCTGTATTCGGTGGGCTATTTGGCGGGTTGGATTGTGGCGTTGTTCGTGGTGGCCGAGCCGCTCAAGCGGATGGGGAAGTTCACGTTTGCCGACGCGCTCGACAGCCAGTTTCACTCGCGCGGCATCAAGCTCACGGCGGCGATCAGCACGCTGGCGGTGAGCATTTTTTACTTGATCCCGCAGATGGTCGGAGCCGGCGCGCTGATCAAACCGCTGCTCGGCTTTTCCCACGCCACGGGAGTCATCACGGTCGGAGCCGTCGTGATCCTGATCGTCACCACC
>CAMDPK010000235.1 GCA_945904015.1 Candidatus Kuenenia stuttgartensis | reverse complement strand
TTCTTTTCGCCGGGCTTTCCAATCGGCACTCGAATCGTGCCCAGCAGTAGTTCGCCTGACGGTCCGGTCCCGTTCGACTCCAAATTGCTCACGACGACCATGTCGTGCTCGAAGAATGCGGTGTCGGTCTTGCCCACATCAGGCCGAATCGAAACCTGCTGCTCGATGCCGGAATCCGTGCTGATCGTCGACCCCTCGCCCAGGAACACCTTGCCGTCGCTGGCAACGTCCAGCAGTCCATTGCCGTTCGTGTCTTCTCCAGGGTCGAAGAGGCCGTTTTGATTCACGTCCTCACTGAGACTGTCAACGGCAACATCCAGCAGTCCGTTGTCATTCGTGTCTTCTCCCGTGTCGAGGAGGCCGTTGCCGTTCTCGTCCTCATTGATGTAGCCGTTGCTGTTGTCTTCGCCGTTGTTCTCGATGTCGACATCGAGCACACCGTTTCGGTTCATGTCCACGATGACTCTGTCGATGAGGGGGGAACCGGGAAATTCAGAGTCGCGGGTGACCGCCGTCGAAACCGTGCGTCCATTGCGGTCAAAGTCGGCAGTGATGTGAATCACATCCTTGTGGAAGTCGTCGGCGAGGATTTTGGGCTTGGGATCCGCCTCATAATCGAGGATGAAATTGTCGTTGGTGTCCTCGTCGGGATCGAGCCGGCGATTCTGGTTCAAGTCCTCGAAGCTGAACGCCAATGAACTGGCGTAGTTCTGGTCCGTCGAGATGACTCGGCCTGTCTCCAGGAAAAAGTCGGCGCGAGCATTGAGCTCGATGATTTCGAAGATCTCATCGGCGGTCGCGGGTTCGTCCTGAATGGCCAGCAAATCGTCAGCAATCTCGAGCGTGTCGGCCGTCAGTCGGATTGTGTTTTCGGACTGCACGGCCGCAACCGCCAGATCGCCGGGGTCGATGTCGTTGATCATCTCGTCGAGCAGCGTGCGTGATCCGTCGTCGAGGACTCGTAAGTCGCCGAACTCGACGTTGATGTCGATCACGCCTCGGTCGGGGTCTCCCGTTTCCAGCGGATTCGCCTGATTGTGGACGAAGATCAAATCGACTTTGTGCTCGGAGCCGGTGCGCGGGTCGTCGACCACCGCAGTGTCTTCGGCCAAGCCGCTGATGTCATGCAGTTCGATGTTGCCGTCCGCCGGAGTGTCGACAACGTCGTCACCATCGATGTCCAAGTCGTGATTGAAGGCGATCAGCGACTTGATTTCAGTTTCGAGCGCGTTGCCGGAGCCGATTCCCAGCACGGCATCCAGCACGACTCCCGCACGATCTGTGTCCGAGGCGACCGTGCGAGCGACGATGTTCAACCCTTCGGCGAGGTTCCTGTCTTCATCGAAGCCATCATTGATGTCGACGATGGCCCCAAACGTGGCGGTGATTCTGACGGCGGGATTCGTGTCACCCACCAGATTCCCGTTCGTCGTCTCGATTTCGCCGAGCAGCACGTTGGCACCGCGCAGGTCGATGAACCCCGCGTCGGCGACGATCCGCGTCTGCTCGTCCATGACGACATCGCCGACCGAATCGTCGTCGGTGTCGGCATTGATGACGACGTTGTAGTCGTCGGTCAGGATTCCGGACGCGTTCGTCAGCAACACGCCGGTGGCCGCGTTGATCGTCAAATCGACTTCCGGCAAGTGGACCGGAATGCCGTTCATGTCGAGCGGTTCGACTTGGCTGACGATCAAACCGTTGAAGCGGATGCTGTCCAGGTGGCTCACGATCAAGACCGGAATCAACTCGGACACGGGCTGCAAACCGCCGTTGAGTTGAATGCCGTCGGTGATCACGTTGTCTCCGGCGCCGATGTCGATCGGACCTTCCGTGATGATCATGTTGACCGGGCCAAGCAATCCTGGACGCTCGAATTGGTCGTGCTGGCCGAACGTCACTCCCGCGTCCGCTTGTGTGATCGTGAAGCTGCCGAGCGACTGCGTGGCTCCGATGTTGTTGTTGAAGAAGACCGCTCCGGAGCCGGCGTCGATGACGAGATCGTTGTGTTCGTCATCGGGAGCAGCCTGGCTATCGATGGTTGCGGCCGACGTAAAGGTCACGTCCTCGCCGATCCCTGACGTGTTTGTGTTGATGTCGATGTTCGAGTTCAGCGTGATCGGCCCGTTGAATCGGATGGGATCGTCGGTCGTCGTGATCTGCAGCGTGTCGCCACCGGCGTTGAATACGATGCCGACGACAATGCCGGTCTCGCCCCCATCGGCGTCACGAGCTTGGGCATTGATGGAGTTGCTACCGACTCCGATGTCGATCGCGTCGTCGGTGGCGATGGTGGTCACGGGGCCGGTCGTGCCCGGACCTTGATCGGTGTCGGTCTGTCCGAAGATGACGCCGTCGTCCGCCTGCGTGATCGTCAACAGACCCAGCGGATTGGTCTCGCCCAAGTTGTTGTTGAACAGCACTTGCTGCGTGCCCGCGTCGATCGTCAGATTTCTGGCCTCACCCAGCGGGCCGCTATCAATGGTCGCGGCCGAGGTGAAGATCACGGTTCGCCCGCCGATGAAGAATGTGGCGTCTGTCGTGGTGTCGTCGTCCGAAGCGAAACCGTCGGAATGTGTGTTGATCTCCACGTCCGAAATGAGTGTGACGGCTCCGTTGAACCGAACCGGGCGTGGCAATTCCGGGAGCGGCAACTGTTCGAGTTCGGGTTGCCGTGGAGGCGGATCGCCGGCCGTCGTGATGAGCAGCGTGCCCTCGCCCGCGTTGAAAACAATGCCGCCAATGATGACGTGCTCGCCCACACCAATGTCGATCGATCCGGAGGTGGTGATGATCGTCACCGGGCCAGTCGTGCCCGGACCTTGCCGCTCCTCGTTTTCGCCGAAGATCACACCGGCGTCGGCTTGTTCGATGGTGAATGTCCCCAGCGATTGTGATTCGCCAAGATTGTTGTTGAACAACGCCTGCTGAGTCCCGACGTCGATGGTCAGGTCGTAGAACTGGCCCGTTTCGCTGTCGATGGTCGCGGACTCCGTGAACGTGACCGTGCCGCCAACCTGATCCGTGTCGCTCTTCGTGTTGATGTTCAAGTCGGTCCCAAGCCTGACCGCTCCGTTGAACCGCACGGTGTCATCGGTGGTCGTGATGAGCAGCGATTCGACTCCGGCATTGAGCACGATGCCCACGCCTTCGATGACGTGATCACCGACTCCGATGTCGATGGCATCGTCCGTGTTGATCCAGCCGACCGGACCAGTCGTGCCTGGCCCCAAGTCGGTATCGCTCTGGCCGAAGATCACGCCGAAGTCTGCTTGCGTGACGGTCAAGGCTCCCAGCGATTGCACGGTGCCGATGTCGTTGTTGAAGAGCACTTGTGCCACGCCGGCGTCAATCGTCAGGTCATTGAACTCCGCGATGACTTCGATCTTTTCGTCGAGCAGACTATTGATCATCGCGGCTTCGGTGAAGGTGACCGTCGCACCGCCGGAAAGCGGCGTGAAATTCGTGTTGATGTCCACATCGGACGCGAGCGTGACGAAGCCATTGAATCTCACGGTGTCATCGGTCGTCGTGATGGCCAGCGTACCGTCGCCATTATTGAGCACGATGCCGCCGGTGATGACGTGACTGCCGATACCGATGTCAATCGGGCCGTCGGTCGCGATCTTCGAAATCAGTCCCAGTTCGTCGGAGCGTTGACCGATGTCGGCTTCGCCCGGAATGCCCGCCTGCCCGAATCGGACTCCGAAGTCGGCCTGCGTGATGGTCAGTGCTCCGAGCGGGTTGATCGCTCCGAGGTCGTTGTTGAACAAGACTTGTTGCGTGCCCGCGTCGATGGTCAGGCTGCTCGTCTCGCCGGTTTCGCTGTCGATCGTTGCCGCGGACGTGAATGTCACCGTGCCGCCGCCAGTGTCGATCATCGCATTCGTGTCGACATCGAGGTCGCTGTTGAGCGTGACCACTCCGTTGAGCCGCACGCTGGCGTCCTCGGTCGTGAGGTGGAACGTTCGGGGTTCCAGAAAATCGTCCAACCCCGCATTGAACACGATGCCCGCGCCGCCGATGACGTGATTGGTCACACCGATGTTGATCGCCTCGCAGGTTGCGATGGCGGTCACCGGGCCGGTCAGGCCGGGGCCGAGATGGACGTCGCTTTCTCCGAAAATGACGCCGTTGTCCGCCTGCGTGATCGTTAGCTTGCCGAGTTTCTGATCGCCGAAGACTCCGACGCCGAGATTCGCGTTGAACAAGACTTGCTGTTCTCCGACGTCGATCGTCAGGTCGTTGCACTCGCCGTCCTGACTGTCGATGGTTGTGTCCGACGTGAACGTCAACGCACCGCCGATGATGTCGAATGTGCCGTCCAGCAGGCGCGTGGGAATGCCCGTGAAATTAGCGTTCGAGTTGATGTCCACGTCCGACTCGATCGTGAGCGGGCCGTTGAATCGGACGGCTCGATCCGGCGTCTCGATCCGCAGCGTGCTGAGTCCGCCGTTGAGCACGATGCCACCGATAATGACGTGGTCATCGACTCCGATGTTGATCTCGCCATCGGTGATGATTGTCGTCACGGGGCCGGTCGTGCCAGGGCCCTGATCGGTGTCGTCTTCGCCGAAGAGAACTCCAGCGTCGGCTTGTGTGATCGTGAAGACTCCGATCTTGCTGGTTCGGCCGATGTCGTTGTTGAAGACGACTCGTGAAAGACCGGCGTCGATGGTCAGGCCGTTGGAGCTGTCGGACTCGCCGTCGATGCTCGCTGCCGACGTGAACGTGACGTGGCCGCCGTCACCGGTGGCGTTGGTGTTGATGTTCAAACTGGTCAGCAGCGAGACGGGGCCGTTGAGCCGCACGACGTCGTCGGTTGTGACGAGATTGATCGAGCCGCTGCCGGTCTCGAAGATGATCCCGTTCTCGACAACGTTACCGCCGACTCCGACGTCCATCGCGCCGTCGAGCAGAATCTGCGTCAACGGTCCCGCCGTGCCGGGAGCACCGTCCACGAACGATCCGAAGACGACGCTTCTGGCAGACACGACCGTCAGATTGCCGAGCGTTTGATCGCCAAGCGTTCCGGCTCCGAGATCGCTGCCGAACGAGACGTTTCCCAACCCTGCCGTCAGCGTCAGCGAGTTGTGTTCGCCGCCGCCGTCGTCTTCGCTGTTGATCGGACCGCGGAACGTGATGTCGCCGTTCGCTGGGCTGCTGTTGATGCTGACCGATTCGGTCAACAACACCGCATCGCTGAAGAGCACGCCGCCCCCCAACGTGGTCAGGCTGGCTCCCAGTTCCGTTGTTCCGAAGCCTTGCTGCGTGAAAGTGCCAGCCACCAGGAACTCGGCCTGCGAACTGATGGTCAATGGGCCGGCGTTGTGGATTTCGACCGATCCAGTAGCCAACCCGGCGTTGGTGGTGACCGCGCTGTGAAAATTGATTCGCCCCTCCGACGGATCGGAACTGGACTGCGTCGTCACGCGCAGATCGCCTTCCAGCGTGACCGAATTCAGGAAGTCGACAGAACCCGCGTCGATGACGGTCAGCGAATCGAGCCGATCCCCGACGTTGGCTCCAACCGTGTCGACAAAGATGACTTCGTCCACCGCCGTGACGGTCAACGCTGATCCCGTCATGTCGAGGCCGTCGTCGTCGAGCGTGCTGTCGAAAACGACATCGCCGCCCGACGTGATCGCGACATCGTGGGCCAGTCGCACTTCATTTTTGAAGAGCAGATCACCGCCGACCGTTTGGTCCGCGCCGAGCAAAATCTGATGGTTGGAAAAAACGGTGAGTGAACCGGCGATCGTCTGCCGACCATCAATGACGATGTTTCCCGCCAAGGAATACCCCGCCCCGATGTTGGCCAAGAGCGTGAGGTCACGACCGGCCACGATTTGCTGAGCCGTGCCGTCCGCGTCGATTCGCACGCTGTCCAACGCGTCGGACGTGGCACGAAGATTGGCCCCGAAAATGTGGATGTCGCGGCTGGCGTGCAGCTGAGCATCGGTTTCGGTGGGTGCTTCGTCGAGCCAGAATCCACCACTGCCGTCGTGATCATCGTCGGCCGTGATGTTGAGGTCGCTCAAAGGGCCGTGCGCCGTGATGCGGCTGAGAACGATCACGTCGCGGTCGGCCTGCAACTCGATGTCACCGGTCGCGAAGATGTCGTCGGTGATCAGCAGGTCGTTGTCGTTTCCCAGGATCGAGATGTCGCCGTCACCAACGTGAATGCTGCGGTGAATGGTCGCGTTGCCGATCAGCAGCGATCCCCCGGTCCCCTCACCGGAATCGAGCGCGTCGTCCGCATCGGCGATCGTCAGGCTGCCATCGCTGGACAGGGTCATGCTGCCGCCGGAGTGGCCGCCGCTGCTGAGTTCACCGACAAACGTCACGTCGCCGCCGCCCGATTGAGCGAACACCAAGTCGCCTCCCTCGGTCGTCAACTCCGTCACCGAAGTGTCGTGCGTGTTCGCGTTCGACAACCGCACGTCGGAGTCGCCGAGGTTGACGGCGGAAATCGACGTCGCCGAAAGCGACAGCGAGTCGGTCAGCGTCCCGCCGTGAATGCCGGTCTCCGCGTGCAAGTCCAGCGACTCGGCCGACAGCAAGCCACCGCCCGCGATGAACCCGTGCGACGCTGTCAGCGTCGCCGAATCGGCTTCGATCGTCCCGTTGAGCAGGATCGAGTCCTCGGCCGTGATCGCGAGGATTCCAGAGACCGTTGTGTTTTCCAACGTCACGTCATCGCCAGCGGTGATCGACAGATCGTGGATGAGAAATGAGTTTGCGCCGACCTGTTGAACATCGCCAAATCCCTGAACTGTGAGCGATCCGGCCATCAAGTGCAGGTTGAGCGCGTTGCCTTGAGTCTCCAGCGTGAGTTGGTGCGAAAGATCGGCAGCACCGATCATCACGCCGAGACCGAGCGTTTCGAGGTCCGTTTTTTTGATCGACAGAATCGAATGGTTGGCGGTGCTGTTATCAACGGTCAGGCCGCTCGTTCCCGTGTCTTGCCACACGCTGCCCGCGAGATCGAATTCGACATGCGTGCCGACCTCTCGAATGCTAAGTTCGCCATCGACGTGCGACAGCGACAAGCTGGCGTTCGGATGGAAACTGAAGTCCGCATTCAGCACCCGACGCTGCTCCAAGCGCAGCAGTTTCAAGCGGCGTTCCTTGGTCCGCTCGCGACCTGACGGCTCGCTGCGGCGTGGAGCCCAAATTCGGCTCAACCAATGGAGGGACAGCATGGATCGATCCTTTGACCCGGAGCCGGAATGCGGCGCGGTTCAATCACACAACCTAGGCGCAAGAGGCGACTCTGGCGCGAGGCGTCTCCTTGTGCCAATCGGCGTCTTGCACGGAAAACTCCACAATGTCGGAATACGCCGTTGAATCCTCACAAAACTAACTCTGCTCGCCATCTTGCTGGGATCGAGACCAACAGCACGTTCCGATATTTTCAAGCTGCTGAACCGAGCGAGCAACTCGCCTTGAGCTTGCGGAATAACGAATTCGCGAGCGTTGGGCGGCATAGGAAAGCAGACGTCAAGGGAGGAAGCCAGCCTTTTAGGGGACTCCGATTGGAAACTGATGTGGCCGCACGACAGACAGCGCGGCGAAGTGGGCGAACCCGGTCGAGTTGGAAACGCTCGCAAGGTCCGCGAGTTGGTGAAAGTGTTCCGGTTGTGACGGTCCCAATCGTTGTGCCAGCGAGGGAAGCTGGACTGCGGCTGTTTGGATGTCATTTCTGGGGTCGATATCCGAGGCCAGGGAGGTTCTATCATGCAACGTCGTCAACTTTCGCCGGCTTGGACCGTCTTCGTCATTCGTTTCATGCCGTTGGCCGTCCCGGTGCTGTTCGTGTTGCTCGGACCATCCGCCAATCGTGTGCGTTCCCAAGACACCAAGCCGAAGCAGAATTCGGTGCCATCGCCGCGAACTTCCAAGGAACCGACGAGTCCGGGGTCCACAGCGCGTCGGGTAGCGAATGCTCACTCGCGAGCCAAGGA
>CAMDPK010000234.1 GCA_945904015.1 Candidatus Kuenenia stuttgartensis | reverse complement strand
GCTGCGACGATCTGGTGGTCGCCTGCGGAGCGATGCCGCTGGACTACGCGAAGTCGCTGCTGGTCGTCGCGGAACTCAGCCGGCGGGGTCGGGAGACCCGCGCCGAGCTCGGTCGCTCGGTCGCGGCGGTGAGTTTGCTGGCGACCGGCCATCAGAAACCGTCGAATCTCCGCCAGCGGATCGCGCGGCTGTTGGGCGAATCGGCCGCACCGTCACTGCGGCTCAGCCCGCGCGTACTGACGATGTCGGCGGTCGTCGTATTGGCGGGATTGGCGACGCTCATGCAATTGGCGACATCGGATGATCAGATTTCGCCGACGCGATCTAAACGCGAGTTGGATCAGACGGAACCGCCGATCCCCGAATCCAAACCGCGGGATTCCGAAGTGGCATTCCTCCAAGCAATGCCGGATGACGAACAGCGATTGGTTGAACAGTTGCGACGGTCATTGCCGGAAGATTGGGTCGTGGAGCAACGATTTGGTGCGTACTGGATTGATCGGCGACGGAGGGTTTTCGGCAAGCATTTTCGGGAGACGCCAGATGTCATGCTGCATTTCGCCAAAGAATTAGATGTGCCGGAAACACCTCCGATGGAAGGTGAAGTTTCATCCGAGTCGCTGGGGCCTTGCCGGTTTGGTTATTGCATGGCCGCGATTCGCGAGGACTTCCGGAGTGAGTGGCCCGCGATTCGGCAGCGGATTCAGAGCGTGTTGCCAATGGCCGATCCCGCCACGACGAAATTGGACGATGACTCGCCCACCGGGATTGCCGTTGCCGGTCGTTTGCTGTTTGAAGACGGTCGGCCGGTGGTCGGGGCGTTGGTCGGACCAATGTTTCGCAAAAAGTCACCACTTGGTGGCGATGGCCGTTTTAAGCTTCGGGTCGCTCCGGAATGGAGTCGGTTCCGAATTCATTTGTTGGACGCAAATGGTTGGCCTTCGCCTCGACAATCGCCACGCAAAGCGGAACACAAGGGGGAAGTTCTCGATGTGATGCTCCCTCGCACAGAAGAACCGTTTGCCATCTGTAACTTGCGACTTGACCGAACGAAGCTGCACGCGGTGAAGTTGCTCTGGAAGGGAGAATCGGTCGCCGCTCGCGTGACCGTTCAAACTTATCCGAGTGGGAATTGGTTGTCCGTCGGACAAGCACCCGCCGATGGCAAACCGAACCTTGGCGGTCGTCAGTCAAGTCTGAGCGTCGCTCGCACGCTGGACGTAATGCTCCGTCAGGGCGAAACACTCTCGATTCCGGACGTCGCGCCGGGTGATGGCACGCTGCGGATTGTTCCGATCAAATCCAAACGCACGTTGCTTTGGAACTTATTCGGCGACGAACGTGACGAGCGGCTGGAACACGATCCAGCACAGGTTGGGAGCGTCGAATTCAGAATCACTGGCGCAGTCGAGGCCGACTCGCTTGAATCGCCGCTCGGGTTCATGCTGTCACGAACGATGCCGCGCAGCGGCTTCGGGCTTGGTTCCGCGTTCTACAATCCGACCGACGCCTATCGCCTTGAGTTCGATCCGAAGGCCGAGTCGTACCGCGTCAGCAATCTTCAGCCGGGTTCGTACCACGTCATGTTGCTCCCTGAAGGTGGGACAAGCTCTCCCCCGGTTACGTTCACGATCACCGCCGGGCAAACAGAAAAGATCGAACTGCCGATGCCCAAACCCGCGCGATCAGAGCGTCAAAAGGAGGCGGTTGATTCAGTCGATGTCTCTGTCTCCTCTTCAAATCGCGCTGGGCGTGGATCTCCCGACCCCACCCTCGACCCGACCGAAGGTCTCCCGAATTCGAAGGACGAAACGAATCCGACAAACAACGGAGGCGTGGGCGAGAAGGATGGCGACAAGACTTCCACGCCCTTCGCAAAGCCTCAGGGCATGCCACCCGATCCGGCTCGGCTGCGAGTCCATGATGCGCGGGGATCGAAGGCTCTGTTCAATGATGTGGTGAAAGCGACGGTCGGGTTTCCCAAGACTTCGCCAGACGTGTGGCTGAGATCGCCGAATCGCGAGGGGATTGTGTCGCTCGATGGGCTGCCGGTCGGCACGCATTGGTTGCTCGCGGCGGGAAACTCCCCGCAACGGCTCCCCTTCCAGATCACGATTCCGACGGAACAGCCCCTTCTGCAGCGACGGCTGCGTTCTCCGGCTTGGCTGGGAAAGAAAGTCGAACTCGCCGTTCAGCCAGTCGTCGAGGTCGATGAGCAGGCGGGCGAAGTCATCGTCATCGAGATTCTCAATCAGTCCCATGAGTTGTTGAGTTTCTCAGAAGCAGACCTCGTCCTGTTGTGCGAACTGCCGAGCGAAAAAGTTCGAGGTCGGGAATGGATTCGAGGTCTATCACCGAAATGGCTCACCGCGGATCGCGAGCCGTTCCCACAGACGAAGATCGAAGCCGGTCAAACCGGTCGGATGCGATTGAACTGGCGGGAGTGGGTTCGTCAAGGACTGTGGTCGTCGCGCAATCACGAAACGATCGCCGAACCGGGGTTCCCTCCCAACGAGCCAGGGAAGATCTGGGTGAAAGCCGGATTGGGAAACGGCGGCTCGCTGCCGGTCTCTGTCACCGATCCGAAGGCCATTCTCCCGAAAGAAGTCGTCGCGAACGTCCCTGACGCCGATGCGGAGACGTCGCTGCCGAAGGGCCCGGTGCCGGACAGGGCGGCGGAATTGGAGCTGTTTACGCGGCGACTACGGGCGATCGCGCCCCAGGATTGGATCGTCGAACGGAAGGGTCCGGCATTCCGACTGCTTGGCCCAGAAGTTCCAGCGGGAAAGGACCGAGCACAGATTCTGTTGTGGTTCGATGAGTTCTCCATTTCGTCAGACAATCTCGCCAAGCGCGACAAGTCGCTGCCGAAGATCAACGCACTCGATGACACGCGACTCGGTTGCCTCTACTTCGATCGCAACAGTGCCGCCGAAGACTCGTGGCCGGAATTTGGTTTGGAGATTCGTTTGATTGAACCGGTCGATCGGGTCGCCATCGCCAGCACGGACGTGCTGGAATCCAGAGTCATTCAACTGGCATGGTTCGACGCCGCGTTCGTTCGCAATGTCGAGATTGGCTCTGATGGTCGGCGACGGGATCAACTTTTGAACCTGGATGGTTCGGCCGTCGGCATCACTCCCGCCACGAAATTCCTTGTCGTTGGCAAGCTGCCCGATTCGGCCCAAGCGAAGTCTGAAGCCGACAAGCAAACGGCTCAGCGACATCTTGAGACCTACCGAGAATTGCGAGCCGAAGCTGCCAAACACGGTGTGAGAACAATTTCGCTCACGGACTTCGAGACGTATGCCCAAGCCGTCGTGAAAGAGGGACGCGGTTCCGGTACTCGCTGGGTCAAGGATGCCAACAAACTCCAAGTGCCCGATTGCCTGCTGACCGGCCGCGGCCTCGAAGTGATTCAGAACCCGCAACGTGGAGGCGAGGACCAACTCCGCACTTTGCGAAAGCCGGCGTTGCTTCTGCCGGATCATTGGATCGTGCAGGCGGTCGGGTTTGATAACGGTGGGAAGGAACTGGTCACGGCGTCGAATCAGAGCTTCATCACGATTCGGCGGTGGGATGTGGTCGGCATGAAGTTGATCAGCGAGATCAAGCTGCAAGCGGACAAGCATGGGCGAGCGGTTCGCGACGGGACATTGATGTTCTCCGGCGATCGGCGGCGAGTCATCGCGGCCACGGACGCCTACGTCGGGATTTGGGAGACGGCGACCGGCAAGCTCCTGACGAAGCTGCCGATTCCCAAAATCGAAATGAACGACACCCTGCGCAGCCTGACCTGCACGCCGGATTTCTCCGTGATCGTCGGGAGCCTGGGGACGAATTACGAACGCACGACGTTGGTCTATGACGCTCACACGGTCGTTTGGGATGGAACCACCGGCAAGATGTTGCGAACGCTCACGCACAAGAATCAGACCAGCCTCATTGCCATGTCGCTGTCGCCCGATGGGAAACGGCTCGCGACGACGAATGGCGGCGGGGCCAGCATCTGGGACACGAGCACCGGACAGTGGTTGCTCGAAGTAACGAATGACAACAAAGGCCGAGCGCGCTCCGATTCGGACGTCACCGGCATCTACTCGAACCATGTCTGGAGCATTCAGCTTTCACCCGATGGGAAGCAACTCGCGATGGGCGACACCCTCGGCGTGAAGTTGCTCGACGCGACTTCGGGCAAGCTGCTGCAACAACTCGAAGGACCGTACAGCTTCAGCAGCGGTCGCAGTCCGAACTTGGTCTTCTCCAAAGACGGCCATTGGCTCGCTCGCTTGGGAACGGGAGACAAGGTCGAGGGAAAGAGCACCGGCTATGTCGTGCCGATCTGGTCCACGCAAACGGGCCAGAAGCTGTTTGAACTCCACACCGAAGCCAATGACGCCGCGTTCTCCGACGACGGCCAACGCCTGGCCGTTGTGTTCTCCGACATGCAGCAGGCTCTCTCCGTGTGGCCGCTGGGTCTCCGTTCGAAAACGAATCCGCCCATCAGCCGGAACGCGCTAGCGTCCGGTTCGGAGAAGCCACCAACACTCGAACCGGACGCTAGCGCGTTCCGGCTGATAGATCGAGGCGGCGAGGCGACCGATGCCGAACCCGCAGGCCCCGGACCTCATTCGCGGCAAGATCGAGTGGAAGAGAACGGCCACTACGTCGGCAAGACGGCGGCTGAGTTCATCGACAAGTTTCAGCCGACTTGGGGCAACGAAAAACTCGGCCTGCAATACGGCATCGCGCTGACGAAGCCGCAACCTCAACGAAAATTCCGCAGCGGCGAACGAGTCCCGCTGGTCGTCTTCTTCCGCAACGCGAGCGACAAGCCCATCAAGTTCGACACCGCTCCCGACTTCTTTGGCAACACGCCGAAGGTTCTCAACGCGAAGGGCGAACCGATCGCGCTCGAGAACATCCCGCTGCTCGGACACATCCCGCACTACCACGAACAGCTCGCACCCGGCGAAGCGCTCGGCCCGTTCTACCTCAACGTCGGACTCGGCGAGAACCCGCGCCCCGGTCAACAGCACTGGCACCCGTATTTCAAGACGCCCGTCGCGGGCCAATACAAGCTGACGTATTCGGTCTCGATCAATGTCGCGAGTCCGAAAGACGGCGAGAAATCGAAGAGCGACCAGATCACCAGCGGCCAGATTGAGTTCGAGATCATTGACGGCGACAAGCCCGTCCCGAACGCTCAGGCGAACAAACCGGCGGCGGCGATTGTGGATACCAAAATCGGCGAACCGAAGCCGGACGCCAGCAAACGCTATGTTGCGACTCTACCCGAAGGACGGTCAGTCGAATTTGTGGGGCTCACGAAATACACGCGACCGGTCAATGAAGGTTGGAGTCCTGATGGTTCGCCGCTTGGAATAGTTGGCAATTGGCCGCCTCGATATGTGCTCCATCACCAAGATCGTTGGGCAAAATTCGACGAGAAGACATCAAATCCCACACCTGATGCCGATGCCATTGATTTCCTATTGAGATTCAGCGGCCTGAAAGCTCAGCCATCGATCAACTATCAAACACCGACGCTTCTGATGCGCATGGACTTCCACCAGCCAGTGAAAGCCCCGCATGAGTTACGCGGATCGGCCCGTTGGTTCTTTGAACCACCGCTGGGCACGCGATGGGCACATCCGGCAGGAGTATGGCGCATCGGTTTAACCGACGAACCTTGGGGCCGCTTCGTGAAGATCAACCCGGAAGGCAAAGTGCTTGATCCAATTCAGCCGAATGACCGACACGCCTCGACCTACAAGTTGATCGAAGTGCTTGGCACGAAGGCACAAACCTGCTTCGAAACGGGAACGGCTGTCGTGCTTCGTGAACCCGAGAGCCACGCTGATCCTGCCAACCCACGACACATGTTCGACTTTCAATTTCGCGCGATCGACACCGACGGAGAAGAGCACTCTGCGGAACCGTGTGATGCCGTCAGAGACGATCGCCAGGGACACTTCGCGACCTCGTATGGACTCTACGATCATCTACCGGCAGGCAAGACATTGTCGCACTACGAATACCGACTGAGGCCCTACCGTTATTGGATCACATTTGAAAATGTGGCGACTAAGCTGGGTGAAAAGACCGTCGTGAAGGTCAAGGTCGAAACACTGGCAGTGGCGGCGCAGGAGGTCTCCAAGGAAATCGGGCGGAAACCGGAAGCAGAGCTTCCGCAGCCCCGTCCCCAAGCGGAGCTTGGGAGCGCAACCGGTCGCTGACGCGAAGGCCAACGACGACTAGCCCGAATCGTGGGTCGGACGAACTCGGCTACTTTCTTCTGGACTTGCACAAGCGAATTACTTCGCTACTCTGTGGCGAATCAATTCGCTTGTTGGTTTGTCTGGAAGGAGATCACTCATGGCGAGACCTGCATCGACGCAGCCGACGGAGGTCGAGTTGCGGATTCTGCGGAAGCTCTGGGAGTCCGGGCCGTCGACCGCTCGCGAGGTGCATAACGCACTGAACGAGGACAAGGGGACGAACTACTCGACCACCGTCAAAATGCTGGCGGTCATGTTCGAGAAGGGCTTGGTCGAGCGGGACGAGTCCGCCTTTCCGATGACGTTCACAGCGGCGACCGGTCAAGAGGAAACTCGGCGAAATGTGATGTCCGAGGTGATTCAGAAGCTCTATGACGGCTCGGCCAAGTCGCTCGTGTTGCAGGTGCTCTCGTCGCAAGAAGCATCGAAAGCGGACCTCGACGAGATTCGGCAGTTGATCGAACAGCTCGATGGTCAGAAGGCCGCCGCGAGCCGGAAGCGAGCGGCGAAACGGCGTGGAACGTAGCCCTGGAGTGCGGTGGCTCGACACCGCCCTCCATTCCATTGAAATACGGATACCCAAAATCGCAGAACTGCCGTCATACAACGACCTGGACGACAGCCCTTTCTGAGTGATCAACGTCTTCATTCCAACTGAATGGAGGGCTGCGTCGAGCCGCAGCACTCCAGGGATGGCGACCTACGGGAGATATCACATGCCAAGCTCGAATGCGTGGGTTGAGTCGCTCGGTTGGATGTTGATTCATAGCGTGTGGTTGATCTCGGTGATCGTCGGAGTTTCGGCGGTCGGGCTGGGGCTGTTGCGGCAGCGGTCGGCGAATGCTCGATATTTTTTCGGGTGCGTCACGCTGCTGTTGTCGTTGAGTACACTGCCGGCGTTGCTCGCTTGGGGGCTAACTCGATCGGTGACGCCGGAAGAATTCGGAACTTTGGTCAGCACACGGAGTCTGACCGTCAACGGCGGCGATGTCGTGGACCTCTTCGGCACAGGCAAGACCATTGGCATCGACGCTGGGCCGGAGCTGCAAGGAAAGCCGGTGCAACTTGAAGTCCGCACTCTTCGAAACCATGACGGGCGGTTGGCGGTGGATGTTGACGTACCGCGTCCGACCAAGGCACGCGCGACGTCGCCGATGGAACTGACAGCGTGGCAACAAGCGGAGTCATGGTTGCGACCGCATCTCGCGCTACTCGTGAGCGGTTGGCTGGCGGGAGTTTGTTTGTTGTCGGTGCGGCCGTTGATTGGCTGGCACTCGGCGAGACGGTTGCAGCGAGTTGGATTGTCGGAGGTTTCGGATTCGCTCAAAGAGATGCTGAGCCGATTAGCCGGACGGCTTGGTTTGAAACGCGCGGTCAGGCTCTTTCAATCGAGTCTGATTCAGATCCCGTGCGTGGTCGGAGCATTCAAGCCGGTCATCTTGTTACCGGCGAGTGCGATCTTCGGGTTGTCGCCGGAACAGTTGGAAGCGTTGCTCGCGCACGAACTGGCTCACATTCGGCGGCATGACTTCGCGGTCAACGTCGTGCAGACGTTGGTCGAAACGCTGCTCTTTTATCATCCGGCGATTTGGTGGCTGTCTCGTCGAGTTCGCCAAGAGCGCGAGCACTGCTGCGATGACTTGGCGATCTCAGTCTGCGGCGACGTGGCTGGCTATGCCCGGATGCTGGTCTCGGTCGAGGGACTGCGCGGTCGTATGCCCCAAACATCGGTCGCGGCGAGCGGCGGTTCGCTCGTCGAACGCATTCGCCGACTGCTGCCATCACCGCACGAGCAGCCGCG
>CAMDPK010000233.1 GCA_945904015.1 Candidatus Kuenenia stuttgartensis | reverse complement strand
AAACGCAAACGCGGTCCCAAGAAACCGCGCCCCAAACAAACCAGCGGCAAGACAAACCACCACGTCTCCACCGCCAAACTCCTCGCCAAGAAATCACCACACCAATCCAACAAGAAACCATCGAAGTGACGACCTTGAAAGGGGTGGTTACACGCGGCCTATCTCGGACGAGACTGACGCCGTTTGTTCTGCACGCCGCTGGGCAAATCATTTTGCTGACGGTAGTTTGGTAGTCAGTTCACTCAGCCAGAGACTGCTGCCACCGACAAAAGCCTCATGCGACACACTTAACTGTTCGGCAGCAAGACTCACGACGCTTCAAAGTCCCACGGAATCCGACAACAATGACCACAATCGGTCCTTATCGCGACTTGGTGAAGCAAGCCTATGACTCACTGAAGAGCGACCCTCCAGGTGATGGCGAGGAAGTGGAGCGCCCGCCCCTTACTCCGAAGTACGTTCAGTACCTCCAGTCCGAGGCCGACCGAATCAGAACCACCCTTGGAAGTACGACGAACGTGATTCTAGCAAAGCGGAACGGCACTGATCCATTCGCCGTCCTTGACGCTCTGCACTTCTGCTCTTGTTTTCAGTGGGTCAATGGCAAGACCAACAATGAGACAGAGCAGATGATCACGGCTTGCTTTTGGCTCCCAATGGAGGTCAACAACGGCGGCTTTCATCAGTACTTTCACAATTCAGCAGGCGACCTTTGGCCGTTCGTGCTGAAAGTGCTGGAAGAAGGCCAGGACGCTGAAAGCCTGGGGCGCTTCATCAATCTGATCAGCATCTTTCCGAATGGTCCTCCGTCGTTACACCGGCGAAAACGCTGGGCGCAAATGGAGGCAATCGAAACGGCAAGCGAAAAAGAGGTGGAATCGCATTTTGATCGACACAATAGCGAGTTTTACGAGAAGCCGTATCCACGGTCGGAAGTGTTCTGGCCAGTGATTGAGCGGCGAGCTGCTGATATTCGATTACCCTGGTTGGCATGAGGCACCGGCGAACCAGCCGTTGCACCTGACCCCGGCGGCATCGCTGTTTTTGGAGGTCACCAGCCACCGAGGCAGGTGAACGGTGTCGTTCCGGCGACTGAAACTCGCAGTGACTCTGTGTTAGCATCGTCCTCGTTGCTGAAGACGACGAGGGCATGGAATGACCGGGCTTGTGGAGGCTCTGATTGCTTCGGGGTGGTTGAGCAGGGAGGACGAACGGTCCAAGTCATTTGCGGTGCTGCCGCTCGGTGCGGACGTTTTGCCCCTCTTGATCGAGGCGGCGCGGCAACGGATGGAAACGCAGGCTCGCCGCAAAACCAGCAAGACCAAAGCCAGCAGCGATCCGCGTCCTCTTTGGGCGGATGTGTTGGACGAAGCGATGCGGTGCGGAGCCAAGCTGACACTCGGCTGGCCGGAGTGCGAAGCTCGGCCGTTGGAACACTGGCTGGGGCCGCGATTGATGTGGTGGCCGAGCGGCGTTCCCGAAGGACGCAAGGTCGCCTGGATCAGCTCGCGTCTGGGCCGAGCCATCGACGAGCGGCCGGATTGGTTCGCGGTACTCCGTTCGGCGACGGCGAAACTCGATCCCCAGCGAGACCTGTTGCTGACCGCTTCTGGCACGACGGTCGATCGGTTTCTCGAACGCGCGGCAATCCTATTCGGCCTTCGTCGCCTGCGAGTGCATCTTGATGAACGCCGCACGCTGGTCGATTGGCTCACGCGGTTGCGACGTCAGCTTTGGCGAAGCAGCCTCGCGCGAGATGTCGAAGAGCCAGACGTCTCGCGATCGGACGTGTTCGTGTCGCCGCTCGGAGGATGGGCACTCCTGCCCGTCCAGCATTCAACGAGCGGGGACGGGCAGGAGTGCCCATCCTCCGACTTGCCGCTGAGCGACCGCGTGCTGATTGCGGCGTCGGATCAAGTGTTCGCGTTGCAGGTGCGGCCGAACGGGAATCTGCATCAGCTACTGCGAGCGAGACTTTTGAACTCCGCCTGGCCGACGGCTTCGGTGTGGCTGGCACTGGGCGATCCACTCGTCCCAAACGAAGTCGCCGCCGAATTGCAGTCGCTCGGTGCCGTCGGCTGGTGGCTGTTCGTGGAGCACGTTTCCAACGTGCTCGCATCTCAATCAAACGGCACGTTGGAAACGTGCCCCACGTTGACCGACATGCCTTGGCCAGACGGCGATTACTTCGTGCATTGGACTCGGCGGCAAGATGGCCCGTGGCCCGATCAATCCGAGACGGACTTCATCGACGACTTGCTGTTACGGAAAGAAGCCGGCACCCATTCGGCATTTGCCGCGTTGTCGCGAATCGTGCAACAGCGACGACTGATCGCGTCTGCCACAGGAATTCGTGGCGACGCAGCCGTGGTGAGTTTCTCTGCCAACCCGTTGCACGAATTGACGAAGCAACGCACGTTCCGCCCGCATCGCGGCCGATGGGACTGCGAAGCCTACGGCCTCTGCCTACGCCGCGAGTGGCTGCAATCGCGCGGAGCCAAGCCGGTGATCTACGGCGACGACGACCAATGGTCGTCTCTGCCGAACTCCGACCGACCGTTCTTCCAATTGAAGACGACTCGCTCGCGTCGCGGAGCCAAGACCATCGACTGGACTCAGGAAGCTGAATGGCGTGTACCGAACGATCTCGATTTGTCCGAGACAGATCGGGAGGACGTCCTGCTTTTCGTGCCGACCGAGGCCGAAGCTCGGCAGCTCGCCGCAATCAGCCCGTGGCCAGTGCTTGTTCTTTCGTAGCATGGGCACTCTTGCCCGTCCCTCTCGACGCGAAAACACAGACGGGCAGGAGTGCCCATCCTACTTCCCAAAATCCTTCGGCAACTCCAGCGACCACACCTCGCTGCTGAGCGGTGTCGCGTGACCGCCGGCGAGCCAGATTTTGTCTTGGAAAACATACGCCGAGTGCTCGTGACGTTCTTTCCAAGTCACGTCGGACTTGAGCTGCGTCCAGTCCTTGCCGTCTTTCGAGTGCCACACGTCGCCCCAGTTCTTCGACGGATTGTTCGACCAACCGCCGAGCACCCATATCCGATCGCGATACACGACCGACGAGAACCACAGTCTCGGCGACCAGCCGGCGTGTTCGGTGAGTTGCGTCCAATGTTCGCCGTCTTCCGAGCACCAGACGTCGTTGACTCCGTGATATTTCGGGACGTAGTTGCCGCCGCCGAAGACGTACATCTTGCCGTTGAGCACCGCCGCTTGATGATACGCTCGTGGCGACCAGCCAGCGTTGGCCGTGTGCTGCTTCCACTCTTTGCCGTCGGCCGAGGACCAGACGTCGTTCTTCAAGCTGCTGTCGTCCCCGAAGTAATAGTTCTCGGTCCCGCCGAGCATCCACATCCGACCTTTGAACTCGACGACCGCCGCCGCGATCCGCGGAGTCCAACCGGCCTTCGCGGTGGCCTGTTCCCATTTCGCACCGTCCGTCGACCACCAGACCTCGTTGCTGGCCGAGTGCCCCGGCAGGCGACCGTTGTACCAGCCCCCCATGAACCACATCTTGTCTTGAAACGTCAGCGTCATCGGCAAGTCGCTGTGCTTCCACGGAGCATCGTCCGTCACCTTCTTCCACGTCTTGCCATCCGACGAACTCCACACATCGCGTGGCGGAGCATGAAACGAATCGAACCACCCTCCGAAAATCCAAAGCTGATCTTTGAAGACAACTTCGCCCTGAGAATCTCTTGGCTGCCATCCGGCGTTGTCGGTGACTTTGACCCAGTTGTGAACTTTGTCGTCAGCTTTCGCGACTGAAATCAAACTCAGAATGAGGACGAGCGTGAATCGCATGTTGCCTCCAAGGAAAAACGGTACTGCGGCTGTCGGCGTAGGTTGGGACTCTGTCCCGACCCGCTCGGTCGGGACAGAGTCCCAACCTACTTCATTCCGATCGAGCCGGCTTGAGTTGCCAGCGTTCATCGAAGAAATCGGCATCGACGACTTTGCCGGGGGATCGCGGATTGGGCGGAGTACGGACATCGACGATCGCCCAATCGGGCAGCTTCGGGACTTGCCGAGCATTGTTGAGATAGTCGTATTCGCGGTAGGTGAAGCTGCTGTTGAGTACGACGTACCGATTTGGATTGAGCGGGTTCGGGTAGATCGCGATGGGGGCGTGATGCTCGGCCGGGAACTTGCGGTTGCCGACGACGACTTCGGTCTCGCCCCAGCGGATCGGCAGCTTGTCGGCAATCTTTTTCAAGACGGCGTTGCTGGTCGGATCGCCCCACAGCACCAGGTTGCTGTTGGCGATGTCGGCATCGGTGATGGCGGTGTCGTCCTTCACACGAGCCTGCCCTCGGAACTGCTGCCGCCAGTGAACGATCGCGTGGCTGAGTTCCGACTGCGTCCATTTCCCAATCGCCTCGTGTGACGACTTGCCGGTCGGACGGACGAAGACAAACGAGTCGAGAAACGCATCGTCGATCGGTCCTTGCAAGCCGTGTCGCTTGCGAAGGTCGTCCGTTGGGCGACCACCCAGCTTCCAAGTCGTGCCGTGTTTGCGAAGCGACACTTGCCATGAACGATCCGAGCCAGCCTTCGGTGCCTCCACCGATTGCTGCTGTCCTCCGTCGGTGACCAGCACTTTGACGGGCAAGTCGGTGCTGAACGACACATGGCCCGGCGGGATATTCAGCGTGAGTGCCTCGATGTTCGCGACGTCCAGGACAATCTCGGCGTTGAGCGGATTCGCTTGGATCGACGCCCGCACGGACCCTTTCTCCCAGTGCTCGCCGAGCGCACTGACCGTGACCCAATTCATACGGTTGTAGCGGAGCGTGTAAGTCGTGAAGCGGACGGTGTCCGGCATGGCGACTCGGCCGAGGGCCATGATGCTGTCGATACGACGATCCACTTCGAGTTTCGTCACAGGGTGATAGGCATGTGCGGTGTCCGGCCCGATGAGATGCGTGAGGTCGATCCCTTCGGCCTTGAGCGCGGTGGCCATCATGTCGGCCGCTTGCTTCTGGCGATCTTTGTCTCCGCTGTAAGCGACCGTCGGCAACTGAGCGAGATTCGCCGCCCAGTCGGTGCAGTCATACATGTGCCACAGCTTCTGCTCGTACCACGTCGGTTCGAGCGTCTCGCTTTGAAAGACTTTCAGGAAATCGGGCGTTTCGGAGAACCCGGCTCCCGGAGCGGCGGCGGCCCAGCGGTCGGCGTAATGCACGGCGAACTGCCAGCAGGCCGCTCCGCCCATTGAGAACCCACGCACGGCGATGCGGTCATCGTCGATGCGGTAGCGACGCTTCACCGACTCAATCGCTTCAAGCGAGTCAATCTCGCCCGCCAGTTTGTTCGCGTTGCAGTAGCGGCCGTAAGGATGCAGTACGATCGTGTCGGTCGGTGTGAACTGCCCTTTGTTCTTGCGGCGGTCTTCCAGGAAGTTGACCTCGCTGAGCACTTCGCCTCGGCCATGAAACCACAGGTCCAACCGCCAGCGATGCGGTCCAGTCGGCGTGAACGATTCCGGTACGATCAGTCCATACGGCTGCACGCTGCCGTCGATCTTCGAGACGTACCCGCGCGGCACAAGTCCCGTCGCCGTCGTCCACGGAGCCTCGCCCCGTTTCAACTGCTCCGCGCGAGCCAGCCCGTCGTTAAGCAACGATTTCGCGGTGTTGATTTCCTGCGGCTTGAAGAACTCGTGATAAGTCAGCGCGTCATTCACCGCCTTATGGTAGATGACGACATCAGGCAACAACTCTTGCGTGCGAGCGTCCTTCTTCTGTGCCAGTTCGTCGATAGCGGTCTTGAGCTTCTTGAGACCATCTTCCAGGTCATCGCGCTCCGCCTCCGGCACCTCGATGCCCGCAGGCGGAATCGGGCGAACCTTCTCAGCTTGATTGTCCGCCGGGCCATCGGCAATGGCCGGGATACAACTGGCAGAACACAGAACGGCGACGAAAACAGAAAGCCAAGCCTGACGCATGATGCGGCTCCACAAGGTGAGTGGCTGAATTGGCCGCAAAGAGTATCAACCGCCCACCGCGAAAACACGCAGCCGACCGCTCATTTCCGCCGCACCAGAAACTCCTTCAACGCGACTGCGCTGTTGTGCTCGGTGTCACTCGCAGCGAACACCAACGTGACGGTTCGCTTGGCAATCTTCTGCTTCAATTGCGTCACCACGTCTTTGTTCGCTCGGAGTTCCGCCCGATAGCGTTTCCGAAACTCCGGCCACTTGTCGGGATCGTGGCCGAACCACTTCCGCAGTTCCGTGCTGGGAGCGATCTCCTTCAACCAGAGATCAATCGCCGCCTTCTCTTTGCTGACCCCGCGAGGCCAAAGCCGCTCGACCAAAATCCTCAGCCCATCTGACTTGGCGGCGGCTTCGTAGGCACGCTTGAGCTGGATCATGCTCTTTCCCCGCCAGTGTCACCTTTTTGCTGTCTGCTTTCGAACAGCACGCGAAGACCGATTCGACTTTTTCTCGGCTAACTCGGATAGATTTAGCCCTAAACTTTTCAAGACACGGGCGGTGTCAACGCCATCAATGAAGCCGACATAGACTGTTGGAAATCGAGTGTTCATCAACACGAGGTCAATCAACGTCTCCCTCACGTCGGATTCGATCTTATTGACGTGCTGGACGATGAAGCATTCCGCAGCATTGTTTTTAGCCAATTTCAGCAGTTGATTTCCTCTGCTTCCGCATTCTCGAAGCGACAGTGCCCCTGCAACCGACCGCCCTTTGAACATGATCGCAGTACTCAACCGCTTTCCTTGACAGCAGAGATGGTCGGTAAATAAGTCGCGTGTCTCTGCGCCTGAATCGAGTTCCTTGTACGGTTCTCCCAATGCATCGAGAAATGCTTCTTCTACGTCATCTTCAAGGAACGCGCTTCGCGCAAATCCCAGAACATCATTGGGCGATACTTGAGACACAGTTCGAAAGCAATCGAGGTCGTCAACCGTCAGCTTGACCAAGGTCTTTTCACATTTCGTCGATTCAATTTTCTGAGAAATCTCGGTCAGAGTTCGGAGTCTAGCGATCAGGCAGCCTCTCAAGGCTGCCAGTTTGAAGTTGTACCGATCAGGGACGGTTGGTGGAGCAGTTGCCTGAAGCAATTGCAGACGCTCGATTTCTAATCCACTGTCCTCCAAGAGTACTACGCATTTCGCAGTCCACGCATCCAGACCACTCTTCGCCGCAGCAAGCAAGTCATCCCAGCTTTCATTGCTACCCTGGTGCATATTCGAATTCGACGAATCAAACTCAGACACCAACTGACGGCCTACTTTGTGAAGAGTCAAAATCTGATTGGTTACTGGCTTGTAGTTACCCATCGCGCATCCCGTCTTAAGTCTTGCGAATCACCGATGCCGAGATTCGCTGTGCGATCCGGGCTTCTTGGTTTGGCCTTGAGCATCTCGTGAGACTTCCGACGTTGGTTTGGGATCAGCAACCGGATAGTCCCGCAACTCGGTGATCGTCGCATCGAGGGAATCAAGCATTGAGTCGTTCGGCCAACGACCCTTGAGGATTCTTGCACATTCCGCTGCGGATATTCTGACTGATTTCTGCCCACTTGTGGCCTTCCTAGGGCGAATTACGATCTGAACTTCGTTCGTGATAGAGGTAAGACCATTTGGTCCGTGTTCCGAAAGCATACGTTTGAGCGACGCTAAGCTCTCGTCGGAACGCGGCCAAAGGATGTCAAAGTTGAGGTCCACAAATTTTGTCGAATAACGACGGCTGATTCGACAATGGGAAAGAGTGAGAGCGTCGGCTGTCAAAGTGTCGGCGTTATCTGCTTGAAGCACAGCATTCGTTGCGGAATCGAAATTGAGGGTCATTGTCAATTCCGAATCCGCTGTGAATGCCACTCCGGGCAATGTGACTTTAAGACCTTCGAGGCTAACTCCTGCCTTCTCAAAGAGGCTTCGTAGTTCTTCAAACATTGGAATCTCCTTGACCGTCGCAAATGGTTGGAGCATTCATTCCGCCACCGCCTCCTTCGATCGAACCTCATAGATTTTCGTGGCTTCGTCGTAGGCGGCTTTGGCGGCTTCGCGTTCGGGTTCGCGGATTTGGTTTTTCTTGGCGTTCCAGCAGACTTCGACGGCTTGTTTGCACCAGTCGATGCTCTTCTTGCTGGCTCGGACCGGTTGGCCGCCGACTTCGACCCA